>NZ_JAVJUY010000098.1:0-23047 GCF_040220315.1 Fulvivirga sp.
ATCTTTTTAAACTTTCCTCATTAAGAATTTCCGGCTGATCTTTAAATTCTAGATGTACATTAACGGGAGCTAAACCTTCTTCTGTTAAAGGCTTATTTTCTTTTTTTGTGATGCTTAGCTCCTCGATAGGACTCGAATCTGAAATAAAAACCTGCTCTACATTTTTAGCAAATAAAACCCCGAAATTCGATTTGGTAGGCAAACCATATATTTCGGAATTCATGAAATTTCCCATTCTAATAAGGCAACCCGTTAATGCAACCACAATCACAATACGATCTACAACCTGAAGATAGTTTTGCCCCGGGCGGTTAACTTTTTTGGCGCTCATAGAAGTAGGAACACCTAATAGCCCCTTAATTATCCAGAAGAATTTAACTTTGATGTCATACTTAGTATAGAGCCAAAGGGCAAATAAAATTCCAAAAGCAGCACCATGACTCGCCAAACCACCTTCCCAAACTTTTAATATATCAATTGGGTTCGCCAGGTATTTATCAGGCTCGTAGAATAATACATGACCTAACCTGGCACCTAAAACTGTTGCAATAATCATGTAAATGGTTAATGTCTCTACATCTTTTTCAGGCTTACCTTCTTTGCGATACAGGTAAAACATGATTTGTTGACTTACTAAAAAGCCAAGCGCAAAGAGTAACCCATACCATCTGACAGGTCTATCAATAATTGGAATGGTGAAAAATTCTGGATCAACATTCCAGATAAGGTAGCTTAAAATTGACATGGCGCAAAAGTAAACAGTTCTTACTTTTATGCTTTAAAAGTAGCAGTTAATTGCTCATTAATTTTCAATTAAATAACGGCAAGTTCCTTTAATTCTTCTTCAAACCCTTTAGAAAGAATTGGAAAGCGACACCATGTTCTTGGATCTACATTAAAATCATCTAAATGAAAAGAGGGGGCAATTCTTTCCCTCTTCCATTGATTTCTGCTCCATAGTCTATAAAATTTCGAAATATGTTCTTTTAATAGTACTTCTGGCTCAAGTTTTCTGACTCTTAGATTGTTGTACACTTCCATTGGCGATTGATGGTTACGGATGGCCAATTTTTCTATTTCTACTATGATATGATAAGGCATAAGATCCGCCTCATCTGTTTGTGAATGTTCCAAAGGTCTCAGTTCTGCTGAAGGCGCCAATGAATTCACATACCTCAAAGATTTATAGCCTAAATGTTTTTCTGCCCATTGCAACCACTGAATAATAAAAAACTTATCCACCGCTGCAATGGGTGAAATGCTGCCACTGGTGTCACCATCCATGGTTGTATAGCCTACGTCCCCTTCGCTTCTGTTCGAAGTGGTGAGCAATAGGTTGTTCTTAATATTGGCCATCATCCAAATTATTGGTGAACGAGATCGAGCCTGAATATTTTGTAGTGCAATATCATCGGTTTCCCAATTTAATTTTCTACCCAAGGCTTTTTCAATTTTTGAAGTATAAGAATTTACTTCTTCATCAATCGTCCAGTGATAAAAACACGCACCTATTTCTTCAGCCAATTCTTTTGCTGAATTAAAGGTGTCGGAGCTGGAGTTTTTGGTGCCCTGATATGCACAACTCAGCAATTGGCTACAAATTTCTTTTACAATAGTGTGGTTGGACGTTGCAGTAATATTTAATTCCAGCCCTAACTTTCTTTTAAATTCTTCTATTCCTAGCTCATCAATTCCTCGCCTCACCATTTCTGAAACTAGGAGGGCAATAGTAGAAGAATCTGCACCACCACTTAATGAAAGAGTGAATCCTTTACTTTTACTTTTTCTTAGGTAATCAAACAGGGCAAGCGATGATGCCTGAACAAACTCTTCATTTTTATCTGATTTGGAGAGGCTACTATCAGGGAAATGACCTTTCTCTGGTTTAATATCTGAAAAAATAAGGTTAGTTTTTTTAAATGAAAGCAATGCATTGCGTTTCACGATACTTCCATATTGGGCGATCATCATTTCGCCATCGTAAATCATTCTTCCGGCTTCATTGCCTAAAAGGTTAGCATATACATACGTGCATTTAAATTCCTTAGAGCTGTTCATTACAAGCCTTTGCCTGTCTTCAGTCTTACCAAAAGCAAAATGGCTGGCGCTTGGATTGAGTATCATGTTAACCCCCCGCTCAACTAATCTGCAAGCAGGTCGATCTTCTCTCCAGGCGTCCTCACAGATTTCAAAACCAATTTTCCACTCTTTATAATCATAGGTTATATCACCAATAGGATATTCGGAACCGTTTAGTAACAGTTTTGAAATTTTTCCTACTTCCCAGGGAATAAACCACCTTGGCTCGTAGTGCACTCCATCGAGTGCCATATTTTGTTTAGCATAAAAGCCCTCAATTTTGCCATCATTAATGAGGCAGGCACAATTATAATTTCTACTTTCAAATTTAATAGGCAGCCCGATGGCCACTAACAGGCCAGTACATTCAGGAATAATCTTAAAAAGTTCATAAAGAGCTTTTTCGTATAGCCAATCACTTAAAAATAAATCTTCACAACCATAGCCGGTAATACATAATTCAGGTAAACAGAGCAATTCAAGCTTATTCTGCTTTGCTTCTCGGATAGCTGAAATTATATTTTGCGTGTTACCCCTCCAGTCTAAGGGTGTCTGATTAACTGTAGCTGTGCCTATTCTCATTCCTTCTCTATTAAACCTAGCAGCTGTAGTGTTTTTCTTGCTGCATCTTGCTCAGCCTTTTTCTTGCTAAAACCATAGCCTTGACCTTGCTTTTGTTCATTTATAGCTATTTCAGCCGTAAATTCTTTGTGCCTACCTTCTGTTTTTACATGTATAATTTCAAATTCAATAGAATGGTTCTCCTTTTGGGCCCACTCGATTAATTTACTTTTAAAATTAACGTCAGAATCAACTATATTCTGTAAATCATAGTAAGGGATAATCAGTTTTTCTATAATAAATGATTTACAATAACTGAATCCACGATCGAGGTATACTGCTCCCACTAATGCTTCTAACGTATCACCATAAAGTGACTTATGAGAAAGTTTGCTTGAATGGTTTTTATCGTATTGTATTATACTGTCTAATCCAATTCTCTTGCCTAAGGTATTTAATGACTCTCGATTGACAATCCTCGAACGTATCTCTGTTAAGAAACCTTCATCTTTAAAAGGGTATTTTTTAAAAAGAAAATCTGCAATGGCAGCTCCAAGAATGGCATCACCTAGGTACTCCAAACGCTCATTGGATTCTTTATGGCCACGATCATTAATATTTGCAATGGAAGAATGAAGTGTGGCTAGCCTGTAAAGATTTAAATTTAAAGGCTTACTACCTACAATAGTTTCTATTGCGGTAATAAGCCTTTTATCTGTAGTAGATTTTCTCTTAAATGTATTTAAAAAGCGCTTTGCAGCACGATACACTAGTCTTCCAGTTTACGGAAAATAATAGAAGTGTTATGACCACCAAAACCAAACGTATTACTTAGTGCAACTTTGATGTCTCTGGCCTGAGCTTTGTTAAAAGTAAGGTTCAGTTTGTTGTCTAGGTTGTCATCATCAGTAAAGTGGTTGATCGTTGGAGGCACAAGACTGTTTTCCATCGCTTTTATACACGCCACAGCTTCAATAGCACCTGCGGCACCTAGTAGGTGACCAGTCATTGATTTTGTAGAGCTTATATTCAGTTTATAAGCGTGGTCACCAAAAATTCGTTTGATTGCCAATGTCTCACTTACATCTCCTAATGGTGTAGATGTGCCGTGAACATTTATGTAATCAACATCTTCAGGTTTGATTTTAGCATCGGCTAGTGCATTCTTCATCACATTAGTTGCTCCTAATCCTTCAGGATGTGGTGCGGTAATATGATAAGCATCAGCCGACATTCCACCACCGATAAGTTCTGCGTAAATTTTGGCTCCTCTTGCTTTGGCATGTTCATACTCCTCTAAAATAAGAGCAGCAGCACCTTCACCTAATACAAAGCCATCTCGGTCTTTATCGAATGGTCTTGAGGCAGTTTCTGGTGAATCATTTCGCTCAGAAAGTGCTTTCATAGCATTAAAGCCACCTATTCCTGCTTCAGTAACAGCCGCCTCACTGCCGCCAGATATAGCTATGTCCATGTGTCCTAAGCGGATATAGTTCATAGCGTCTATCAGTGCATTGGTAGCAGAAGCACATGCAGAAACCGTCACAAAATTAGGCCCCCTGAATGCATATTTGATAGATATGTATCCGGCACTTATATCGGCAATCATCTTTGGTATAAAGAATGGATTAAACCTGGGAGTATTGTCGTTATTTGCATAACTCTTTACTTCCTCCTGGAAGGTCATTAAACCACCAATTCCCGATCCCCAAATTACACCGGCCCTATCATGATCTATTGATTCTAGATCAAGTTTAGAGTCTTGCATAGCCTCTTCAGCCACCACAAGGGCATATTGAGTGAAAGGGTCCATTTTTCGGGCTTCCTTTCTGTCGAAATGATCTTCAGCGTTGAAGTTTTTTACCTCGCAGGCAAACTTCGTCCTAAATTTTTCGGCATCAAATCTTGTGATAGGAGCAGCACCACTTACCCCATTTTTCAAACCATTCCAATAATCATTGGTATTGCTTCCAATGGGCGTAAGTGCACCAATTCCTGTAACTACTACTCTTCTCATAGAATAAGTTGAGTGAGGCTTATATTTAAATTATTTTACGTTTTCTTCTAAGTAAGAAATTGCTTGTCCTACAGTGGCAATGTTCTCAGCCTGATCATCAGGGATGGAAATGTTAAATTCCTTTTAAAACTCCATGATAAGTTCTACTGTATCCAATGAATCCGCTCCAAGATCGTTAGTGAAGCTTGCTTCAGGAGTAACCTCTGATTCTTCAACTCCTAACTTATCGATGATGATTGATTTAACTTTTTGTGCTATTTCAGACATGTGTTTAATGATTTAGTTAAAATATCTGCAAAGAAATACATTAATGGTTTAATGTCAAACAATTTTTTGAAAGTTATTGCCCTTCATTATTTAGCCAAGAATAGTTAAAAAAACTTAAAACTTCACTCTAATTTTGGGATAATTGATACTATGAAGAAGACGAAGCTAATTGTAGATTTTGAATATGACTTTGAGTTGTTGGGAATAACATCGTCAGCTAAGTTTCATAAACTATGTTGGTCGCTTAACAAAGGTTTGCATACTCATCTGGTAAAGATTGACGATCATGTGGCCCATGATAAGGCGGGCAAAGAGATGGTGATATTAAATGCCAAACATGAGGATGAGAGTTGTGAAATCTATCTTTATAAGAACAAATCACCTGAAAATGAAAGTCAGCTAATATTACCGGAAATGCCGCACTTCGATTATGTGCTAAAAATTATTGGGTGTTTTCAAACGTTTGCGTCAGAAGAAGTGCTAAAACAATTGCGTGATGTGAAATACATTGAATATATTGCCGGGATTTCAATGGACAAACTTAAATCTAGGGACAACTTTTTGCATTAATTATGAGAGAGGAAATACTTTTTAACAAGACAAAAGTAATAGCAACGGTAGGGCCGGCTTCTAATACAAAAGACAAGCTAAAAAAATTAATTGAAGCAGGGGTTGATATATTCAGGCTCAACTTTTCTCATGGCACTCATGAAGATCATGCAAAAGTGATAAAATACGTTCGCGAACTTAATGAGGAATTAGATACATGCATTTGCCTGCTGCAAGACTTACAAGGACCGAAGATAAGGGTAGGGGAAGTAGAGAAAGGCACTAAGATTAAAAAGGGGCAAAAATTAACTATTACCAACAAGGAAATGGTTGGCAATGCTTCGAAGGTTAGTACGGTTTATCAAAACCTGGTAAGTGATGTTGCTATCGGGGATATGATCCTGATAGATGACGGTAAAATTGAATTAAAGGTCATTGAGAAATCGGGTGAAGATGTAGTAACAGAGGTGGTATTTGGAGGTAAACTTAAATCAAGAAAGGGCATTAATTTACCTTTCACTAAAGTGTCGGCACCTGCATTAACAGAGAAGGATCTTAAAGATTTAGCGTTTGGTATTTCGCAAGAAGTAGATTGGATAGCACTTTCGTTTGTAAGATCTGAGAAAGATATCTTGGACCTGAGAAAAAGAATTAAAAAGGCAGGTAAGTCGTGCAGAATTATAGCAAAAATAGAAAAGCCCGAAGCTATAAAAAATATTGAAGCTATTGTGGAAGCAACAGATGCAATAATGGTGGCACGTGGCGATTTGGGTGTAGAAATATATATGGAAGAAGTTCCTATGGCACAAAAACGAATTGTACAAATGTGTAATAGAGCTGCAAAACCGGTGATTATTGCTACACAGATGATGGAAAGTATGATTGAAAACCCGCGCCCAACAAGAGCAGAAACCAACGATGTTGCCAATGCTGTGATGGATGGTGCTGATGCGCTTATGCTTTCTGCTGAAACTGCTGCAGGATTGTACCCGGTAGAGGTAATTAAAAGTATGGTAAAAACAATAACCAGCGTAGAAGCTCAGGCAGACCTTTATTTTAAGCACGGATTGCCGGATGAAGACGATGACCTTTTCTTAAATAATACATTGGTTTTAGCTTCGGCACGCCTGGCAAAGGCATCCCAGGCCAAAGCCATTGTAGGCATGACAGCTTCGGGTTACACAGCTTTTAAATTGGCATCCCACAGGCCAAAAGCAAATATTTTTATTTTTACAAGCAACAGACCACTCTTAAATACCATGAATCTGATTTGGGGTGTAAGAGGCTACTACTATGATAAAGAAGTCTCTACCGATGACACTTTCGCAGATATTGAAGAGATATTGAAGGAAAAAGGACATATTTCCAAAGGTGATGTATTTATTACCACCGCAAGTATGCCAATTCATGCAAGAGGTAGAACAAATACTGTAAAACTCAATGTGGTAGAATAATCACCATTTTAGCGGTTCAACCAGGATCACTTCTAATTCTTTATCTACTACAACTGCTCCTGGTGGGTCGCCTTTTCGTTTTCTAACATACTTTCTTGGCGTTAGAATCACCGGGCAGAGAGAATCTGTCTTACGTTTAGAAAAATAGGCGGCTAACTGCGCTGCTTTTTCTTTTACTTCAGTAGGTATATTTTTACCAGCTTGATGTTTTATTAGCACATGTGAACCTGAAACATCCTTCGCGTGAAGCCATAAATCATCTTTAAAACCTAGTTGAATTAATTTATCATTCGATTGGGCATTCTTTCCAACCCAAATTTTGAAGCCTATCCAGCTAAACTCTGTGTATGGCAGGTTTACCTTTGATTCTTTGATAGGCATACTTGTTGTTATGAAGTTTTTAAGTTCTTTAAAATCATTGGCTTTTTTTACTTCTTCAATTTCAAGCTCTAAATTGAGTGCCTGCTGTTCTTTTTGCTGAATGTTTTTTTCTAGTGTTCTAATTTCAACATCCTGATTCTTTGCTTTTCGATAGTACAACTCAGCATTTTTTTGCGGTGTTAACGTTCTTTTTAACTTGATTTTAACGGGCTGTCCGGTATAGAAATCAGTCAATTCAACTTCTGATTGTCCTTCTTTTAACGTATGCAAATTTGCCATAATCAAATCTCCAAATACTCTGTAGCTGGCATTGTTTCGGATCTCTATAAGCTTGCCTTGAGTTTTTTTAATGTATGATTCTGACTTTTTTAATAATGTCAACCGCTTGTTTATCTCCTGAGCTTTTGTTTTGTTAAAATGATAAGTTGAGACGTATGTGCAGAAGAAGTGATTTAATGCTTCTATTGCATCTGTAAATTTTTTGCCGTTCTCTAGTGGAATGAGTGAAAGCTCGTGAATAGTCACATAAAAACCAGGCTGCTCTAACTCCTGTAATAACTCTTGCAATTTGTTCCATTGATCGTCTATGTTATTTAAATAGGCAATTGATCTTTCATAATACTGCTGTAGGCTTTTGTTAAACGTTGGAAACAGCGATTTATAATTACCATTTAATTCCTTAAACCGGCTATAACTTTGATCAATTTCTCGATGAAGCTTATCTGGAATAATGTTATAATCGTTCTCAAGTCTATTTATAAAGAGCTTTTCTACTTTATTATTTTGAGCTAATAGAATGTTGGAGCGGTTACCATGTAGTTTAAAAATCAGGACAAACCCTGATTGTAAGGTTAGGTTAAATGCACGTTCATTCTTATATAATTGAACTTTCTTTATTATGTCATTTTCAATCTCACCAAATAAGTTCACGCTGTTTTTTCTTGCCCTATGAAACTCATCTGGGAATGATACACAACAAAATGAAGGGGTGAAATGAGCTTTGATGAAAATTGGATGATCATCTTTTGTTATTTCGATTATCAATTCATCTTTATTCTGTGAAAAAAGCTCAATGATTACACCTCCCACCAGTTTATTGGCAAGCGCATTTGTGAGATGTTTTAAAAAATAATAATTGTTGTGCACTAAAGATTGATAGTTAATCCATCATGTGCAATGATAACATTTTCGGGAAGCTCTTTCTCAATATCTCCATGTAAACCAAGTTTATGACTTATGTGTGTAAAATAGGTTGTGTTAGCACCCAATTCATCTGCCATTTCTATTGCCTCTTCTAAATTGAAATGGGAAATATGCTTTTTTTTCTGAAGTGCATTGATTACCACTATTTTAGAGCCTTTAATTTTCTTTTTCTCTTCTTCAGATATATAGTTTGCGTCAGTAATGTAGGTGAAGTCATTAACCCTAAACCCAAGTACAGGCAGTTTATAGTGCATAACTTCAATTGGAATGAATTTAATACCTTCAATAAGAAATGGTTGATCTTTTGAAATTTCATTGGTACCTATTTGAGGTACACCAGGATATGCTTTATGATTAAAAACATAACTAAACTCCATTTTTAATTGGTCTAACACTCTTTCATGAGCATAAATGGGCATTTCTTTATTTTGCAGAAAATTATAGGACCTTACATCATCCATGCCGGCAGTATGGTCTTTATGTTCGTGCGTAAAGATTACAGCATCCAACCTTTTAATCTTTTCTCTCAGCATTTGTTGCCTAAAGTCTGGCCCGGTATCTATCACGAAGCTTTTTTTATTCACTTCTATATGAACGGATGTTCTGAGTCTTTTATTCCTAAAATCAAGAGACTGGCAAACATCACATTCGCATCCAATAACAGGGACGCCTTGAGAAGTACCGGTGCCAAGAAATGTTATTTTCAAAGCTCTAATTTTGTTTGAGCAAGTTCGTAATAAAGTTTTTGGTTCTTCTCGCTAAGCCTGGACTTATCTACTTCAATAGATTTAAGAATATCTAGCAAACAGTTTATTTTACCATCAGTAGCAAAATACTTATTTACAATTATAATTTTGGTGTCTTTAAGAATACACCACCCTGAATTGAAGTTTCCTCTTTCGTAACGTAAAATATAGTCTGTTTCAGCGAGAAGATCTTCGAGTTTATTTAAAAAATGCTTAGAGTATTTTACACTCATTTATGCATACTTTTTTACGGCTTTTACCAAGGCGTCATAGTCCAGAGGTTTGATCAAATAGTCATTGATCCCTACCTCGTCAAAATCTGTTTTAGAGTAGTTTTTGTAATTACCTGAAATGGCAATTATTGGAGTTGAGGCCTTCTTTTTGTCAGAAAGCTGCCTTATTTTCTTTGCTAAATCCATACCACTTACTTCGGGTAAAATGATGTCTAACACGATAACATCGAAGTCGTTATTTTCAATTTCGCCCATCACTTTAGCACCAGTTTTAACACCCACCAAATCATAGCCCTGGCCGTTAAATATTTTTTTGGATAATGTTTGTATTACCGGGCTATCGTCTGCTAATAAAATTTTCTTTGCCATTACAAAATAAAAATTAGAACTGTTTGATTGCGATTTTAAATTCGGAATATAGATTTTGCAATTCCTTTAAGTTACTGTCAAAAATATGATAATTTTTCTTTTTAACTTCTTCCTCCATGAATTCTGCCCAAAAGGCTATTTTTTGCACCCCTAGCGTACCAGCGTTGCCTTTGAGTGTATGCAATATAACCAAAATATCTTCAAAATTGTTGCCCGCATACGCCTCTTGCAAACTTGCAATTTGAAATTTACATTCTGTGTTAAATTCATTCAGTGTTTCTTTCACCATTTCTTTGCCGCCAAATTTCATCAAATTTTCAAGGGTGTTAAAATCCAATGTGTTAAGTGAGGATTTTAGCAGCTTCCTTTTTGATTTTCTTTCAGTAGGTGGATCCTCATCGATCCATTTTTTTACTGTATAAATCAGCGATTCTGGTAAGATGGGTTTGGAAATATAATCGTCCATTCCTGACGAAAGGTACTTTTCGCGATCACCTTTCATGGAATAGGCCGTCATCGCAATAATAGGCGTGTGCTTGTTCAGATCAATTTTTCTTATTCTCCTTGAAGTTTCCACACCATCCAGATCAGGCATTTGAATATCCATAAAAATCAAATCAAACTTTTCGGCTTGCGCTGACTTAACTGCCTTTTTACCGCTATTCATTGAGGTTACCTTACACCCTGACTTTCTGAGTATTTCTGAGGCTATTTGAAGATTCACACTGTTATCATCAACTACAAGTATATTTGATTGTGCTGAAAGGGAAATGTCCTCGGTAAGCTCACTAATATCAGCAGAAGCCGATATCTCGATCGAATCAAATGTAAACCAAAAGTTAGATCCCTTTGGCTCATTACTTTCTATACCAATATCTCCACCCATTAATTCGGTAAGTTTCTTCGAAATGTAAAGTCCCAGGCCAGTGCCTTTGTAGGATTTACTTGTAGAACTATCAAGCTGGGAAAAGCTTTTGAACAAGTGCTTTCTGTTTGATTCATCGATACCAATTCCGTTATCTGAAACCTGACCAATTAATTTTAGTCCTCCGCTCTTTTTTACTTTCATTACAGCTAGGCTCACATCTATTGAACCTTTTTCTGACGTAAATTTGATGGCGTTGGAAATGAGATTGGAAAAGATTTGCATCAGCTTAATCTCATCGGCCAATATGTTCTCAGGAATTCGGGTATCCAGCTTAAAACTAAGATTTATTCCATTTCGCTCAGCTTCGTAATGGTAAAGGGTTTTAAGCTTCCCGAAGAATTTTTGCGTGTTTACCACAGAATTTCTCAATTCCATTTTTCCAGCCTCAATTTTAGAAAGATCTAAAAGGTCATTAAGCACACCCATTAATATATCGGCTGAACTCTTAAGCGATTTAAACCTGTCAAGGTTTTCATCATTCAGATTTTGCTCATCAATCAGGTTGATCATACCGATAATACCATTAAGGGGAGTTTTTATTTCATGACTCATATTAGCCAGAAACCGTTCTTTAATTTTTAAAGATTTTTCGGCAACCTCTTTGGAATACTGTAGCTCTTCATTAGTCTTTTTTAATTCAGTGATATCCCTCGCAACTCCTTCTATATAATGGGGTTTACCTTTGTGGGTAATTATTCGGATGTTACAAATACAAGGTATTACTTTACCAGATTTATGAATTATTCCGGTTTCAAAGTTTCTAACACTACCATTGGCAACCAGATTTCTTAAAAGTGACTTGATTTTTATGTTATAGATATAGTAGTTGGTTGCGTTTTTACCAATCATCTTCTCTTCATCATAGCCCAAAATATCCTTCACTGATGGACTGAGCATTGTTATATTCCCCTTGAAATTGGTTCTGAAATATAAATCTTGAAAAGACTCAAAGATATTTCTGAATTTTTCTTCGCTGTTTTTTAGCTTTTTTCTAGACTCGGTTTTTTCCGTAATATCATAGGCAACACCTGAGATAGCTAAAATTTCAATATCGTTATCATATACGGGATTGAGAAATACTTCCTTCCACTCATTTCCTTTCTCAGTTTTTATTTGTATTTCCAGATTAACACGCTCGCCTTTTAGAATTTGTTTGTATTTTTTCTTCCAAAAAGCCTCGGCATTTGAGGATCTTAGCTTACCATTTCTTTCATAATATATCTTACTAGACTTATTGGCGGGTAAGAAATAATGAAAGTAATTTTGATTAAAAGAGACTAGCTGGCCATCAATATCAACAGTCCATACAATTAAATTACCACTTTCGAGTATCGCAGTAGAAAAGGCCGTGCGCTGTTTTTCTTCAATTAAAGCCTCCTCCAGTTTTCTTATCTGTTGTTTTAGTTCCTGTTCAGTATGATTCATCCAACTAATATCTACCCAAATCTAAATTATGCCTTTGACATTATCGAAATTTAAATTCTTATTTGCTCATGCCCATAGATTTAAGGTATTTAATTTGTGTTTTTGGACCAACTGCCATTGGTAAAACCGCACTTTCAATTGAGTTGGCCAGATGGTTGAAGACTGAAATAATTTCTTTTGATTCCAGGCAGTTCTACAAAGAAATGTCTATCGGAACAGCTAAACCTACATCTTCTGAACTTACACAAATCAAACATCATTTTATAGATAGCCATTCAATTGAAGAAGAATTTTCAGCGGGAGAATTTGAAAAAAGGGCATTAGAGCTCAGCAATGAGTTATTTAAACACCACCAATGCATTATTATGACTGGTGGGTCTGGATTATACTTAAAGGCTGTGACTGATGGATTACCAGACATGCCCGTTATAAGTGAAGGAATACGCGAGGATATTAAAAATACACTTGACAAAGAAGGGTTGAAGCCACTTTTGGAGGAGCTAAAGGTATCTGACCCTGATTATTATAATATTGTTGATAAAGACAACCCTCAAAGAGTGGTAAGGGCGATAGAAGTGTTTCGCGCTACTGGTAATCCCATTACCTATTACAGGCAGCAGAATGTGGCAGAAAGACCTTTTGAAATCATAAAAATCGGGTTGGATATGGAACGAGAAAAGTTGTATGAGCGAATTAATGTAAGGGTAGATAAAATGATAGAGGAAGGGTTACTGGATGAGGTAAGCTCATTACAAACCCATCGTGCTAAGCAAGCGTTACAAACAGTAGGCTACAAGGAGGTTTTTGCTTTTTTAGATGGTGAGTATGAGTTGGCTACAGCCGTTGAATTAATTAAGCGAAATACAAGAAGATACGCCAAAAGGCAGCTAACCTGGTTTAGAAAAGAAGAAGGTGTTGCATGGTTTAACCCTGATGATATTGATGGGATAAAATCATATTTGAAATCGAGAATCAACAACTAAGAAATTATTTTTTCGTCTATTTGGTTATAGGTAATTATCTTTAAGGTATCATGAATAAGAAAGTAGTAGCAGGTATAATTGTTTTCATAGGGCTAAGCTTAACATCATTTAAAGCAGATGACACTGTTGATGTTCAATGGCTCTCTTTTGAAGAAGCAGTTGAGAAGTTAAAAACAGAGAAGAAAAAAGTTTTTGTCGATGTGTATACCGATTGGTGCTGCTGGTGTAAAGTAATGGATAAAAACACCTTTAGTCAGCCAATAATTGCCAAATACCTCAATGAAAATTTTCATCCAGTAAAGTTAGATGCAGAACAAACAGAAGACATTACTTTTAATGGAGTAACCTACAAGTTCGTACCTAGCGGAAGAAAGGGGTATCACCAACTGGCTGCTGCTCTTTTACAAAATAAGTTAAGCTATCCACAGTTTGTGATTTTAAATGAGAAGATGGAGATTATTAACATTACAGCAGGCTATCAAAAGCCCGAGCCATTCCATAAGATTATCTCTTTTTATAATGAGGATAGCTACGTATCCAAAGAAGAGGCGGCCAAATTTGAAGAGGAATATAAATCTCCATTTTCTGAATAATTAGCGCATTTTTGGCATAGAAAGGTTGAATTTAATAGCAACTACTCTAATCGTAAAAATCACAGAAATTGTTAGTATGTAGTTTAAATCTGTATTCACACCTAACTCAGAAAGAATAAAGAAAAAAAGAGCGCCAGTGAGGCATGCCGTGGCGTATATTTCCTTCCTGAAAATTAAAGGAATCTCATTGCATAATAAGTCGCGTATTACTCCGCCCACTACAGCTGAAACCATTCCCATAGCCATAGCCAATCCAGGATTTAAACCATATTCCAATGCTTTTTCCATTCCGCTAATGGTAAACAAAGCAATACCAACGCTATCAAAAATGAAAATGGTTCTTTTCATATTAATGATATATTTTTTGAAAACAATGGTTATTGGTACTGCTGAAATAATGGCAATAGGATAGTGGATATTGACAATCCATGCTACTGGTGTAGCACCGAGTAGTAGGTCCCTAACCGTGCCGCCACCAACGGCAGTAACGCAGGCTATCACTGTAGCGCCAAAAATATCCATATCTTTTTTGGCTGCCAGCCGAAGCCCACTTATGGCAAAAACGAGTGTTCCAATTAAATCAAGTGCGTATAATAAATTCACTCAGCTAATTAATGCTGAATTCTGAGAATAAAAAATAAAAGAACATGATATTTCTCCATTCTTCATCTTGCTGGAATTCGAAGCGCTTATCATCATACCTTTTTTCTATAGCTATTCGTTTATGATTAACATACTCTAATATGTTCATTCCGTCATTCGGGTCTTTAAATTCCAGGTATAGAGAAAGGCGATTATTTGGTCCTATAATGTTTGCGAATTCCCTAAAATTGCTTTGAACAACCTGACGCAGAAAATCACCTTGTTCAAATTCAACTGTTTCAGTACAGTAACACTGTTCGGCAAATTTCTTATGCCATGCTAATGATTTGATTGGCTGATCTTCTGATTTGAACTCTGTGCCAGTAGCTCGTAGTATTAAACGCTCGAGTGGGGTAGGGGCTGATTCAGAATCCGCTGGCGGATTTCTGGAATAATGACACAAAGCAGTAATAAAATCTTCAGATAAGGTACCCTCAGTTTCATAAATTGTAAGCTCCTGAGCATACAAATTTGAAAACATTAGCAGATTAGATAATAGTATGAATAGTAGCCTCTGAATCATTACCGAATAATAACAACAATAGAAAAATGATAATAATTACGATATATACCAGCTTCTTTTTTTCATGAACAAACATGTGCCGTATTCCAGATGTGCTGTAATATTTTCTATAATTATCCATAAGGCTGTTAAAATCCCTATAGCTGTGAATAACATCTAGCGAAGGGGTTTCATGGTCTATTTTGACTTTGATACGTGACATTAGTGTTCGTATTTAATTTTTTCTGACAACTTCCTTAACTTCTTTAAAATGCGATAAGTCTTCACTTTTGCATTTACTTCGCTCGTTCCAAGTAGGTATCCAATTTCTTTAAAAGAAAGGTTTTCAAAGAATCTTAGTTCAATAAACTGTATATCATCTTCGTTTAATTGCTCCAAAAGCACAGGAACCAGCACGTGCGGGTCAATTCGAGGTTCTGAATAATCTATTTCATTAACCAACTCGTTTAGGTGGCTACTTTCTATGCTTACAGACCTGGTAAAATGTGCTTCTTTTCTGAAAAATAAATTCACCTCATTAATAGTAATTTTGTAAAGCCAGGATGAGAACGGAACACCAATAAATTTAAACCGACCTATATTTTTAATACACTTTAAAAAAACCCGCGAAGTTATTTCAGCGGTGATATCCAGATTATCTACACGTTTGTTAACGAATAGAAAGATTTGATCATAATATTTGATATAAAGGCGCGCAAAGTGTTCAGGGTTTTTTTGAGACTTCTGAATAATTTCAAGTTCCTGAGTTATTTCTTCTTTGCTCAAATGGTATTCACTTTTTGGCAATGATTGCGCAAATAGCAGATGCTTAAGATAGAATGATTGTATTAATGAATAAAAATGATGGACATAGCAATAGAAGATATGGGCATTTGAGTATGTGTATTTACTACTAACAATCATTGAACTAGAATTTAAAAATATCCGACCAGCGGCTGTCCATTTCCGTGGCCGGATATTACCGCCTTTATCAATGTCTCACGAACATTGTTTAAAAATGAAGTACCTGTATAATGCAAGACTTATAAAAAGGTACACATTTTATCTCAATTTTTATTTGGGTCATTAATGGCTAACTTTGCGACCCTTGAAAAACAAGGAATTTTAAAGAACAAAAAGTAAAAATTATGTCTGAAGCAAAAAAAGGGGACAAAGTAAAAGTACATTACACAGGTAAATTAAACGATGGATCAGTATTTGATTCTTCTGTTGAAAGAGAGCCCCTTGAATTTGAATTGGGAGCGGGAATGATGATTGCAGGTTTTGACAAAGCAGTGCATGGGATGAAAATAGGTGATAAGAAAACAGCAGAAATACCATCAGAACAAGCATATGGCGAAAGAAGTGATGATATGATTGTTTCTGTACCAAAAACACAGTTACCACCTGATCTTAGCCCTTCTGTTGGACAACAACTAAGTATGCAGCAACCAAGTGGGCAAGCCATTCCTGTGGTTGTTACTTCTATTGACGAAGAGAATATTGAATTGGATGCAAATCATCCATTGGCTGGCAAAGATTTGACATTTGAAATTGAACTTGTAGAAATAGTATAAGTAGAATTAAAAGCAACAAAAAAGGCCTCTGCACTGCAGGGGCCTTTTTTGTTGCTTAATTTTTTTACGCCAATTGCGCATCTAATTTTTGCGCAAGAACACCTTTTGGAACAGCGCCAACTTGCTTGTCTACGATTTCACCGCCTTTGAAAACAAGAAGAGTAGGGATACTTCTAATCCCGAATTTTACAGGAATATTCGGGTTCTCATCTACATTCATTTTTCCGATAACGGCTTTGCCATCATATTCTCCAGCTAATTCTTCAACCACTGGTCCTATCATTTTACAAGGTCCGCACCATTCAGCCCAAAAATCAACTAATACTGGTTTATCGCTATTGACGATTTCGTCAAAATTTGAATCTGTAATTTCAATTGCTTTGCTCATTATATTTTATTTATAAATTGAAAATTCTTTTACCTGCCAAAACGCAAATGTATACAATTTTGGTTCTCTGATGCCAGTACAATCTATATAATTAATATCAATTGTCTCATAGAAGATAGTTATGTCTATCAACGAGTTAGCTATATAAACTGATTTTCTGTTGTGTAGATTTGTAATCAATTAAGTTCTCATGATGCCATTGAACTTCATTTTAAGAATTGAGTATATATTCTGCTGTGCTACCTTGTATTAACACTGTTGAATTTAATTTTATCTACAAAATTGAATTTAATGTAACCTTATTATCTACATTTACGAATAATATGTAAACTGCGATTAAATGAAAGGAACAAACCTCGGAGAATTTGAAGAATTAGTCATGCTGGCAATTGGTGTGCTTCATCCAGAAGCGTATGGTGTATCAATTAAGGATGAAATTTCTGTTAGATCAGGAAGGAATGTAACGCTTAGTGCTGTACATGCCTCCCTTCATAGGCTTGAAGAGAAAGGCTTTTTAGAAAGTGAGTTTGGCGAAGCCTCCAATAAAAGAGGAGGGAAGAGGAAAAAGTATTTCTTTATCACAGCTTATGGTGCTAAGGCACTGGAGGAAGTAAAAGAACTACGAGAACAACTTTGGGCGGATATGAATAAGGTAGCCTTAAATAATAGCTAATGTCAAGCTTGAAGCACATAAACCCACCAAGTCTTCCACAGCGATTTCTTCAATGGTTCTGTAAACCAGAATTATTGGAAATGATTGAAGGCGACCTGGAAGAGGAGTTTTATAACAAAGCTGAACACAGTTCTGTAAAGGCTAAATGGTTTTATACCATTGAAGTGCTACGTTTTTTCAGGCCTTTTGCTATTAAAAAAATCTTTAAAAATAAATCAGGAACCATGGGAATAAATGCAAACTATTTGAAGGTAGCGGTGAGAGGATTTAAAAATGATAAAACCAACATGGTCTTAAGTCTGGTCGGGTTAGTGGTAGCCTTGGCTTGTGCTATGGTAATCTACACCATTGTAGATTATCAACTTAGTTTTGACACTTTCCATACAAAGGCCGATCGAATTTATAGAATCAATTATGATGAAACTAAAAACCCACGCAGCGATAGGGTTTTGCCAACAGTTGGTCCGCCATTAGGCCCGGCCATTAAAGAATTTTTTCCAGAGGTGGAAGAAGCTGTGCGCTTCAGATATACACCAAACCAAATTGTAACCTATGGTGACAATACATTTTATGAGGATAAGATCTTTTATGCTGATCCCTCACTATTAACTGCATTTTCTTACCCACTGGCAAAAGGGAATCCTAATCGTGCACTCGAAAAAAAGAATAACATTATTCTAACGTCAGAGGTAGCAAAAAAATATTTCGGTGATGACGACCCTATAGGTAAAAATCTGGAAGTTGGTGAAGAACTGCTGGTTGTTTCAGGGGTTTTTGAACCTTTGCCTTCTAATACTCATTTTCCATTTGATTTCATCAGACCCTTTGATGCGTTTGAAGTACCATATGGTTATCCTGTTACACTAGATGATTGGGGCTGGATTTCTTTTCATACGTATGTTTTATTGAAGGAAGGCACAGACTATAAAGCACTTGAGGCTAAAATTCCGGATTTTGCAAAAACTCATTTTGAAGAAGAAAGGCTTAATAATTTTGATTACAAGTTTCAACCGCTTAGTGAGATTTACTTTAGCAATGTATATGATGAAGTAAATGTAAAAGGAAATTATGCATACGTTTATGCCCTCTCATGTGTAGGTATATTACTGCTCGTTTTAGCGGCCTTTAATTTTACGAATATATCAACAGCTAAGTCGTTAACACGAGCGTTGGAGACAGGTGTTAGAAAGGCTCTGGGTTCATCAAGAAATGCACTTTGGTGGAGGTATTTACTTGAGCCTCTTATTCTAACTCTTTTTTCAGTGGCAGTTAGTTTACTTATACTTCCATATTTGTTAGAACAAGCACAGGCTAATTTGGGTGTTGAGTATATTTTAACTACAAATCTGTTCATTGAAATAGCCATCATATTCATCCTTTTAGGCATATTTATCGGCCTGGTTTCGGGCATTTACCCGGCATTTGTCATGTCCTCATTCAACCCTTCATCTGTGTTGAAGGGCTCCTTAAAAACGGGCCAGAAAGGATCACTTTTAAGAACTACATTAGTAACTATTCAATTTGCTATTACTTCGGCTCTACTTATCGGAAGCTTCATTATATCTGGTCAAATAAATTTTATGCTCAATAAAGATTTGGGTTTTGATAAAGATGAACTGGCTGTTTTACAAATGCCTGGTGAAGTATTGCAGCGGTATTTTGAGCCTCTTAAAACCAAATTAATGCAAAACCCTAATGTTTCAGGGGTTACTATGGCAGGTGGTCGTTTAGATGGAGATACTGGCAGTGGACCAATAACGGTGGAAGGTATTGAAGAGTCTGTGCCTATGGCCATTAATGCTATTGGTGATGATTTTTTCAAAATTATTGGTGTAAAAGTGCTTGCCGGAAAGGAATTTACTAGTACCAATGCCTATGATAGTGCACATGGTGTAATCATCAATGAAAGTGCTGCCAAAGTTTTTGAATGGACGCCAGAGGAAGCTATCGGCAAGCAAATTACTGTTAGCGGCCAGCGTGAGGGACGCGTGATGGGAGTAGTGGAGAATTTTCACTTTACTTCGCTGCATGATGAAATACAACCCTTTGTTTTGATTTATCCACATACAAGGCTTAGAAATATTTACATGCGTATAGAGGCAGGGAATCTGCATGATGTAATCGTTTCCATAGAAAAAGATTGGAAGGAGGTTGTGCCCGATGTTCCGTTTGATTTGATCATGCTCAATGATCACTTACAATCGCTGTATAAAAATGACATGCAGTTTGCAGGCATGGTCAAGTTCTTTTCATGGGTAACAATAATAGTAGCCATTGTTGGTCTGTATGGTTTGATCACCCTCATTTGTAAGTACCGAATGAAAGAAGTAGGAATAAGAAAGGTACTTGGCGCTTCTGTAGGGTCATTGATTTATACCCTTTCAAAATCATTTACGCTATTTATAATTATTGCCAACATTATTACCTGGCCAATTGTCTATTATTTTGCTGATGCATGGATCGATTCATTTGCCTATCAGATATCTATCGAGCCTATCTACTTTGTAATGGGATTACTAATTACGCTCATGATAGCTGGTATTACATTATCGATACAATCAGGGAAGGCTGCTTTGGTTAATCCGGTAAAAACCCTTCGACAAGAATAATTAGTTTTCTGGCGCAAGTATTTAACTGTTTGGTCATCTAACTACTTAGATTAATGTTTAAACATTTAGTTTGGAGCAGAATCAAACATTATCAGACTTAAACAGTTAAACATTTGTATGAAGCAATTCATTTTTTTGACGATTTTATGCGTCCTTTCTTTTTCTACGAGTGCACAGACTAATTCTAACTTTGAAATAACAGGAACAGTAATAGATGGCTCCACTAATGACGGCCTTGAGTTTTCTACTGTAAGCCTGCTAAATGCTGCAGATAGTTCTTTAGTAGATGGAGGAATTACTGATGTTAACGGTTTTTTCAGACTTACTCCTAAGCCTGGTAATTATCTTTTAAAGGCGCAGTTCATATCCTACACGACCAGATTTATCTCCATAAAATTGGAAAGGAACAATCCTAAAATTAATCTGGGTAAGATCGTTTTAAACCCGGATACGGAAACACTGGATGAGGTGGTAGTTACAAGCGCTAAAGATCAGATGCAGTTGGAGCTGGACAAGCGTGTTTTTAACGTAAGTGAAAACCTTGCCAACATAGGGGCGAATGCTTCGGAAATTTTGGAACAGATTCCTAGCGTGGCAGTAGATGTAGAAGGAAATGTGAGTTTAAGAGGAAGTAACAATGTGCGTATTCTCGTTGATGGAAAGCCTTCTGGATTAGTAGGACTGAATAATCAAGATGGGTTGAGGCAATTGCAAGGAGATTTGATAGAGCGTATTGAAGTTGTTACCAACCCATCTGCGAGATACGAGGCTGAAGGTTCAGCAGGGATTATAAATATCATATTAAAGAAAGATAAGAAAAGAGGCTTCAATGGATCATTCACGGCCAATGCAGGCTACCCGTACAACTATGGGTTTTCAGGTAACGTGAATTATCGCACAGGAAGGTTCAATCTTTTTAGTAGCTATGGATTAGGTTACAGAGAAAACCCGGGAGGGGGTTTTACGGATCGTATATCGTATGGTGAAGATACAATTGCCACATTTATTGATAACGATCGGGTTAGAACGGGCCTGGCACATAATATTCGGGTTGGAACGGACTTTTATTTCAACGACAACAATATTCTTACGGCATCTGGATTAGTACGTATCTCAGATGAAGAAAATACAACTGATATCACATATTTCGATAGAAATGTGAATGGTCAATTAATCGGTAATATTTTTCGTGAAGATTTTGAAAAGGAAGACGATGACAATATCGAATATGACTTAGCCTACAAAAAAATATTTAAAGAAGAAGGGCACGAATTAAATGCGCAATTTCAGTTTCGAGATAATGCTGAAACAGAACAAAATTCAATTAGTGAAGCCGATTTGTTGCTTGATGGACCATTAGAAGAATACCAACGAGTATTAAATGTTCAAAACGACAGAAATATATTGATGCAGATAGATTATGTCTATCCGATCTCAAAAACTAAAAAATTTGAAGCGGGCTATCGTGGGACTATCAGAGAAATTTCGAGTGATTATATTGTTGAGCAGCGCGACTCGCTTGGAAACTTTGTTCCAATTGAAGAAGTGTTTGAAGGGTTAAATCTTAGTAATAAATTCATCTATGAGGAAGATGTGCATGCCACCTATGCCATATTTGAAAATAAAATGGACAGATGGGGCTATCAATTAGGATTAAGGTTGGAGCAGACTTACATTACTTTGTTTCAACGTGAAGGTAATTTAGAGGATACCAAAGAATATCTCAATGCCTTTCCAAGTGCTTTTGTGTCCTACAAATTGAGTAAAATAAGAACATTACAAGCGAGCTACAGTCGCAGGCTGAGCAGGCCGAGGTTTTGGTATTTAAACCCATTTTCATCGTTTACCGATCCAAGGAATATTAGAAGAGGTAACACGGATTTAGATCCAAGTTACACTGACTCTTATGAAGTTGGATTATTAAATAATCTGGAGAAGGCCTCTATTTACTTTGGTGGGTATTATAGATATACTACGGGTACTATAGAGCGGATTGATGTAGCAGGGATTTTTGCCAACCAGCCGGCAACGATATCTACACCTTACAATATTGGAACAGAAGATGCTTTTGGTATCGAAGCTAACTTTAGTTACGATCCGGTTCGTTGGTTTAATGTAAATGGTAATGCCAATATCTACCAGGCATCTACAGATGGTTCTTTCGAAGGACAAGAATTATCAAGGGAAGCCCTTACAGCGAACTTCAGGTTGAATACACGCATCAAGTTGGGAGATGTAAATGTACAGGTGAGTGGAAATTACAGAGCACCGGAAAACACAGTGCAAGGTAGTCGCAAGAGCTTCTATACAATGGATTTAGGTGCGAATATGGAAGTGTTAAAAGGCAAGGGTACATTGACTCTTAGTGTGAATGATGTCTTCAATACACGCATTTGGAGGGGTAACCTTGTAACTCCAACCTTAGTAGAAGAAAGTGAATTCCAGTGGCGATACCGCCAAACACGACTGTCATTTAGCTATCGCATAAATCAGAAAAAACAGCGCGAAGGAAGAGGCGATGGCGATTATGAAGGTGGTGATGAGTTTTAATATCTGATTAGCTATCATGCCATTAAAGCAGCTTATTAAATCCTGAAGAAATATTGAAGGTGTAATAGTAATCTATAATTTAAATGTCATTCTTGACGAAGAAGAATCTTACTAGGTAGTCAAATCAACATAGCCTTAGTAATATCCTTCGTTCCCTCAGGACGGCTCTCTTTTGAGAGATGGTTACTTAATCTCATAATTACTTCCATTATTTATTGTACAAAAACACAACTAATAAATTTTATGTACGTTTGTACAACAAATATAGTTGCGCATGAAATGACAAACAATAGGTGAGCGTGAGGAGCTTGTTTTCCT
>NZ_JAVJUY010000099.1:0-20493 GCF_040220315.1 Fulvivirga sp.
GCTACTAATCTCTGCTGATACAATGCCAGTAGGCACTGCTATAATTCCATATCCGAGGATCATAATAGCTGTAGCCACAATTTGCCCTAAGGTAGTACCAGGTGCTATGTCACCATAGCCTACTGTTGTTAAAGTTACAACGGCCCAGTAGATGCTTCGTGGAATACTAGTAAAACCATTTTCACCACCTTCGATAAGGTACATGATCGTACCTAGAATCACTGTCAGGGAGAAGACAGCACCAATAAAAACAATTATTTTAGCCCTGCTGGCGTTCAAAGCTTTCATTAATGAAGAAGCCTCGCCAAGGTACCTTACCATCTTTAATACCCTAAATACTCGCAATAACCGAATACTTCGTATTATCAGCAGTGAATGAGCCCCAGCAGCAAACAAACCAATGAATGTTGGCAGGATGGATAATAAATCTATGACTCCAAAAAAACTAAAAATGTATTTCTTTGGTCTTTCAGAAACATAAATTCTTGCTATATACTCCATCGAAAAGAGTATGGTAAACCCCCATTCAATCTGGTATAACAGATCGCCATAATCACTTTTAATGTGATCTACACTCTCAAGCATTACAGCCAAGACGCTCAATAGAATAGCTATGAGAAGTATTACATCAAACAACTTTCCAAGGAATGTATCTGCCTCGAATATGATAATGTATAACCTTTTCTTAAATGATTGAGCCATAGCCTTTAAGATACAAAATGGAATTTACTATCGAACTTCTTATCTGGCCAAAAATATTGTTTCTTCCTATGCATACAACCAGTCTTAATTATTACTAACTTATATAAAATGTACTATTATGTGCCGATTATTAGCCTATTTGGGACAGCCCATTGCCATGGATAAGTTTCTCTACGAGCCAGAAAATTCCATGATTAAACAAAGTATAAATGCCAAAGAACTTGAAGAGCCTTTAAATGGTGATGGATTTGGAGTTGGTTGGTATATGCCTGCTTCATCTCATGATCCAGCAGTGTTTGTATCTGTAAACCCAGCATGGAATAATAGAAATTTAAGATATCTGGCACCTAAAATAATTTCTGGTAGTCTTATTGCACATGTAAGGGCAGCAAGTGTTGGAGATGTTTCTGAATCTAACTGCCATCCGTTTCACTTTAAGAATATGTTAATGGCACATAACGGTGGGGTGGAGCAATTTGAAAAAATTAAGCGTCCGTTAAAGTCCATACTCTCTGATGAACAATATCTCTGGATAAAAGGGCAAACTGATTCTGAGCACCTATTTGCATTATTTTTAGATTTTTTAAAGAAAAAGGGCAATCATTTTACTGCTGATGATGTAGCCGATTGTTTTCAGCAAATGATTGATCAATTAATACATTTGATGCAAACCTATGGAGTAGAAGAAGAAGCATATCTTAATATGGTATTTATTGATGGAGAACGAATGGTTGGTTTAAGGTATGTTTCAAATCCAGCAATCGAACCGCTTTCTTTGTACTATTCTGAAGGCAGCAAATATGTTTGTGAAGATGGAGCTTGCCATATGATACCTGCAGAAGGTAACGACAAATCGGTTATGATTGTATCTGAAAAACTCACAAGTATTGCAGAAGACTGGAGGCAGATACCTAAAAATCACATGATTTTGGTTTATAAGGATTTGTCAGTGGCATTCAGAAAAGTACAGTAATACAGCTGACGGTCTTGATACTAGGGAAATAATTTGGTTATAATTTATTAACCTAAGTTTTTGGAACTATTCCAGAGCTCTTACGTTCTTAGTGTTAGAAAATAATGGCAAAGAGTTGCCATTACCAAGTGTAGCGGTACTAGCCAAAAAAGAAAGCGGAGTATCGCATAAAGAGAAAAGAATTTCTCAGCTAAGCAGCCGGTTAAATCCGGTTTTTTTATGCCTAATTTTCTGAGCGAAGAACGATATCTTCTAATTGGTTCATCAGTATTTCCCTGCTGGATTCAGACAAAAGATATTTCCTTTCCAGGAGCCGTATAGACATTTCGTCCATAATAAAATGGCCTCTTAAAAAAGCAATTTTGTCATCAAAATTTGTCAAACTTTTAAATTTATTACGTTCGGTTGGTGAGTCCATAATTAGTTCAACCTTACTAATAAAACGATCCGAATGTTCAGTCATAAACCATACTAATTAACACCGCAATATATTAATTCTCTCACTAAGTAAGAGGCTTCATTCAAATTATTCTCAAAAAAAATCATTAATATAAAAATAGTACTATTTGAGTCATCTGGTTGACGACAATCTGTACATTAACAAGGCTGCTCTTTTAGCTTGGACAGGTAGCATATTTAAGTTGCCAGTTTCATTGATTGTGTGATCATCTGCGCCTGAAAGACCAAGCCCATCTACTGCCATGTTTACTCTTCCTGCTGTGAATGAAATATCAGCGGCACCGGCATTTCTGGGGTTTACTGAGGATACACTTCCCAAACCTTGCTCCTGGCTTATGCTATTATAAAGTTTAAGAAGAAATTCATTACCAGATGAATTAGCTAATGGCGGATAACCACCTTCTGGATCAAACGTTATTTCTGCTGAAGATTTAGGGTAGTTTTCTGAAACAATCCGCGTCATTACTTCTTTCGCCATGCTTAATTGTTCCAAAGAAACGGCTCTAATATCGCCTTTAACTAATACATCTTTTGCTACAACATTTTGTTTGCCATAGGCTGTTCCAGCACTTTTCGAGTCATCATATTCAACGTCAGTACCGCCCAAGATTAAACCAGGATTAAATGTTAGGTTCTCTTCATTTGATAGCTCTTGATAGAAAGAATTCAGAATTCTTGATGTTTCATAAATGGCACCTGAACCCACTTTTTCACTGAATACCTGTGAAGAGTGCGCAGCATTTCCTTTTACTTTAAGTGTCCAGCCGGTTGATCCTCTTCTTGACGTTACTATTGTTTTTGGGTTGCCATCTGCATTCTCAAAACCTAAGGCTATGTCTGCCCAATCAGCTGCATCTGTAAGTTCTTTTTTTGATAAGGCAAGGGGGGAACCGCTGCGTTCTTCATCTCCAGTCATTACCACTCTAACGGAAAGATTATTTAAAACACCAGCATCTTTTAATGCTTTTAGTGTATAGAGTATGATCACATCACCACCTTTCATATCAGCAACACCGGGACCCTGCATGATGGAGTCATTTAACATTGTAAATTTCTGAAACTCACTTTCTGGTTCAAAAACTGTATCTAAATGGCCAATCATGAGTATTTTAGGGCCTTTAGTGCCATTATTTGTTGCTATAAGGTGTCCAGCTCTTCCAAAGGCTTCTCCAGGAGTAAGCGAAGCTTCCATTCCAAGCTTCTTGAATTCCTCTGTGAGTCTTAAGCCTACCTTTCTCACTCCTACAAAATTCATTGTGCCACTATTAATATTCACAATTTCTTTCAGCAAATCCGAATAGTAACTTTGATTTTCATCGATTGACTGCAAAATGAGGTCTGAAGGAGCAGTTTTTTGTGAATAGGAATTGAGAGTAATAAAAAGAAAGGGGATAAATAAAAAGGCCTTAGCCCTGATGTTGAAATTCATTTGGTGATTTTAAGTCTAAAAAAAAGAGACCATTTAATGATCTCTTGATTGATATATTAACAAAGTTAGTCTTTTCTAAAATCTAGGTTACTTATCGTCAGTTTTACATTCTTCATACTGATCCAAAGCTTTTTCAGCAGCTTTTTGGTCGGCTTCTTCCATAGTAACACCTTCATCTTGCGTATTATTGAATTCGATGAACCACGCTTCCATTGTATTGTCATAGCAATCATCAATTGGCTCATCAGCCATCAGGCCATTTAAACGATCTACTGGATTACTATAATTTGTAAACATCATAGCCAGGCCAACTACAACGGCTAGTACAAATACGAAGAAGAAGATAGGGTATTTCATGATTATTTGGTGTTTCTAATTGAATATTAATGTTACTTAAAATAACTGAAAGCTCTATTAATTGATTCAATTCTCAACTAATTTACGCAAAAGTTTATAATTAGTGAAGGAAACAAAAGATATTAAAGTCTATAGCTTGCAAGATAAGCAGCATCCATCCAGATTTTTTAGACTGGAGAAAATGGAAGACCATTATGACGATGTGAACGGCACTACCGATGATCCGCACCGTCATGATTTCTATGCAATCATTTGGATCAAAAAGGGTAAGGGCTTTCATCTGGTAGATTTCAATAAGTATGATCTTGTGGACAATCAAATCTATTTTCTTTCTCCTGGACAAATACACCAAATATCTAACACTAGGAAGCCATATGGTTGGGTACTTTCATTTTCTGCCGATTTCTTGCTGATCAACAATATACCAACGTCATTTATAAAGAATATTAACCTCTTTAAGCCTTATAATGAATCCCCGCCATTAAAGCTGGAAGATGAACCTGCCTTAACGATTGAATCAGTTATCAAACAGATGCTTCCTTTTTTTGAAGGTGATGGAGCCTATAAAAATGAGGCCTTGGGAGCTTTATTACAGCTCTTACTTATTCATTGCAACCACGCGTGTGAATTTCCTGAGCCTTTGGAAACACAAGCTTCTTGTGTACTTATTGACTTCAGGAATGAGGTAGAAAACCATTACATGGAACTACATAAGGTAAATGAGTATGCCAATAGGCTAAATATTACACCTAAACATTTAAATGAAGTGGTAAAGCAGAATTTAGGCTATACAGCTAAAGAGTATATACTCGACCGTATTATTATGGAAGCCAAACGATTGCTCCTGCATTCAGATTTATCGTCTAAACAAGTCGCATTGCACCTGGGCTTTAAAGAGCCTGTCCATTTCAGTACGTTTTTTAAAAATATCGTGGGTGTAACCCCTGGTCAGTTTAAGCAGGAGTTTTCAAAATAATGGAGATTTTGCCCTAATTTCTCATATTCCGACATTTCTATAGTCATACCCGACATTTTTGTAATACCCTTCTACGTATTCATTGCGTTATTTGATGTGTAAACATTGATTAATGCCATGAACAGAAAAAACTTTATCTCAAAAGCACTTTTAGGCACCGCATCCGCAGTGGTTGGAAGTAGCATTTTAAAAGCAGAAGATCAATCATCAAAAAAAGAATTATTAAAACCGGTAGGGTTTAATCACCTACCGAATAAGGAGGAAAGAACAATGAAAACAGTATTGCACAAAGCAGAAACCAGAGGCCATGCAAATCACGGTTGGCTAGATTCCCATCACACTTTCAGTTTTGCCAACTATTACAACCCTGAGCGTGTACACTTTGGTGTATTAAGAGTGTTGAATGACGATATAGTCGCGCCAAGTAGAGGCTTCGGAACACACCCACATGATAACATGGAAATTGTTTCTATACCACTATCTGGTGATTTAAAACACAAAGATAGCATGGGTAACGAGGCGATCATCAAAGAAGGTGATGTGCAGGTAATGAGTGCAGGAACAGGAATATTCCACAGTGAATTTAATGCCAATGACGATAAGGAAGTTCGATTCCTTCAAATCTGGGTATTTCCTAATAAAAAGAATGTAGAACCTCGTTACGATCAGATTTCGATTCGCGATGTGGAGAAGAAAAATGAATTCTATCAGGTCTTATCACCAAATAAAGACGATCAAGGCGTATGGGTGCATCAGGATGCATGGTTTAATCTTGGAAAGTTCGATAAAGCTATTGAGAGTGAGTATTGCCTCAACAAGGCAGATAATGGTGTTTATGCCTTCATTCTAGAAGGGGAAGTAGAAATCAATGGACAAAAACTAACTAAACGTGATGGCCTCGGTATCAGTGAAACTGACAAGCTATCAGTAAAAGCAACTAGTGACAATGCAAGAGTGCTTTTGATGGAAGTGCCAATGCAAGTCTAGTTTTTATGAAAATATGTTAATTATTGATAGTATTAGATATGAGTAAACCAAAAATAGACAATCAGTACCCAATTATTGAACCGATAGCCAATCGCTGGAGTCCCAGGGCTTTTTCAGACAAGGAGGTTCCTAAAAAGGAGCTAATGTCTTTATTTGAAGCTGCACGATGGGCAGCAAGTTGTTTTAATGAACAGCCATGGCGCTTTAAGGTGGGCTTAAAAGGAGAGGAGCTATATGATAAGATATTTGATACGCTAGGAGAGTTTAATAAGAACTGGGTAAAAACAGCGCCTGTTGTGGTTTTGGTGAAGGCGAAGAAGACATTTACTAAGAATTGTAAGTCCAATGCGCACTACTGGTATGATACGGGGCAAGCTGTGTCTAGTTTATCTATTCAGGCTAATTCTATGGGAATATACCTACATCAAATGGCAGGTTTCGATAAGAAAAAAGCTGATGCTGAAATTGTGAATAATGATGATTTTGATGCCATTTGTGTGATAGCTTTGGGTTATCGGGGTGACATTGATCAATTACCAGACGACCTCGCAGAAAAGGAATACGATAAACAAATAAGAAAACCTCTTGATGAGATAGTTTCGTTTGTTTAATCACTGAATTCAGCTGATGCCAAACCTTTGTCTGAATGCTGTAATACATTAGTTAAAAGTTAAAATCAGTAATTCGAGCTAACGAAATCTTATAATTTTAGTAATTGGAATTTCCTAAGCACAGGCTGGGCATTTACAAGTGATTCCTAAAGCTGGTTGGAGCAAGTTTAGTTAAGCTTCCTCTAAGAATTGATTTATACTCTTTACATTTTCTTAAACTCAATGTTAAACCACGTGCGATCTATAAATACACTTTTTAATTCACCATTTTCATACGTGTATATATTTTCTTTTCCATTAGGCAAATACACCTCATACTTTCCTTTTTCAAGAACTTTAACCGGGCAATAATCTAAAAATCGTTCAGAAAAAACTTTATTCACACCTTTTGGCTCTTTATAATAGAGCATGGCTGTAGGAAACTTAATAGGACCAAAATGCTGTTTGTACGGCTCGTCTTTTTCAGTCATAAAACAGCGGTATTCATAATTTGATAAGTGCACCAGTGAAGCAGAATCTTCCTGGTTTTTGTTCATATATACTGCAGTATAACTCTCTTCAATGGTTCCATTAGAGTATTTAACTCTATGAATAGTTTTTCGATTATATTTCTTAAACAACACCTTAAATGTAACATCAGATTCAATTTCATAATATTGGACACCATTTTCTTCTGTTAATGTGGCATTAATTCCACCGATTTTGCCGCCTGCAAGATGAATGCTGTAGTTATATTCTTGTCCTTTGCTGTTTTTTGTACAACAGATAAGCACGGCTATAAATATGATATAAATTTTTTTTGGCATAAACTTAAAGTTAAACGTTGGCTTGGAAGGATTAGCATACTGACTACGGAATTTTAAAAATACTTTTTAAGAGATGAATCGATTAGCCTATAGAATAAATAAAGCCGGAAATATTAATCGACTGAAGTTGGTTGAAGAACCTTTAGGAGAACCACAAAAGAATGAAGTGCAAATAGAAGTGAAGGCTATAGGACTCAATTTCGCAGATATATTTGCAATACTAGGGCTTTATAGTGCCACACCTAAGGAGAGTTTTGTACCTGGTTTAGAATATTGTGGTATCATATCAAAAGTTGGTAGCAATGTTTCTGAGTGGCAAGAAGGTGATAAAGTAATGGGGGTGACACGTTTTGGAGGATATACCAGCCGACTTAATATTGAATCTAATTATGTCACTAAACTCCCCGATGGTTGGAGCTTTGAGGAAGGAGCGGGGTATTTGGTTCAGGCATTAACAGCGTATTATGGCTTGTTCAATCTTGGTGGAATTAAGCAAGGTGATACAGTCTTAATCCATAGCGCTGCAGGAGGCGTTGGTATACAAGCAAATAGAATGGCTAAGAAAGTAGGGGCCTATACTATAGGTACGATAGGAAATTCTTCCAAAATTGATGTTCTTAAAAGTGAGGGTTTTGATGATTTTATTGTTAGAGATGATTCATTCAAACGAAAGTTAGAAGAAAAACTAAAAGACAGAGAGTTAAATATTGTGATGGAATGTATTGGAGGCAAAGTATTTAAGTCTGGGTTTGAATTACTTGCTCCACAAGGTAGATTAATTAATTATGGTTCGGCCAGGTATGGTAGTAATACTAATATTCCTAATTGGCCGGATTTGATCTGGAAATACTTAACCAGACCTAAAATTGATCCTCAAGGAATGATTGAAAGTAACAAGGCCATTTTAGGGTTTAACCTGATTTGGTTATATCATAAAAAAGAGTTAATGAGCCAGATTATTTCAGAAATGGATGCATTGAATTTACCCGCTCCACTTGTAGGCCATACATTTTCATTTATTGAACTGCCAAAAGCAATCAAATTGTTTCAGTCAGGAAAAACAGTGGGGAAGGTGGTGGTCACTACAGATTAAATATACTTCTCCACATCAGAAAAAGCACTTATCTGCTTTTCTGTGATAACCTTTAACCAGGAAGCTACATAATCCAACAATTCTGTTTCTCCTTTGTCTCTAATGTATTCGGCCACATATTTTACATGAGCAATAATCCACATAGATTCTGCCATTTTGAAGGTAACATCGTATTGTGCTGAACCTTCTAAATTTACGTTAAGACACAAGCCAACTCGTGCTAGCTCTTTGTAAATTTCTTGCAAGGTGGCACATTCAATTTCCTTAGATGAGTAGGTTTGAGAGTTCATAAACTCTTTTAATTCCTGATATTTTAGGTTTTCGCCTTTTCTTTTTAAGAATGATTCTATTGCCTCGCATGAGTGCGTGCATGCTACTTTATCTTCTTCCGATTCTAAAAATATGGGATACTCCATTGGGTTTAGGTTTGAGGTCAAAAATAGTAATATGAGCGATAAGAACTTTATTACTCTCAATAATTTCAATCAATATTAGGAATTAGAGTCAGATTGTTTGGAACATAATTATTTAATAATCAAATTGTTAAAATTTTTTCAGAACCCTAACCTAACACTCTTCATGAATAATTATCTAAAGCCTCTCATAACGTGTTTCATCCTATTGCTACTTTCTGTGTGCGGTAGAGCACAAAAAAACACCAGTCAGGAAAATAACTACAAAACAAGAGGTAGTATTTCCTACGACTATTCTACAAAATACGACAACGGTTATGTGATATTAAGCGATGGTACAGAGCTACAAGGCCAAATTTCATTATATGGAGCTTCTTATGATAAAATATGGGGTGTAAAAATTATTACAACGTCTGGCCGAAAATTAATTCTATACGATACAAGTGTTAAAGAATTTGGACTCAGAGATGGTGTAGTCAATGAAACGCCTTACGATTTTACCTGGTATCAAAAAGACAGCAAACTTATTGATGTGAGAAAGGGCTATGCGCCCTATGGATATGTAAAGTTGAAGGATGGAAGTCAGGTTGAGGGGAAAATAGAATTACGTGAAGTGAAAAGTAAATTGGTTTCCATTGAAATAAGGGATAATGACAAAAACAAAATCAAAATAGATGTAGAAAATATATCAAGTTATGGTGCTAAGCTTTTTAAGGACGAGAAATTTGTAGGTCCTTGGAAACTGGTGAATTGGAAACCAAGATATAGCGATTTATCAAATGACAAGTCCTATTCCTTCAAAGGGTATATAATTCTAAACAATGGTAGCAGAAAAGAAGGCCTTCTCACAGTTTATAAAAAAGAAAACATTATGAAGGATGTTGAGGTGAATGATGAGAAAATAGATTACACAGATATTAAAGAGTACGGGTTTGCTTTCAAAATTGAAGATTATTATGCCTATATCAGTGAAGATAACGACCCTAATAATGTTTATTCTAACCCTATAGAAACCTTATTTGCTCCTGGTATTATTAAATTAAGCGATGATAGTACGCTTAAAGGATTGGTAGCAAAAGCAAATACCTCTGAGTCTTCAGATGTATTATATGCGAAAGACAAAAATTCGAATGTGCAATTTTTTGAGAGCTACTTAGTTGATGAAATTGAGCAAGAGGTATCGCAAGAAGTTTTAACCGCTAAATCCAAAAAAAGCTATGCGGACCAATACCTTAATGGCTACCCTAGGCTAGCTGATGATCAATGGAAAATTGAGAAGGAAAACCAATTAGGAATATTTTATGCACCGCATTTTGGCTATGCTGTAGACTTTAAAACGAGTGAGATGCTTTTTGGTGATTTGGTCGTAAAAAAATACCACAATGGAAACACCACATTGGTTATAACCGATAGCAATGGCAATACAAACAAAATGATGCGCAATAAAGGTTTTGGCTTGCTGGACAATACGAAAAGGGTTTCGTACGAAGAATATCTGGCATTAAACAAAAAAACACCCACTACAAATGAAACTGCACCTGTTGAGGTAGCCAAAAGGGAGGAAAAAGAAGAAGTTATTCAATTTGATTCTGAGAACGGATTATCAGGATATCTATTGCTGGATAGTGGTGAAAAATTGGAAGGCACCATATCATTGCTAAAGCTTAACAAATTCTTTTACAATCAAATTCAGATAAGGACCAATAGCGGTGAAGTTTTTAATTATGATAATGATGAGTCTATTAAGTTGGTAGTTGTGACTAATCGAGGTGAAGAAGAAAAAATTGTAGAATGCGATGGGGCCTATGTTCCAATTTTCGAGAGTTATGGTCAGTTTGTGCATTTTCGTAATCCATACCCAACCACACTTTCATTTGCAGGTGCAATGGCAGATCAGTTTATGGATCAGTTTAATGAAGAGGCGAGTCAGTTTTTAGATGATGAACTAGACAAAGCAGCAATAAAAAATGCAATAGATAAACAGAAAAAAGGCGATTGGGATGAAAAAGATCAAAGAAATCTAAATGATTTCTTATCAAAGGATAAGATTAAATTTGGTAACTCAACTTTGTTTGAAAATATGTATGTAAAGGAGTACTTAGTAATGGATTTAGAAACCGGCAACAGCGGCATGTATCTACCAGATGGAATAACATTTGGAAATACTTATGAGATGAAAGGATTTATGCGAGGCTGCATTGAATTCCATGATTTAGAAAGCGATGCTCAACGAGAACATATGAGAATGAAGGATCCGATGAAAACCTTAAAATTTTTGCAAGACAGTTTCACAAACTAGTTATCTGTTAAGTAATGCCCATAGACGAACAATCGTTACTAACTATAATTAAAGGAGGTGAGGACGAAAATGCGTATGAAGCTTCGGACATTTTAGGGAAAAACGGCAGTAAAGAATCTCAGAAAGAATTAATTGGGTTGCTAACTCATGATAATGACGATGTTAAGTTTCTGGCAGCTAGAACGCTTGGTCTAATGACAGATAATTCTCTGGCACTTGAGCCATTACTAGCTGCCATTCAGGACAAAGCCAATGCCCATATAGCTGGTGATTTACTAATGGCACTTGAAGGTTTTGATGTGAGTGAACACTATGTGCCTATTTTCAAACTCTATTTGTTTGGATCATTTAAGGTTTCAAGAATTGCTAAGGAAATACTTGATTATAAGGAGTTTAACATCTCGCCTAGAGTGCTTAAAAAAGCTAAAAAACACTGGAATCATTATACGAATAATGTGAAACATGATGATTCTTATTTGCTAGTGAAGCGAGAGGTAGAGGAGATGTTCGTGGATATTGAAATATTCATTGAACATATGGGTGATTCATGAATCACCCATACTGATCACCCATACTGAGTGTCTGAGGTCTTTTCAATTTTCCAGGCAAATAGTATGAGTATAATCGATAAGGTGCAAGCTATTACCAACGTTATAAAACCTCCATCCCAGCCATAAACATCTACAATGGCTCCCATGGCTACATTGGCGAACACAGCACCACCTAAATAGCCAAATAAACCTGTAAACCCAGCAGCAGTTCCTGCAGCTTTTTTTGGTACAAGATCTAAAGCATGCACCCCAATAAGCATCACAGGGCCATAAATTAAGAATCCAATGCCAATAAGGGCAATACTATCAATCATAGGGTTTCCAGCAGGGTTTTGCCAATATATAAGAATAAATAATAATACTGAAATCATGTAAATAACACTTACGGGTCCACGCATACCTTTAAACCACTTGTCACTTACATAACCTGCCAGAATGGTGCCGGGAATACCAGCCCATTCGTAAAGAAAGTAAGCCCAGCCTGTTTGCTGTAGAGAGAACTGTTTTGCTTCGGACAGATAGGTAGGAGCCCAATCCAAAACACCATATCGAATCAAATAAACAAAGGCATTGGCGAAGGCGATGTACCACAACACCTTGTTGTTGAATACGTGTTTGAAAAAAATCTCTTTTGCTCTGAAGGATATATCTTCTTCAGACTTTAAATGCTCTTTTGGGTAATCGTTTTTATATTCCTCAATAGGAGGAAGGCCACATACTGTTGGCCTATCTCGTACCAGTATATAAACTATCGAAGATATTGCCAATGCTATTACGCCAGGTAAATAAAATTTTGATTCCCATTCGCCAAACCATGAAACACCTAAAATTGCCAATGGGCCAATAAGCCCGCCACCAATATTATGCGCCAGATTCCAGATTGACATTTTAGTTCCTCGCTCTTTAATAGAAAACCAATGCACCATCACTCGCCCACTTGGAGGCCAGCCCATTCCTTGGAACCAGCCATTAAAGAGCAGAATTATAAACATCACAGAAACTGATGAAGTAAGAACAGGTATTAAACCCATTGCTATCATAAGAGAAGCACTTAACGCAAGGCCAATAGACATAAATTTGCGAGCATCACTACGGTCGCTCACATTACCCATTAGAAATTTGCTTAGCCCATAGGCTATGGATACGCCTGATAATGCAAAGCCAAGTTCCGTTTTACTGAAACCTTGTTCTATCAGGTCTGGCATAACAAGTGAGAAATTCTTTCGAACTAAATAGTAGGCTGCATAGCCAATAAAAATTCCTGCAAAAACCTTATATCGTTGGCTTCTGTATTCAGAATCAATTTTACTTGTTTCGATTCTAGGTAATGGGTCTGGTATTTTGAAGGGGCTCAATATAAACCCTAAAATAAAAAGAAATGCTAATTAAAATAATGGATTATAAATACTGAATTAGCAGATACTATTCGCACTAGTATCTTTGTAATTCTGTGAAGAGTAATTCTAACTCTGCTCTCTTAAGTTGTAATTTGCGCTCCAAAAGAAGCAGCATAGGTTCTTTGTTGTTCCCTGAATATATGAAATCTTCATCAGTGAGAAACGGATACCGCCATTTTAACATTACTTTTTGCTCACGCCAGCTTCGAATTAAATTCATTTAGATTGATTTTCTGGTGAGGCCTGTAATTCACGTGCAAAATATACCTGTTCTTTGGCAAGCAGGTTGTCTTTTAATTTACAATAATAAACCCTATCCACGTATCTGCGGATAATAAGTGGTTGTTTTATATTAGTTTTCGCAAATACTATTTGCCCATCTTTATACTCCCTTTGTTGGGTATAATCTTTATACATTTCTTCTTATGTTTCATAAAATGAACGGCATCCATATCAGGCTGATAGTTGACAGCTGTTCAATAGCTAAAGACTGATAATTTTTTAGCTAATATTTGTTACAAATCCGTTTATGTCTGTCTTATTTCAACGAAACATGACCCTTCCTTAGAATGCTCTTAATTTCGTTACTTTCTCTGTTAAGTTTGGCTACTAACCTGTTAACCAGGTCGTTTTCTTCACCTTTCTCAAATACTAAGTCGGCATCTGTTAGTTCAGAAAACCTTCTTTTAAGATTTTTAGACTGTTCATCCCAGTTACCAGTGATAGTAAATTTTTCTGCGACTTCGTTTATCGTTGAATCCATTTTTAGGTATTTAAATATTACCATGCAAATAACGGATAGCTTACAATAAAAAGGGTTACATAAATAAATGTTAGAGTTACATATATCACAGGTTTTCCAAATTACTGAGCCTTTTTTTCTTGAGCTGTTTGAAGAAAGTTGGTGAGAGTCCTGTTATTTTTTTGAATTGGTTTGAAAGATGGGCTACACTACTATAATGTAGCATATAAGATATCTCTGTTAAATTAAGCTCATCATAAATTAGCAGCTCTTTTACCTTTTCTATTTTATTTATGATAATAAACTGCTGTATGGTAATACCCTTAACTTCTGAGAAGATATTCGACAAATAGGTGTAATCGTAGCCCAATTTCTTACTTATATAGTCGGAGTAATTCACCTTTGGCTCCAAATCTGAATAATGAATCATTTCAATGATCACGACTTTGATTTTTTCTATTAGAATACTTTTTTTATTATCCAGAAGCTCTAAACCAGATAATAAAAGATTGGTTTTTAGCTGTTCCAATTGCGATTGGCTAGTAGAATCAGAAATCTCGATTACACCTAAGTCTATCGTTTTCATTTGGATGCTCAATTTCTCAAGCTCCTGCGCTACAATCATTTTACACCTATGACTTACCATGTATTTAATGTATAAAATCATTCTTAGAAAGTATTCATTCTTAGAAAATGAAAGGTAGCATTTAGAGTCTTATTATAACGCTTAGAATGTATTATTTCGAGTTATAATCAGTGAATAATGTAAGTTTTAACTATTTATATGTAACAGTTTGGCAAATAAATTATTGGACCTTTAGTGTAGGAATTCTAATTGGTGCAATAGCTATGACAAATGAAGTGGATTTTAAAATTCTAGGTGATTGGAACATGCAAAAGGAACAATTGCTGCTGGAATACAGTCAGCTAACTAATGCGGACCTGGAATTTCGCGAAGGAGGGGAATCTGAACTGCTTTATAAGATGAGTAGCAGACTTCATTTGGATAACAATGTAGTAATTAAAATTATTCAGAATAACTTCTTTAAGCTATTTGATGTACCTGAGTATTAACAATAGAAAATGAATTGTGGAAGGCAATATAAAATTGAATCGAAATATAATAAGTATTACTGGAGTTATCAGAGATAATTTTCCTGAGCTTATACATTTTTTAGAAGAAACTCCGTGTCGAACAATGGCTGGAACTAAAGGTGTTTCTGAAGAAGAATTGAAGGATTATTATAATTCTCTGGATGGCCTCTTCATAAACTATTCATTGAATCTTTCAACAAAAAATATTAAAACAAAACTGTAAAATTATGTCTAAAGAAAAGGAAGGCAAGAAAAAAAGTGACAAGTCTAAACCAGCAAAGAATTTAATGGAGAAAAGGGCAGATAAGGCAGCAAAGAAAGCGGCAAAGCAAAGAGAATAATTATCCAGTTGATATAGGGAATTGCTTAATCATTTTCAAAAAGTGTACTATCCAATCCGGGGATGATTTTTAGCGCATTTTGAAAATAAATCTTCTTAAGTACAGAATCTGGTAGGTTCAACCCATACATTTTCCAATGTGCGTGTCGTTTTCGGTAATAGTCAAAATATTCATCCTGGGTTTCTAATACTCTGAAATAGGTGTAATATTCTTCTTTGTTGTAAGCATCCTTGCCCATTAGTATTCGGTCCTGATATTTAATTAAGAATTCCCTGCCAGTAAATGGTTGTCGGCCTAACTCGGCTAATACTGCACCCAACTCTGTATACATATTAGGTAATTCATCCATTAGTGCGCCTAGTTTTTCCAAATCATTACCATACCACCCTAAATGAGCATTAATAAAAGTTGTATTCGGGTTATTTTTAAACATACGGTGTTGCTCAGTCATGATTTCTTCAAATGAAGGGTTCTCCTCAGGGTTTTTATATCTGCCAGGATATTGCTTGAGTTCAAGCCAGCGTTCATTGTGCTTATCCTTCGGTGACCAAAAAGCGCTTGGTTCTCCTGTGTGGATGAGAACTGGGATGTTCAATTCAGCACACAGGGCCCAAATAGGGTTAAGTCTTGGGTCGTCAACAGCTATTCTATTTCCATCATTGTCTTTATCTGTTAACCCTAAACTTTTATACACTTTTAGTCCTTTAACACCCTTGGCCACCGCTTCTTCCATCATTAGCATTGTTTCGTCCGGCCAGCCTTTATCATCCAATTTTTCGAAGTCAATATTTAGAAAGAGCGCGAATCTATTTCCATATTTTTCATTTACATTTTCTAAGGACCACTCCAAATACTTGCCTCTAAAACCGCTAAGGTTTACCATAATGGCCATGTTCAGTTCATCCATCTCAGTAACGAGATCATCCAGATTTTGAACAGGCATGGTAAATTGATGATTGTGTACATCAATAAAAGGGTATTTAGCTTTCTTTAGTTGATGTTCTTCTACCTTGAGTGTAGAAATGGGGTCATACTCTTCAATATCCATAACATTAAGCCGATATTGGATTTTACCAATCAGCCAATAGGCTACTCCAAGAAAAATTAAAAAAAGTGGGAGCATGAGCCACCACTTTCTACTTTTTAAAAATGACATAATATGTTATTTGGTAATTGGTATGCGAACCATGGTTTTATCCCAAATGAAATCCATAGCTACTGCCGTGGAATCGCTGGTTAGAGTAATAGTAAATTGCTCTGTTTCTTGTGGCGCCTCCTGAACCGGTACATTTACTTTAACAACATCTTGTTCATAATCTGGTTCGAAATAACCGAATTCTCCTAGTTCACTGTTTAGGGATACTTCCCAGGATTCGGCAGAAGGAACTGCATACATTCTATAACTGCCAGCTTTAACAGACTTACCTGCAAATACAACATCAGTACTAAAGGTAATTTCGGTAGCATCATTTGCACCCAATCGCCAGTAATTACCATAAGGCACCAAGGCATTGTTATTTTCTTCTCCAAAAATTAAACGTCCTTTTTTATAAGGTCTGCAATAATTAACAGAAACATCAAGCTTTCCGGTGGATACTGATACAGTTTCCAAAGGACTATGAGACCGCGTTGTTAATATTCCATAAATTAAGAATGCCAATACAAGGGCAAATAAGATTCCAACAACGATTAATACTTTCTTTTTCATAACGTTAGGTTTTATTAGAGTTACCTAAAGGTAATCAGTAATTTTCAATGTAAATGGCATCGACATGAAATGCAACAAGAAAACTCAATGATTAAAGAAAGTTTAATTCCCATATGATAGAATTAATCAAAATTTAATATTCTTAACTTTGCTTTTTAAATACATACTATGCCTGAATTCCCTCCATGTCCAAATTGCAACTCAGTATATACTTACCCAAGCGACTCTTTACTCATGTGCCCTGAATGTGGCCACGAGTGGAATCCTGAATTATCAAGTGAAGAAACCGAAGAAAATATAGTGAAAGACTCAAATGGCAATATTCTTCAGGATGGTGACACGGTGGTGGTGATAAAAGATTTGCCAGTGAAAGGAGCTCCCAAACCCATTAAAGCTGGCACCAAAGTGAAAAACATCAGATTGGTAGAAGGAAACCACAATATAGATTGTAAAATCGATAGCTTTGGCTCCATGGCTTTGAAGTCTGAATTTGTAAGGAAAGCTTAGTAACGATCACAAGAGTATGTCTATATGGCATATTTATAAGCCGAATTGACAGCATTTTGGTTCAGGCACATCTATTGATATAAATGTTATAACATTAATTAAATAATTGTATGAGATACGATAGAGATATTAGCGTTGTACATGACATTTTGAAATCAGTTGATATAAATAATACATTAAATGGTGGTAGGAGCGAACCTCAAACCTCTATTAAGAAACAGAACAATTCATATCTATTAACAGCCAGAGTACCAGGGGTAGATATAATGGATCTACAAGTTGAAATTCTTAATGGAAAAGTCATCGTACATTACCCAATGTTTTTTAATAATGCTTCAGGTGTGTTGACTGTACCTCAGGTTGTTGCAGCTTTTCCAATAACTAACGGAATTGATTATGAAAACATCGATGCTCGTAAAGTGGATGAGATGTTAGAAGTTAGATTACCCTGGAATGATTTGAACAAAGGGTATAATAGGCGAATTGATATTAGGTTTTAGAAGTGTGAAGCGCTAAATGCTGCGCTTCACAATTAGCTTAATTAATTCTGAAGTAATTTGATTAATCTAATAAAATCAAAAGCTTTTCCAAACTGTAGTTGCCATATGGCTATTATTGTGTGACCACCCAAAAACGCCTTATTGATCTTTAAATCCTTTGATTGCATTTTAACAATCGTCTTAATAGCACTGTCGATGCCAGCGTGTTCATAGCTTCTTAAAACCATTTCCGCATTTTCTTCATCAGTCACTTCCCGTATTTTGGGCTGATAACCCAATTGCTTGATCATGGATTCTGCCACAAGCCAGGTTGACCATGGGTTTTGGCCTGTTACAATTTTGCCATCAATAGCAACATTTTCTAAGTACTTTGGGCCTTCACTAAACCTGGCGCCATTTTGCGAAAGCTTGTCTTGCAATAAAAAGGGGAAAATTTCCCGCGCATCGCTAATGAGCAAAAGTTCTTCAGCATTCGTAAACCCAGAGACTTGTTTATTCTTGATTAGTAAGTCACCACTACTCAGCTGAACATTTGTGAGTGCTGCCGGTCCGTGGCATACTGCACCAACTATTTTTCCCGATTCATACAGATTTCTAACGACCGATTGAATATGGGTATTCTGCGGAAAATCAAACATGGCCCCTTTGCCACCTACAAAGTAGATGGCTTCGTATTCATTGGCGTTAACCCTAGACATAGGAATGGTGTTTTTAATTTTGCTTTGAGCTAAATCATCGTTTAAGAAGGCATAGTCATATTTACCCATGTCATCCATCACAACAGGTGCTTTGCCACCTTTTGGGCTTGCAACATCTACATCGAAGCCATTCGCAATAAATACATAATACGCACGTGATAATTCTGTAAATTCAAAACCTGTTTCTTTTTCACTAGTGCCCATCATATCTGTACTAGTAACAACAGCTAATATTTTTCCTCGATGTACAACAGAATCCTCTGAGAGGTAGGGCAACTCTTGTGGAGTAATAGAAGAATAATCTATTTTTTCTGCGGCATTTTGCTTAACAAGGTTGATGAACCAGAATCCAAATCCTACAAGAGAAATAATAATAATGCCTACTACTGCTAACGACCATTTAATAATTTTCTTGGCTTTCATTTTTCTTTTTTTGAACAAATGAAGGCTGAATAGTCATAAGTTTCTATTCAAATGATCATTTCGATAAACTGAATTATCATTTAAGAGAATTGATTTCTGTAGTTCTGAGGTGTTTTTCCTGTAATTTTCTTGAAAGCTGTATTAAAACTGCTTATGCTGTTGAATCCGGAATCATAAGCGATGGAAGAGATGGTATGGTTCTTATAAGACTCACTTGCCAGCAAAGATTTTGCTTTATCTATACGATAGCCATTTACAAAACTGTTAAAATTCATATTCGCTTTTTTATTAATTGCCATAGAGAGCAATTGTGGGCTTACATTTAGCGAGCTGCTTAAGGATTGAAGCGTAAGTTCAGTATTTTCAAATTGTTTTTCATCTGAAATGAGTTTTACAACCTTATTATATAGCTCTTCAATCTGGTCTGTTGAAGCAGAAGTTGTTTTGTATTTAACTGAATTCATTTTTTCAATTAAACCATCCTTAATCACAATGAAACTAATCGTATAGGCGGCAATGGAGTATAAAATAGGGCCAATCACATAAGGAATATCGTCATCAAATAGGTTTAATACATACGCCACCCAAATGATTAACAATCCGAAGAATAATAATTTAATAAGTTTAAAGGCATTTGAATTAACATCATTTACGTTACGTTTAGCACTGAAATAACCTACAAACAAGTAAATAAGAAGATGTAAGTAATAAGACAGAAAAGCCAAGCCAAAGAACCAAATAGGGTAAATAGACATAAACTCTTCTTCCATCCACAGGCCAAACCCTATACCAAAACAAGCTGGTATAAAATGCAGATAATGCCTGGCGTGTATTTTAAAAGAGTTTTTTATCAAAGAATTAACAAAGAACAGAAACAGGGGTCCAATGAGAAACATGGTAGCCAAGCCAATGAAAATGATCTTGGTATCTAAATCCTCGGCAAATTCCAATATTACTGATTTTCCAATCCTAAATGACAGAATTAAAAGTAACAAGGCCAGTAATTGATTCGTGAGCCGCTTACCTTTTGAATACGTAAAAAGGAAAATTGCCAAAAACAGACCATGGATAACCCCAAGTCCACTAATAATTATTAATACAATATCACTGAATGGCATGAATGTAAAATAAAGTAATCTGAATGGATAAACATAAATGCAACTAAAAAGTTGCTTAATAAATTAAACTTATTATATTTGCAACTAATAGGTTGCATATAAATATAAAATAATGAATGACGTACTAACTAAAGAAAGAGAATTCAATCACCCAATCGATAGGGTATGGAAGGCCATTACTGAAGCCTCAGAAATTAGTAAATGGTTCATACATGCCGATTTTAAGGCAGAAGTGGGATTTGAATATGAATTCACAGCCACCGAGGAACATGGTTGCACAAAAGTGAGAGGCAAGGTACTTGAAGCTA
>NZ_JAVJUY010000100.1:0-11797 GCF_040220315.1 Fulvivirga sp.
CACCACCCATAGCCATACCTTTTAAGTATGTAAGTAGATGCGTTTTAAAATTGCTCACAATAACTACGACTAGTTTTCAATCGTTTTCAAAAAGTGACTGAACGTGTCACCTCTGAGGCCTAAGCGAATGGTTTCTAACGGAATAATTTCATTGGGAGCAATGTTACCGAGGTTTACATTACAGCCCAGTAACTTTATAAACCATACTTGCTGAGCTTTCTGTGGTGCTTCCCAAATAATTTTTTCGAATGGAATTTTCGTTAATATCTCCTGAACCAAACCAGACCTTACTTCACCCGAAGATCTGAATAGACCAACATTACCACCTTCTCTTGCTTCACCAATAACCTTCCATGCACCGGCATCTAGCTCCGCTTGCATTAAGCTAATCCACTGGTAAGGCGGAATTATTTTTTCCTCATCTTTTGATCCTACTTCAGATAAGACAGTTACTTGTTCTGAAAGTTTGCTGATATAATCACATTTTTTGTCATGATCTAGTTCAATAGATCCGTCAGATACTTCAGCGTAAGACAGGTCGTACTTATCCAGTACTTTTCTGTAATCGTCAAATTGGTTTCTTACAATGAATGCCTCGAACAAAGTGCCACCAAAGTAAACAGGTATTCCAGCATCTTTATATAGCTTTATTTTGTCTTTTAAATTTGGAGTTACATAAGATGTGGCCCAACCGAATTTTACTATGTCTACATAGTCGCCACTTACCTCTATAAAATCTTCAACTTCTCTTAAGCTTAGGCCTTTATCCATGGCCATAGTAAATCCGAACTGCCTGGGCTTTTTGGTACGCTCAGGTATATTGTTCAAAGTATAATTCATTAGGAATTGTCTTTTCTAAATTGGTCAATTATTTTGTAAAGCGCCTTTTGAGTTTCCAACTGTGGGAAGAATTCAAAAAGCACCACATGATTTTCGAAGTCCAAAATTAGTGCATTTTCTAAATAATTAAAGGCTTCTTTGTATTTGCCTGCGGCAATGAGGTAGGCAGTTATTCTATAGAAATAATCTGACTCATCCGGAAGCTCTTCTAATCCGTTGATAATCAGATCAATAGCTTTATTATAATCACCCTGATCGTAATAAATATACGACCAGTTTAACCAAATTTCTTTGTCTTCTGGGCTGAGCATACTGGCCTCTTCATAGGCATCTATGCTGGAAACAATATTGCCGATGTTAAATTCAGCTTTGGCCACTGCTTTCCAATAAGCTGAATTTTCGTAATCCAACTTTAGTGCTTTATTATAAAAATGAAGTGATTGATACCACTTCTGCTGCATTTCAAGGCAGTGGCCTGCACCAAACCATGCTTCGCCATACAGATTATCCAGTTTGGTAGCTTTCTGAAAATACTTAAGCCCCAATTCAAATTGCTCAAGGTTTTCATAAGCTTTCGCCATTTGGCAATACACTTCTGCGCTTGGACCTTCTATGTCTATCGTAGATTTGTAGGAATCTAACGCTTTAGTAAACTTCTCGATTTGCATATAGGTATTGCCCATATTGTAATAGGCCGAAGAAAAGTTTTCTTCAATTGCTATGGCAAACTCATAGGCAGAAAGTGCATCATCATAACGACCAAGCTTATTATATACAATACCCAGATTATACCAGGCTGCCTGGGAGTAAGGGTCTGCATCAATAAATTTCTTATAGTAATCGATGCTGCTTTCTAATTCACCACATACATCCAAGCAGTAAGCTAATTCGTACAATGCACCGTCATGATAGATATTTTCTTCGATAGCACTTTTATAGGCATCAATAGCCTCATCATAATTCTCAAGGCTTTGATGCGCCAGCCCTAAACTATAATAGGCCTCATCTTTTTCTTCAGAGTAAGTAAGTGCACGTTCGTAATTGTCAATTGCTTCCTGATATTTTCCTAACAGTGAAAGGATGGAACCTTTCATGAGAAATATCTCGCCATCATTTGGTTGGTATGATTCAGCGGTTTCTAATAATTCCAACGCCTCATCAAATCGCTCTAAATTTGATAAGATCTGCGATTTGGTAATTAGAAGTTCAATAGAGTAGGGGTACTGTTCTTGCGCAATACCCACTGCTGCAAGTGCCTGATTAAACCGGCCATGATCTTGATAGTAATTAATGATATATTCAAAATTATCTAGCTCAAAGAAGTGAGACGCTATATTTTTTTGATACTCTTCGAAGCGCTTTACCAGTTCATCTTCTTCTTTCTTTTTCTTGAAATTTTTAGCCATTAAGAAAGTTTGAAAGTTTAATCAATTTAACGAAAAATTTCCTTTATTGAGATAGTAACAGCAGGAAAATCTCTAATTATTTTTATTCTTGATTTGATTGCAAGCCCAATCAAGTGTATCGGATAAAGACGCAAAGGTATAGTTTAATTCTTGCTTTACTTTTTCATTTGAAAAGTAAATTTCGCTTTTGCTCATTTGTGCTGTTTCTTTTGTGATAAGAGGCGCATTTCCACTAAAAAAGCATTTGATACGCTCCAGAAGCATTCCAATATTTAAAAGAACATCATTGGACTTTATGGAAGGTGGTTTTTTATTTAACCTGGTTGCTATTTCGTCAAATACAGTTTTGTACTTTGCTTTTCCACCATTAATAATATAACGCTTCTTAGTTTCGCGCTTCCCTAATACTATATTAATTATATTGATTACATCGCGTATATCCACGTAGTTAAGCGAACCTGAAGAATAGAATTTATTTTCATTTAATATATAGTTAAAAAGCTGGCCACTGCTTCTGGAAAGATCATCAGCTGAAAGAATAACCGAAGGATTCAAAATCACAGCATCTAGTCCTTCTTCAATTCCTCTCCAAACTTCAAGCTCAGCTAAATATTTACTTTTGGCATAGTTGCTATTTAAATCGCTGTGCTGCCATTTGTCATTTTCCGTTACTGTACCACTAGTTGCCATTCTTCCTATAGCCGCAACAGAGCTGATATGTATAAAGTAATTAATGCCATTCTTGAGTGCTAAGTTCACCATGTTTGATGTACCGTTCACATTCACGTTTTCCATTAAATCTTTATCTGATTTGTGAAATGAAACTACTGCTGCACAATGGATAATTGTTTCGATATCATTTAATTTGTCATCAAACTCTTCTGGAAACAATACATCTCCATGACAAAATAAAATCTTTTCTTGTATTTCTTCAAGCAACGATAAGTCACTGCTTTTGCGCACGAGTGCCATCACTTTATGATTGTTATCAACTAACATCTGACATACTTTGCTGCCTAATAGTCCGGTGGCTCCAGTTACTAAAATCATAATTGACGATTAAGTAAAGGTAATTCTAAAACCTTGGTATAATACTTTGTTTTTTTTGAGGCAGATAATGTATCGAAATGAGTGGTATTGTGACAGTCTGATCCAACGAAGTGAATGAGTTTTTTGTCAATTAAGGTATGTGCAAACTTTCTTACCTGCTTGGAATAATATCCGCTTAGGGAATTGATATTAAGCTGAAAAAGAACCTGCCTTTCTATTAACTTTTGAAGCAAATCTGAATCGCTATGTAAGTAATTATATCTTTCTGGATGAGCCATTACAGGATTTAAACCCCTTGATTTGGCTTTGAATATGAACTCAGCCAAATAAAAAGGCTCGTTCATAAAAGAAGTTTCGAACAAAAGATAGTTTTTACCAAATGTTAAAAATTGGGCAGATGGGTCATTTATACGTTCATTTAGATGATCATCTAAATAGTATTCTGCTGCTAGCTCGAAGGTAATATCAATTCTCTCGTGTGCAAGCCTTTTTACAACGTCTGCATGAATTTTGCTCAGCTCCCCTTCACTATTATTGTAAAAATCATGCATGATGTGGGGCGTTGTGATCACTTTTCTATAGCCCGATTCTGAAAATTTGCGAAGCAATGCTATCGCCTCTTCCATAGACTGAACACCATCATCTACCCCCGGGATTAAATGAGAGTGGAGGTCTGTGGTTAAATCTTTAAAGTGCGTATCTGACTTTTTCTTGAAGAAGTTAAACACTACTTATTAAACAGTTTATTTAGCACAGATTCTGATTTGGTCGATGTGTTATCATAATAACCATAGCCATACCCATAATTGTTAGATCTTAGTTGGGGCAGCGCATTGAGTATAACAGCAATGTTTTTAAATTGGTTTACAGAGACCAATCGGTTTAACGTTTTAAGAAAGTCTCTTTTAGAATAGTTAGCACGTACAACATACATCGCCAAGTCTGCTTTTTTCATGGCTAAAATCCCGTCTGTAACTAATCCAACTGGTGGTGTATCAAGAATTATTACATCGTAAGTGAGTTTTAACTTATTAAGGAGATCATCAAATTCACCATTCAGTAATAGCTCTGATGGATTGGGAGGTGTGGGTCCTGCATTTATATAATGTAAATTATCAATCCTTGATTTTATGATACACTCGTCAATGGTATTGTTACCTATGAGTATGGTACTTACTCCAACGTTTGGGTTTTCATCACCAAATGAGAGATGTACCCTAGGTTTTCTCATATCCAGATCAAGAATCAATACCTTTTTCTTAGACATAGCGATAATACCACCCAGATTAACAGCTGTAAAAGTTTTGCCTTCTCCACCAATGGTAGAAGTGATGGAAATAACACGTTGCTGTTTTTTGCTTACCATAAAATCAATATTCGTTCTGATTGAACGTAGTGATTCACTAATTGCTGATTTTGGACGCTCATCTACCATCAATACTGATTGTTCCATTTTTACCTTTTCCTCAGGAATGGATCCTAATATTGGAGCATCAGTCAATCTTTCCAGTTCAGAAGGGGTAGATATTTTATTGTGAAGCAAGTACCGGACTCCAACAAAAATGAAAGTGAATACCAAACCCGCAACAAATCCAATACCATGTATTATCAGTTTATCGGGTGAAATTGGGTTAGAAGGTAATGTAGCTGCACTTAGTATTTTAAACTTTGTAGTAGTACCAGCTTGAGCTATTTGATACTCAGCTTTATTTTGCATTAGTGATAGGTAGAACTCTTCATAAAGTTTGAAAAATCGTTGTTTTTTATTGAATTCAGTACTTTTTCCGGGAAGTTCTACGAAGTTTTTTTGCAATTGGGCTTTTTGCTTTTCTAATTCATTCGTACGAGTTTGGTATACGGTAATTAGCTTTGAAAGCTGGTTTTTTAATGTACTCCTTAGATTTTGTATTTCCTTTTCCTTTCGGGTTAAAGCGAAAGTAGATTCAGTATAGCTGAGTTTCAGATTTTCATATTCAGAAGTTAATTGCGTTAATTGGCTAAGCAAGGAAGAAACTTCTTTTGAGAATCCGTAATTTCCTGATAGTGCAATATCAGCATTATTGTCTTCTAAAGTTGTGAGAAGCCCCTGCGCGTTGTTAATTTTTTTAGATAGTTCATATCTTTGCGAGTCGATTTGGTTAATATAGTTAATAGTATTTTCTAAATAAGCCTCCAGGTCATTTGTTGGATTGTCGATGGTAAAATTTTCGAAGTAACTCTCAAAACCTTCGAGCTGCTGTTCTATACTCGCTAATTCCCCATTTAACCAGTTGATTTTTTGTTTGTTTTCCAGATTTTTTTCCTCTTTGGTATAGTTGAGGTAAATACTATCTACTGCATTCACCAGATCTCGTGCCTTTGTGGCATTGTGATCTTGAAAACTGATTTTAATGGTGTTAGCGTTAAGGTTTAGTGGTACAACACTTAGGTTTTCTTCAATATATGAAATGAGTGCCGAGCGGCTGTTGATGATGAAATAATGATATCGCTCATTATTAGATTGAAAATAAGGTGTTTTACTTATTACCAGACTCACATTTTTGGTGTTAATTACTTGTCCAAACTGGTATACCTGATTACTACCCTCTTCAGCAAAAGTTAGTTTAAAGGAATTTGAATCGATTATTTCTATCCGAATTTTTTTATCGTAGGCACCTTCATTAATAACTTCAAAATCTACTTTGAAGGGCGATGTCAAATATTTTTCATCATCAAGTAAATCACCTTCTGTGAAATAAAATACTTCCAGATCAAAATCATCTATTACTTTGTTAAAGAAAAGTTTTGATTTAATGAGTTCAATTTCTCCAGAAATGATATTCAGATTTTGATTTTCACCAATATTAGTTAAACCTAGTTCAGTAGCATTTGTCTCTACGTCTAATTTTAGTTCAGAAGATGATTCGTATAAAGGCTTGGTATAACGTACAATGAGATAAGCAGTTACATTTGTAAAAAAGAAGATGAGCAAAATCCACATCCAGCTTTTTCTCAATACAGAAATAGCCTTGTCTCTATCAATTCCTTCAAATTCTTCTTTATTGGTTACTTCCACCTTAATTAATACTTATTAATACCGCAACTAAAGAGATTAGACTGGTAACAAGTGATAATATAGGTCCATTATCTCTCATAAATTCAGTAAATGGTCTTCTTACAGGTTCGATGTAAATAACATCACCTGGCTCCAAAAGTATATTGCCACTTTGAAACCCTTCAATGGTCGTTAAGTCTGCCAGAAACACTTCATCGCCTCTGACTATTTTAAGGTTACTGGCTCTTGCATTATTAGTGATACTTTTTGATAAGGCCAATACTTCAGCCAATGTTGTTTTTTCGTTTTCCAGTGGAACTACCAGGCCATCCGAAGCACCAAGTACTATGACTCTATTATTTAAGATTCGAAGGTTAATAAAGGGGTTATGATAATACTTCTCGAATTCCTTTTGAAGCATTTGTTCAGCAGAATGAATGCTTTTACCTTCAATTAACACATCACCAACCATGGGTAGCTTAACCTGTCCATCGTTTCGCACAAGATACTTGAGCTTTGGACGAAGTTTTTCACTGTTAATATTAGTATTTACTAGTTCAAAATCGGGGTCAATTACTTTTTCACCATTTTTTGTGAATACATCTAGTTCCAGGTAGTCTCCGACCGTTATAATCCGATTGCTATCGGAAGATGATAATTTCTGCACAAAATCGGAATCATTGTCCGATTTCAATAGAATATTCTGTTTGTATGAACTACAACTGCAGAATAGAACAACCAGCGTTGCAATTATGAGAAGAGAATGGCGCATGTAATGTGTTCAGCTATTGCCAAAAAATTAGGTTTTAGCAATTATACGCATCACTACGCTAAAAAGAAGGTGATCAATTGAAAACTTTAAGCAAATAGAGTTTTGATCGTATGAAGGTATTTGTCGATGACAATCTTCTCACTATATTCTTGCTCTACCTTTAATCGTCCATTTTTACCCAAAAAGGAAAGTTGCTCAGGATCTTTTGAGAACATTTCTTTCATTTTTAAAGCAAGGTCATTCGGGTCTTTAACTTTGCATAGCAGGCCATTATAATTATGGGTTACAACGTCTTTGCAGCCAGGTACATTTGTTGTAACTATTGGTTTTGAGGAACTGGCAGCTTCTAAAAGGGTTTTGGGTGTGCCTTCACGATATGATGGTAACACAACACAATCAGCATTATTGATAAACCCCCTTACATCATTAGTAGTACCTAAATATTCCACAGTATTACTAGCTATCCATTCGTCAATTATTTCATTTTTAATACCTCTTTTATGTTCAGGGTCTTTTGGGCCAAGTAGTTGAAATTTGGCATCTATTCCTTCAGATTTAAGGATTTTAACGGCATTGATATATTCTAAAATGCCTTTATCATGAATTAACCGCGATATAAGTAAGAATGTAAATTGCCCCTTCTTTTTATGGTTAGTGGCTTTAAACTTTTCCAAATCTATGCCGGAGCCAGGAAGGATGTCACTAATTTCTTCTTTTACAAGTCCGTTTTTAATAAAAAGGCGTTTGTCATAGTTATTTTGAAAAAAAACCTTCCTTGGGAATTTGAAAGATATTCTATACATCCATGAGGCTACTTTAGAAACAAAATTCTTTTTTAGAAATACAGTGCCTAAACCGCAGACATTGTTAACCGCAGGTATATTTAACCATTTGGCGGCAATCGTTCCATAAATGTTAGGTTTTATTGTGTAGTGTAAAACAACATCAGGTTTTACTTTTTTGTAGATTTTAATCAGCTCGAAAACCAACCCCATGTCTTTGATGACATTGGCTCCCCTGCTATCTAACTTTACTTCTTCAAATTCGCAACCTGCATCTATTAGTTGAGAAGTGTATTCATCTTTAGGAGCGATAACGGTAACTTTGTACTTTTGTTCCTGTAGGGCTTTAATAAGACCCATTCGAAAGTTGTAGACGTTCCAGGAAGTATTTAATACGATAGCAATATTCATAAATGCCGGCTTAAAACAGGTTCAAAAGGCATCACCGCACCTTCAAATAGAAGCGTATATTTGCCAACTATACAACAAGTGAATGTTCAAAGGTATCGAAAAGTAACCGATCTTAGGTAAATTTTGTGTTAAATATTACATGCACAAACAATAGAAAAGGTAGTAATATATGAAGAGTAAGAAAGTTAAGCATATGGAAATGGAAAGGGCAGTGTTAGTTTCGGTCAATGAAAAACAATCATTGGATGAAATTGTAGATGAACATCTATCAGAATTGGCTTTTTTAGCGCAAACAGCTGGAATAGAGACAGTTGAAATATTTAAACAAAAATTAGATAAGCCTGATATACGCACATTTGTTGGAAAAGGGAAACTTGAAGAGATAATTGCGTTTACAAAAACCAATGATATTCAAGTATTAATTTTTGATGATGATCTTACACCATCTCAACTAAGAAATTTAGAAAAAGATATCAAATTGAAGATTTATGACAGGAGTTTACTGATTCTGGATATATTCCTGCAACGTGCACAAACGGCACAGGCTAAGACGCAGGTGGAGTTGGCGAGATATCAATATTTATTACCTCGCTTGACAAGGATGTGGACTCACCTGGAAAGGCAAAGAGGTGGTACTGGAACACGAGGTGGAGCTGGTGAAAAGGAAATAGAAACAGATAGAAGGATTCTCAGAAATCAAATAAATGTACTGAAAGGAAGGCTAGAGAAGATAGAGAAACAAAATGCTGTTCAGCGTAAATCGCGCGGTACAATTGTTCGGGTGGCGTTGGTTGGTTATACAAACGTTGGTAAATCAACGCTCATGACCTTACTTTCTAAAAGTAATGTGAAGGCTGAGGACAAACTGTTTGCTACGGTAGATGCCACTGTTAGAAAAGTAGTTTTTAATACCATCCCTTTTCTGTTGTCGGATACTGTTGGTTTTATTAGAAAATTACCTCATCATTTGATAGAATCCTTTAAGTCTACCTTAGCGGAGGTTAAAGAGGCTGATATTTTGTTGCATGTGGTAGATGTTGCTCATCCAGCCCATGAAGATCATATTGAGGTAGTTAAAGAAACCCTGAAAGATATTGGGGCTGATGATAAACCTACAATTTATGTGTTTAATAAGGTGGATCTGCTTCAGCCATCAGAAGAAGGTGATTCACCAATTGAATCGATGAATCAATATCATAAGCATAGAAAGAATACAAATGATGATATTGTGTTTGTTTCGGCAGAGAAGAAAATAAACATTGCTGAATTAAGAGATAAAATATTTGAAAAGGTTCGAAAGAAGCACCTAACCATTTTTCCTAATTACTTAAAAGATCAAACCTACTATTAGAGATTTGGTATAAAGTGGTAATCGATTATTTTTGAGCTTGCTTAAATTGGCCCCGTAGTTCAATGGATAGAATAAGAGTTTCCTAAACTCCAGATACAGGTTCGATTCCTGTCGGGGCTACTAATAATCAGTTTTTATGCTCTTGTTTAGAGGAAGCCCCAATTGATAGCCGATACTCTCGTCTTTATCAGGATCTGTAACATCCAGGCCAAACTTTATCTTTCTGGGGTCGTCATATACAAAAGTTCCAAAAACACGATCCCAGATTGAAAAGATATTACCAAAGTTGGTATCCGTCCAAGGGCGTTCGAAATGGTGATGAAATTTATGAATGTTAGGAGTTATGAAAATGTAGCTTAAGGCTTTATCAAGCCAACCTGGTAAACTAATGTTAGCATGTGTAACATAGGTAAAAAAGATGGTGCAAATTCTGTAGAATACATAAAATGAAACCGGGATACCAAACAAAATGACAGTTGCAATGGCAAAGCACTCTCTTAACAGGTAATCACCCGGGTGATGCCTAGTGCCTGTAGTGGCATCTACTTTCGTGTCACTGTGGTGTACCATATGCATTCGCCACATCCATTTCACTCTGTGCAACATATAGTGCACAACATATTGAGCGATAAAATCCAAAGCCATGATGGCAATTAATAATTCTACCCAAAAAGGCCAATTTACCATTTGAATCAGGCCAATTTCAGAAGTACTTACCCAATAAAAAACACCTACAGTGGCAATGCCGACTAGTACGTTAATAACCAGTGAAAAAGAGAAAAACACCAGGTTCACTCCATCGTGCTTAAGCTTATTGTATTTATGTTGTGCTAACGGAATTACCAGCTCCAAAACCCACACAAATACAAGACATGATGCTACCCAGCCTATTTTATATAATGCTGATAAGTTTTCAAACGAACCTATAAACTGCTCCATATTTTAAAACGTAAGATCACTAATATAATCACAAATAGGCAATTTTTGTTCTCGATGAATGTGATGAAACTTGGCCTGGATCAAATAAATACTTAGATTAAATGAATGGCGCCTCCAGAAGTACTTATCGTAGATGATGAAGAAGACATTGGGCAAATGGTCTCGTTAATGCTTAAGCCCTTCACTAAAAACATAAAGTATTGCACTTCTCTTGGTGAAGGTTCTGTGGAAATAAACAACAAGCAATATGATCTAATTTTTCTCGATCTGAATTTGGAAGATGGCTCCGGGTTTGATCTTTTGGAAAAGATGAAGAAAGTTAATTATAAATCTAATGTTGTTATTATAAGTGCCTACGATGGTAGGGAGGAAGAAGAGCGAGCGAAACAATTTCAGGTCTCAGGGTTTATTAAAAAGCCCTTTTCTAAAAATGATATTATCGAAGCCTATTTATCAAATATTAAATGAGTAACAAAGTAGTAATAATTGATGACGATGAAGATATATGCCTTTTGCTGCAAAAGCTGCTGAGTAAAAATAATTATGAAGTAGCTGTAGCAGATGATGGCCAATCAGGCTTTAAACTATTAAAAAAGGAAAAGCCGGATTTAGTACTTTGCGATTTTAAATTACCTGATTATTCGGGCATTGATATGTTGCGTAAAATGAAGGTGCTTTACCCTGAAGTACCTGTGATAATTATTACCGGATATTCCGATGTGAAAATTGCTGTGGAGGCTTTAAAAAAAGGCGCTTATGATTATGTGACCAAGCCTCTTTATCCAGATGAAATTTTGTTGATGGTAAAAGATGCGATTAGCTCAGCAAAAGATCAGGCAACAAAAGATCATGTATCTAAGCCCAGAAAATCATCGCAAAAAGAACCTACCATAATTAAGGGCTCAAGTCCACAATCGGAAGTAGTTTGGAAGCATGTAGATTTAATTGCACCTACAAACATGTCTGTGATTATTCAGGGGGAAACAGGTACAGGCAAGGAGTATGTGGCACGGGCTATACACAATCAGAGTAAAAGAAAAGACAACAAGTTTTTGGCGGTTGACTGTGGTGCACTTTCCGATGATCTAGCGGGTAGCGAACTATTTGGTCATGTGAAAGGCGCATTTACGGGAGCATTAACAGATAAAACAGGTTGTTTTGAACAGGCAAAAGAGGGCACATTATTTTTAGATGAGATCGGAAACTTGAGCT
>NZ_JAVJUY010000101.1:0-15840 GCF_040220315.1 Fulvivirga sp.
TATTATGAAGTTAGTAGAAGTTATTTCTGGAGCTTCCACAAAACAAAATGTTGCTTCAATCACCTATGATTTAGCGAAAAAATTAGGCAAGACACCTGTTATGGCCGCAGATTCGCCTGGCTTTATTGTGAACAGAGTTGCCAGACACTTCTATGTTGAAGGTCTAAAAGTGCTCGAAGAAGGTGTTGCTGATGTAAAAACCATCGATACACTCATGCGCTCAAGTGGCTTTAAAATGGGGCCTTTTGAATTAATGGATTTAATTGGGGTTGACACTAATTTCTCAGTAACAACCTCAATGTTTAATTCCTTTTATCAAGATTCTAAATTCAGACCTAGCAGAATTCAACAACAAAAAGTAGATGCCGGCCATCACGGCAGAAAATCCGGAAAAGGGTTTTATAACTATGAATAGAATTTTAACCTTACTGGCATTAATTAGTATCCTTCCCTTCTATAGCGGTTGTGAGGAAGACACTGCAGATATTCCTTTGCCATTTACAGACTTTCCTGACATTACTATCAATATCACCCTTCCGGAGTATCAAGATTTAAAAACCGTAGGCCATATGACTATTGATGGCGGTGTGAGAGGAATAATACTTTACAAGGAGTCTGATACGAATTATATAGCTTTTGAACGCAATTGCTCCTTTGAGCCTAACTCAGCTTGTGCAACGGTAGATGTACATTCCTCAGGCTTCTTTATGGTCGATACTTGCTGCGGTTCTAATTACAATTTCCCTGATGCAATGCCAACGGCAGGCCCAGCTCGATCTCCTTTAAGAATTTACGAAACATCACTAACTGGAAGTACATTAACCATTACAGATGAATCAGCAAATGGCCGATAATTAGTTAGAGTAGATTATCTATAATCTTGTCAATATCATACCCTTCGGCTTCAGCTTTAAAATTTCTAACAAGTCTATGTCTCAATGTTGGTTTGGCAACGGCCTGTACATCTGCAATATCAGGTGAATAATTGCCATTTAGTAAGGCGTTACATTTAGCACCCAGTACAAGAAACTGCGATGCTCTTGGGCCGGCACCCCATTCCAGATAATCATTCGTAATTTGTGGCGCACGTTCTGTGTTAGGCCTTGTTTTCTGAACTAAGTCTACGGCATATTCCACAACATTATCTGCGATAGGCACTTTTCTTACCAAATGCTGAAAGTAGGTAATCTCATCACCAGATAATATGTGAGAAACCTTAGTTGTAATATCTGAGGTGGTATTTTTAACAATATCGAGTTCTTGATTGTAGCTAGGGTAGTCCAAAACAACATTGAACATAAAACGATCTAGCTGTGCCTCCGGCAAGGGATAAGTACCCTCTTGTTCTATAGGGTTTTGAGTAGCCAATACAAAAAACGGCCTATCCAAATCATGCTTCTGCCCGCCAATGGTTACGGCATACTCTTGCATAGATTCCAATAAAGCAGCTTGCGTTTTAGGCGGAGTTCGATTAATCTCATCTGCCAAAATGATATTGGAAAATATTGGCCCTCTTATAAACTTGAAATTTCTGTCTTTATCTAATGTTTCGGCCCCAACAATATCTGATGGCATTAGATCGGGTGTGAATTGAATTCTATTGAATTTAAGATCTAGGGCTGATGACATGGTTTGAATAAGAAGAGTTTTGGCCAGACCAGGAACACCCACTAACAAGCAATGTCCTCCACAGAAAATAGAAGTAAGTAACAGCCTCACCACTTCTTCCTGGCCGACTACTACCTTTGAAATCTCCTTTTTAAGCGAGTTGTAAGCTTCAAACAAACCGTCAGCAGCTTCTACATCAGTCTTAAATTCTTTCATATAATCAGTTTTAAGTAGTAGTTACGAAGTAATTATTTATTAGTTGAGAATACCACAATAATCATAAGTATCATCGATACTAATAAATACGTCATTTCTGGCTTTGTTAAACCATTCACTTAAAATACGAGATTTCTTTTCGTTTAATGTGGCTGCCTGTATCTTTTGCCAATCTTCCTTTAAATTGGCTTGGTGGGGACTGATTTTTGCTTTATAATACAAGATTCTAACTGCCTCTTTGCCATCGTCTTTACGGAATTTAACAGGTTTGCTTATATCGCCCACTTGCATACTATCTATTGTAAAAAAGATAACAGGATCTAAATCCTCCACAGAAATTTTAAATCCACCCTGGCTATCAGTGAAAAATCCTCCACTGCCAGCCGTTCTTTTATCTTCAGAAAATTCCTTGGCAGCCTTCTCAAAAGTAATACTGTCGTTAATTATTAATTGTCTTATACTATCTAATGAATTACTTGTTCTGCGTATATCCTCTTCAGAAGGATCCGGGATTAGAATAATGTGCCTTGAATTATACTCATTCCCTCTTCGCTCTATTAATTGAACGATATGAATACCAAACTCTGTTTCAAAGGCATCTGAAATTTGGTTTGGTTTTAGTTTTAACGCATTAGCTTCAAACTTTGGAGCCATCGCACCTCTTTGGGCAAACCCGAGATTACCTCCATATTTCGCACTTGGCCCCTGTGAATATTCCTTTGCAAGTGCTTCGAAACTCTCGCCCGCTTCGGCCCTCTTTTTCAGCTGATTTAGTCTAAGCTTCAATTCATTTTTTCTTTCATTACTAATTGTTGGCATTCTAACTATTTGACCTACTTCAACTTCAGTAGAAAAATATGGGAGACTGTCTTTAGGTATTCTTGAAAAGAATTTTTTTACTTCTGCTGGCGTAACCTTCAAATCCTTAATGATTTCATTCTGCATAGTTTCCACTGTAAGCTGTTCTTTCACATCATCTCTAATTTCTTCCTTGATATCATCCAGCGATTTGCCATAATACTGCTCTAGTTGTTCTTCTGAGCCACCATATTGTGATAGAATGATCTGCATCCTTCTATCAAGATTATTGTCCACTAAAGCATCGCTTACATCAACAGAATCAATTTCTGCTTTCGCAACCATTAACTTACCGCTAATTAATTGTGCCAGAATACCGCATTTAGCTTGTGATGATGCCGAATTTCCACTCGACAAGTAGTTCATATAAGCTCTTTCAAGGTCTGATTTGAGCACGATGTAGTTATCCACCTTACTTATAATTTCATCCACCATTACACCACCTTCCTGGGCAAAAGATAGGAACACACTACATTGAAGTAATACGATAAGTAATGTGGTTCTAATAAACTTCAAACTCTTTATTTTTTTTTGCTCGCTCATATAAATCTTCTTCTAACTGCTGTGCCAACTGCACTTTTCTCTTGTTGATAATGATGTTTTTTATATCCTCCTTCACAAACTCCAGGGGTGAAGTGTTATCAGATATTCTGTACTCGTCAATTTTTATAAAGTACCTGAACTGTAAATCTGACGTTTCGATATATCTGTTATTTTGTAAATATTGAATCTTGTTTGGTATTTCAGCCAAAGGAGAGTTTTTTATCACTTCATCAAAAACCATCCAAACTGAATCGTTCAACTGATATGTAGCTGCAAAACTTAGGGCATAAGAATTAAGTTCATCTAGCTTCTCTTGTTTTTTGGAGTTAATCAGACTTTTAACCTTTTCCATTTTTGGAGCACCTACGGGTAGTTTAATAAACTTGCCTCTAATGATGTTTTGCTTCAAAAGAAAGTTATCGATGTTCTCTTTATAGTATTCCTCAATCTCAGCATCTGTAACTTCTTTATCTAAATTCTGATTGATATAGTAAGACTGGTACTCATACCCCATCAAACTAAATCGATAATCCAAAATTTTTCTTTCAATTTCGGCTTCATCAAATTCAATTTTAGTAGCAGCTTCCTGAATAAGCAGTTGCTTGCGCACCCAGTTGTTTACAAACCTCATGGTTCTTTCAGTGCTATCTTCAGAGCTCATGCCCGATGTGGCTATCCCTTCCAAATCATCTGGATAAAGAAACTGATCACCAACTCGTGCAACAGGATCTGGCATATTTTCTTCCTGCACAACATCTTCCTTCATCTTAATTAAATCGCATGAAGCAAGTGTTGCCATGAATAGAATCACCACACTTTTATTGAACCAACTGTTCATAGACTTTATTTAATGCTTTTTGATTAACGTTAACCGTGTATTTTTCTTTTAATGTTTTAAGCCATTCTTTCTCTAACTGATTTTGGTAATCGGAAATTACCGCCCCCTTTGCTTCATTTAACTTCTTAATCCGCGGTTCTTCAATATCAGTGATCACTATTAAATGATCTTTTCCAGCATACGTTGTGGTATGCACACCCATTTTCCAATCTACTCTATCTAATGCTTCGATAACTCCTTCCTCAAAAAGCCCAGTTTCAGTTTGCAAAGTTACGGAACTACCTGAATTATAGGTTTTATAAAGGTTTTCTTTCGATAAATAAACAGTGTCGTTCTCATCTATAGCCGTTTTAATCCTCGAAATAACAGGCTTCTCAGCAGAACTGTACATCTTTACTTGCGCCCTTTTGCCCCACATATAATCAGTCTTATGTTCTTGATAGAAGTTTGCCAGACCTACGGAGTCTTCTATGGCTTTATTCCAAACTTCCGCTTCCATCAGTTGAAACAACAATATACCTTCATGATACTCTTTTACCAGCATCCTATAATCAATGTACTTATCTGCCAGGTGCCCTTCTTCATACTGCTTTATTCGTAAGTTTTGAAACTTTTCAAAAAGTAGGTCAAGAATATACCCTGGTGAATTGGTGTTATTTTTATCTTCATTATTAACAAACTCAATAAATGCTTTAACAGCTATTTTTGAATCCCCTATCGTTAGCAAATCATCAGGTGCTTTTTTACCTAGTTCAGGATACCAATTGCCTTTAAGTAAGCTACTATCTGCTTTTTCTTTTAGCAGTTTATAAGCCTTATCATTTATAGAAAACCCATTTTCTTTCTTTAATCTTTGAATTAGCACCTTTTCATTTAATTCTGATCTTACATCTTTGCTGATTCTTGCGGAGATCATATCCCTCATCTTGTCGAATGAATCGATTTCTTCTCTTTTTATTAGTTTAATTATATGCCAACCATATTTAGTTTTGATTGGATCTGAAATCTGTCCTACTTCATTTAATTGAAAAGATGCTTCTTGGAATTCAATGGGCATTTGACCCACTGAAAATGCACGAAGTATGCCTTTTGTGTTCTTGCTATTGATATCTTCTGAATATTGTTTTACCAGTTCATTCCAATCCACTCCGCCTCGAGCCTGCTCGTATAGTTCAAAAATTTTGTCCCTCACAGAGGCAGAGTCTGCTTTATGCCTGAGCATAATGTGGGCAACCTGAACTTTCCCATTAGTCGGCCTTTTATCCAACACTTTTACTAAATGATAGCCAAACTGTGTTCTTACTGGCATACTTATTTCTCCTACAGGCGTATTATAGGCGGCTGATTCAAACGGGTAAACCATCTGAAAAGAAGTAAAATAACCAAGGTCTCCGCTATTAATTTTTACTGAAGGATCTTCAGAATACTTTTGTGCAACCTGATTAAATGGCTGGCCATTTATAATCATTTCACGAACCTCAATTGCTTTATTATACGCCTTAAGTGTGTCTTCTTTGTCGAGCTTAATTAATATGTGTTGGGCTCTAACCTCTTGTTTAAATCGATTATATGCCTCTTCAATCAGACGATTGGTTACGGCATTTTCAGTAAGGTACGGCTTTTTCAATTGTTCAACATAACCCTCCAGCTCTTGCTTAAAAGCCTCAGATTCATCCATTTTTCTATTTTTAGCCTCTTGAATTTTAAGCTTGAAGTTGATAAACAATTCAAAGTAATTTTCAATGTCTGCTTTTGTAAATGCACCGTTGTTATTTACATTATTCTTGCTGTAGACGTAGTTAAATTCTTCAATGGTTACTGCTTGATCCTCCACCGAAAATAGAATGTCATCAGATTTTTTTCTCTGACCATAAGCAAAATTGAAGGTCAGAATTAGCGATAAATAAATGTAAAAAAGCCTTTTAAGTACCATAAACGGTTTGATTGAAAAACCCTGCAATTTTAACGATTTTAAAGGAAAAAGGAATGTATTATGCTACTTCTATCTTTTTGGTCATGCGGCAAATATTCTTAGAGGGGTCTTGTATAATCTGAATGTTATCCATAATTCTTTTTACTAAGATTAAACCCAGGCCTCCTTTGCGTTGTTTTTTAATGATATCTTCTAATTGTGGCTCTTCATAATTACTAATATCAAAAATCTCGGCTTTATCAATTATGTCAAATATAATACCCACACCTTTGTCGACATGGATAACAATTTCTATCGATTCTTTTGCATTACACTGATGAGCATGAATAATTAGATTAGCGCATACCTCGTCTATCGCCAGCACTAAAGTGCTTGAATCAATTTCAGATAGCCCATGTTTATCAAGAATCTCCTTTACAAAAGATCGGATATCACGAAGCTTCTCTTTTTTACAAGGTACTTTGTAACTGTACTTCATTATAGCGCCTCTTTTGCCTCTTCTTTGGTTTTTCTAATAATTAGCAATTGGTCAAGGCCTAAAATTTCAAACACATTTGCCACTTTCTCATTTAGTCCGTAAAAAACTATAGTTATGTCGTTTTTCTTAAATTCTTCGATGTATGACATAAATACGCCTAAACCTGCTGAAGATATATACTCAAGGGAGGAGCAGTCAACCAGGAAGGATTTATGACCGCTTTTTACGGCTTCATCCATGGCGTTATCTAATTCAATAGATGAACTGGCATCCACTTCACCTATTATATTAATCAAATCGTAACTACCTTCCTGAATTCTCTTAACATCAACCATATCTCTTTTACGTATTGTTTATACTAATGTTTATCTAATAAAGCTTGCTTAAATTTTATTACCACCGTGGTATAATCATCATCAATTACAGATGTTCCTGTAAACTCATATAAATCATCAATAATTGCCTTTTGAATTTCCTCAGCGGTGCAATTCATAGTTTTGGTAACCGCTTCCTGCAGCCTCTCGTACCCGTATTCTTGTCCTTTCATATTCTTGGCCTCTGTGATGCCATCGGTATATAGGATGATTATATCGCCAGGCTTGTATGAAAACTTATTTGGCTGGATAAAGTTTGCGAAATCCCCGTTTCTAAGTATTCCCAGCCCTAGGCCTTTATTCTGAAAGAATTCCCATTGCTTCTTTTCTGAGTCGAAATACAATGTTGGACAGTGACCCGCTCGAGCAAACTCAACGACCTTCTTTTTTGTATCCACCACAAAAAAAGAGGTGGTGATAAACGATGTTTTGTCTAAACACTTGCTAAGTGCCGTGTTGGCTTTTACTAAAAAATCTTTTGGCTCCAACCCTAGTTGTGCAAGACTTTGGAATACTCCTTTCATTTGTGACATGTGAAAAGCTGCAGATGTTCCTTTGCCTGAAACATCGCTGATAATTATAGCTATCCTGTTTCCGTCAATAACAAGCGTATCGTAATAGTCGCCTCCTACTTCATCAGCTGCTTCTGAGAATGCCGTTACATCAAAATCATCACTTATGGCCAGGTTTTTCGGCAACAAACTGCTTTGTACTCTTTTGGCAATTTTAAGTTCTTCTTTGTATCGTTCATTCTGGAGTGCTTCAGAAAGAAGTCTAAAGTTCTCAATTGAAATACCCGCTTGATTACTAAATGCATCTATTATGTTGGCATTCTCTTTATTAAATCCATCACTCACTTCCTTTAATAATGCCAGGGTTGCTTCTTGTTTCCCTTTTACATGCACAGGAAACGCAATCATGGATCTGAATCTTGTTGCTTTTAACGTGGCAAGGTATTTACCAAGGTTTTTTGTTCGATCGCTGCCCTTCTCAAGTATTCCCTTAATGTTATTATCTACAAAATGCTTCTTTATTTTTAGGATTTCAGCCTCCTCAATATGATGCGTGAAGAATGTACTACCACTTCGTGTGTCATGTAGTTCTATCCAGGCTGCATCGGCAAATACAGTACTTACCGAACTTTCCAAAAGGATATCATACACCCGTTCTTCATTTTGTTCTGTTTGAATACTTTGGCTTAATCGCTGAAAATTTAATACCTCTTCCAGCTTTTGCTCAAATACTGATGAGGTGGGCAGGTTGAATAATATAACAAGGAGCGAGAATAGTGCATATACAAAAATGAAACTGATGAGCGATGTAACGAAAACACTATCCCTGAAATCCTGAAACTGAGTAGTTTGGGCTGATATATCAACTGAAAACCCATAGAGGGTTACGCTGAAGTATCCCAGATAAAACATTGCCAAAGCAATAAGTAAAATACTTTTCCACTTTTGTTTAAAGTTCAAATAAGCCACCCACTTCATATTGGCTGAAAGGAAAAGACCCATTAACACCAAAATGGTGATGTAATATTCCCTGAACCAAACCACAGCAGGACCGCCAAACAGGCTGTATACTAAACTTCCTAGTAGCGCATACTCAAACACCTTCCAGGTAGTGAGTAGGAATTTAGATTTTTGATAGAGAATGAGTCGTTTCCAAACCACAAACGTGGAAACCAGAAATGAGATGATTAGGCCCAGGTTGACCAGATAAAGAAAGTCCAGAAAAACTACATTACCGGCAAGCTTTGTGTTTCCTAATAAATTGAGAATGAGTCTAAAGAACAGCGATACAATTGTTACCACAAGGCCTGTGACAAACACCTTCCACAAAAGATCAACAAAATTGATACTTTCGGCCTTTTCTATCTTGAATTTATAATATAGAAATACGGAGAATGCGAAAAGGCTAAGCAGTATTTTGGGCACTTCGTCATCAACACTGGGGCTGATGTTGCTTGTGCTGCTAAATACAATGGAAAGATCAGTAAACACCAATGCCACCCATGATAGAATGGATACAAGTGTACTTAATCTGATGATGGCTTTAGCACTTAACATAGCAGCCTTGAAGATAATAAATATTGGATTTACAATAAGTTAATAAATGCAAAAAGCGGAGCTGACTCCGCTTTTATTCTTTTAACAAATTGATGTTATCTGCTATAGTTAGGTGCCTCTCGCGTAATGAAAATATCATGTGGGTGACTTTCGTTTACTCCTGCAGTGGTAATTTTTACAAACTTAGCTTCACTCAGTTTTTCTATGTTCTTAGCACCACAGTAGCCCATACCTGCTTTTAGTCCACCAACCAATTGATAAAGCACTTCAGATACCAACCCTTTATAAGGCACTCTTCCTACTATACCTTCAGGCACAAGCTTTTTAATATCATCTTCTGCATCCTGAAAGTATCTGTCTTTTGATCCATCTTCCATAGCCTCTAATGAGCCCATGCCTCTGTACGACTTAAACTTCCTGCCTTCGTAAATGATTACTTTACCTGGCGCTTCTTCAGTACCTGCTAAAAGTGAGCCTACCATTACACTTTGTGCACCACCCGCAAGAGCTTTTACGATATCACCAGAGAACCTGATTCCACCATCAGCAATAATAGGTACACCAGAACCCTTGATGGCATTCGCTGATTCGTGCACTGCAGAAAGTTGTGGAACACCTACGCCAGCAATTATTCTGGTGGTACAAATACTGCCAGGGCCAACACCTACTTTAATTCCATCCGCTCCGGCATCTACTAATGCTTTGGCTGCTTCTCCTGTAGCAATGTTTCCAGCAATAATTTCTAAATCAGGATATGTCTTTTTTACTTCTTTTACCTGGTCTAACACTCCTCTTGAATGGCCATGGGCTGTATCAACGCTTACAACATCTACACCTGCATTTTTAAGAAGTTCAATTCTTTCTAATATATCTGGCGTTACACCAACAGCGGCACCTACTCTTAACCGCCCGTACTCATCTTTACAAGCAAACGGCTTATCGCGTTTTTTAAGGATATCTTTATACGTAATTAACCCGGTAAGAATGCCTGACTTATTAACTATTGGCAGCTTTTCAATTTTATGTTGCTGAAGAATACCTTCAGCTGTCTCCAAGCTGATATTATCTTCCTCTGCAGTAATCAGGTTTTTGGACGTCATGATAGATTTTATAGGAGTGGACATATCCTTATGAAACCTTAAATCCCGATTGGTTATAATGCCTATGAGTTTTCCCGATTCATCAATCACAGGAATGCCTCCTATTTTATACTCACGCATGATATTCTCAGCATCCATTACTTTAGAGTTGATGTCTAATGTAATTGGGTCGAGAATCATACCACTTTGTGAACGTTTTACTTTACGAACCTGTCGGGCCTGCTCTTCTTTGGTCATATTCTTGTGAATAAAACCAAGACCTCCTTCAAGCGCCATGGCAATTGCCAAATTATATTCCGTTACGGTATCCATAGCTGCGGAAACCAAAGGGATATTCAATCTTATGTTTCTTGTTAGTTGGCTTGAAGTATCCGTGTCTCTTGGTAATACTTCTGAGTAGCCCGGTTGAAGAAGCACATCATCGTAAGTAAGTGCTTCAGGAAATCTAGAATTGTCTGGTGACATAGCAAATAAGCGTTAATGTTATTTGCCGTGCAAAGCTACAGAATACGACTTTATTTAATGAGTAATTTTGAAAAAAGAATTTGCCTCATCTTATATCGTTCTTACTATCTTTAACTATAAATCCGAAAAATTAAGACTGACAACCATGATAAAATATCTAAGCCTATTATTTCTCCTAACTATCTGCTTTTCTTCAGCCATTGGCCAAATTCAGGAAGGTAAAGCTTCCTATTATGCCGATAAATTCGAAGGCCGACCAACAGCCAGTGGCGAAAAGTACAAACATTCTAAACTAACTGCCGCACACAAGACATTACCCTTCGGCACTGTCGTCAAGGTTACAAATTTGAAGAATAATAATAGTGTTGAAGTGCGAATTAATGATCGTGGCCCTTTTGTAGAGGGTAGGGTCATAGATTTATCACGATCAGCTGCAGAAAAACTAAATTTTATTAATGATGGGTTAGCAGATGTGAAAATAGAAGTGGTTGATGCCGGCGATGGAAAAGGTGGCGGACTGAGCCAGCCGATTAACCACGTAACTGTGGATGAAAAGGAGTTTTATGAGTTTAATGTTGATAGGATTAATCCGAAGGGATTTGGTGTGCAGATTGGTAGTTTCAAAGAATTAGCAAATCTTGTACGGCTAGCAGACAACCTGAAATCAAGTTATCAGAAAGAAGTGACTGTGCAGGTTAAAGTTTTGAATGGCGTAAAGATTTATACCATAGTTGTAGGCGATTTTAAAAACAGGGAAAAGGCCGCTGAATTTAAAACAAAACTTCAAAAAAGATATCCTGACGCATTCATTGTGGATTTCTCTAAACTATGATTTCAAAAGTACACTTAACAATTCTTCTACTTTCCCTCTCAATACTGGCAAATGGACAAGACTCTCTGGCACGCTTTGATGAACTAAACTTTAGTTCCGATTTAGAGAAGAGCGCAATTAAAGATTATTTAGCTTCAGATGAACCAGATTATTTTAGCCTGTTCTATTCTCTTAGTCCAAAAATAACTTCAACATCATACCTGGCCGCCAAAGAAAGAACAAATCAATTTCTCGAAGAACTAAGAGGGGCCAAAGCATTGAGCAAGAAGCCTGAGAAGAAAATCAAATACATTTATGAACAAGTACATGAACGCTTCTTCGATCAGTATTTAGCGGAAAATCAATTCTCTGAAATTTTTGATAATGGCAAATACAACTGTGTATCGGCAACAGCATTATATGGTATTTTTTTAAATGAGCTAGATATACCATTCACTGTTAAAGAAAGACCTACACACGTGTATTTGGTAGCATACCCAAATACTGAACAGGTGCTGGTAGAATCAACAGACCCACAATATGGTTTTGTTAACTATACTGACAATAGCAAACAAGAACTAGTGAACCAACTAGCCAAGGCCAAACTAATAAGTAGCGCAGAATTACGAACGCAAAGCACTGATGAACTCTTTAGTAAATACTATTTATCGGATGAAGACATAAACCTCACCAACCTAATCGGAATACAGTATTTGAATGATGCGATCTCAAAATTAATGAATGATGATTTTATAGGTGCTTTCCGGCAAGCAGAAAAGGCATGGCTATTCTATCCTTCTGAAAAAACCAGGAATTTCTGGTTGGCAAGCAATGTACAATACCTGATTAATCAGGAATATGAGGAATCAACAGGTGCTGATTTGTTAGCCAGATTAACCAGAGATAAAGATTTGGAAAGGGATTTACTACTAAGTGAGTTTAGTAGAATGATAAATATTCTGTTGATTGACAAAAACCTACCAGAGAAACTTGAAAGTCATTACGAAATTATTGGTAAGAAAACCAAGGATAAAGCACTAGCTCTTGAATTTGAGTATCTCTATCATTACGAAAGAGGTAGGGTTCTTTATAACCAGGCTAAGTATATTGAAAGCCTAAACTTTTTTAGGAAAGCATATGAAGCTAAACCGCAAAATTTGGACGTAAACAATGCAATGATTAATGCCCTGGCAAAAACGCTTTTTTCTGCTGATGATGAGACGGTATTGACAAAACTTGAAGAGTTTAAAGTTGAATATCCTGATTTGATGGATAATAATTATTTTAAGAGTATGCTGGCAAACACTTATTTAATTCAATTCGGAAAATACTTCGATTTAAAAAATGAAGAACAAGGTCTTAAGTACAAGCAACTTTTTGAAGAAACCTATGAACCTGAACTAAGTATTAATCATAGAAATTTGGGAAGAGCCTATTCCATAACGGCTGTTTATTATTTTAGACAGGGCTATACAGCCAAAGCGAAATCCATTCTTAACGAAGGATTAAACATGTCGCCCCATAACCATGAGCTGTTGGTGAGAAAAGGTATGATTCGTTAATACCCTCTATTTTCAATGGCCAGATTATGCTTTGCCGTTGTAACATAAGGATTGCCGAGCCTGGTTTTCACTACGGCTAAAACCTTAATTTCTTCCATTACAAAAGTACCTTCTGGCAGGTTGTAAGTTAATTTTAATACTCCGGGCTTATAGTTAGATCGTGCGCCAAACTCAGTAACCAGACAGCCTTCATCAGATAGTGGTGTGTTAATATAAAAATCAACATTCCTGCTTCTATCAGACATCATGATTTCTAAGTCGTATTTACCACTTTTAAGAATGTTATCGATTGTCTTAAACGTGATTTCGGGATAGTTTTTCTTCTCTGAACCATCTAACAAGTATTCTACAAGGCCACTGCAAGGGTGATTATTTTTATAAGGTATTTCAGCCATGAGCTTACCATTCTGCCGATACTTTTTCCTTATACCTTCAATTCTATTTTCTATATAGGGCGTTGATTGATACACCTTTCCATTCTCATAATATGTGATAGCTTCACCGTGCTTCTTACCCATTTTGTAATCTATCTTTTGGCGTAGCGTACCATCCTCATAATACGTTTTTGCTACTCCGTGGCGCAGCCCATCTTTATAAGTAATTTCGTTTTTCAGAACATTGTTAGCCCTGTATTGCTTTACAATACCATCTCTAATCTTCTTGCCATTTTTTTTATTCTCATTCTCGAGCATACCGCAAGAAGCCAGTAAAAACGGCATTAAAAGCAGTAGAAGATTAGATTTTCGCTTTAAAGTCATATTCAAACAAATCTAAAAATTATAAGATATCTTTGGCATCCATGACCGAATTACTTCGCCAAAGTCTCGATTACTTTCTTTCTATTGATTTAACAGAAGCCGCAGGATTACTCTTTGGTTTATTATGTGTTTACTTTTTGATTAAAGAAAACATATTAACCTGGCCAACAGGTATAACCTACATTCTGCTTTCGCTTTATATTTTCTGGACACAGCAATTATATGGGGATTTTTTACTGCATGTATTTTTTTTAATCCTTAACATATATGGCTGGTATCATTGGGTTTTTGGTAAGATGAGCGGCAAAGAAAAGTTGGCCGTTAAATGGCTTTCTATTCGATGGAATGCTTTTTACATAATCGTATCACTTGCTGGTATATGGATCTTCGGCTTGTTTTTATCTAACGTTGATATCCTATTCCCTAACCTCATTCCGGCCTCTGTGCCTTATTGGGATGCCGCAACAACTTCATTAAGTGTAACTGCCATGTGGCTGACAGCCAGGAAGAAAGTTGAAAATTGGATATATTGGTTTGTGGTAGATATACTTGCAGCTGGAATTTATTATTACAAAGAAATTTATTTTTACTCCTTACTTTACTTAGTATATATTGGTTTAGCAGTTGTTGGATATTTGGAATGGAAGAAATTAGCAAAGGAAAAGGCATTATAAAAGTGGCGCTCGTTGGTCCGGAATGCACGGGTAAAAGTACTTTATCTTCTCTATTAGCCAAATATTACAATACCGTGTGGGTCCCAGAATATGCTAGGAAATATATCGAGCGATTAGATAGGCCGTATGAGGAGAAAGATCTGCCAATAATTGCTAGTGGGCAGTCTGAATTAGAGGATAAATTACTGAAAGCTGCCAATAAATTGCTCATCTGTGATACTGACCTTTCTGTTATTAAAATTTGGAGCGAACACAAATACGGAGCATGCTACGATGAAATATTAAAAGAATACCATAGAAGAAAATATGACCTACATATTCTTACAGGAATAGATATGCCCTGGGTTGAAGACCCGCAACGTGAAAACCCTCATTTAAGAGAATACTTTTATGACACTTTTAAGAATGACCTATTGCAAAGAGGAGCCAACTTCATTGAGGTATCTGGATCGCATTATGAACGTCAAAAAAAGGCAGTTGAAGTGATTGATGAATTGCTAGCTAGCTAATTACAGATTCCTTAACTTCTTCTTCAGGCGATTTGTCATCATTTTCCTTACCAAAAAACTTCTTTTGATATATTAGAATGATTACCACGCCAATGAAAATGGAAGAATCTGCAATGTTAAATACAGGGCTAAAAAACAGAAAATAATCACCACCAATTCCGGGAATCCATTCTGGATAATAACCATCAAACAAAGGAAAAAACAGCATATCTATCACCTGCCCATGAAACCATGGCGTAGGAGAACCTACAGGTGCATTATCTAAAAGCACTCCATAAAAAGTACTGTCAATTACATTACCCACAGCACCACCAAGTATTAAGCCCATGCACCAAAGTAAGCCTGAGTGAGCCTGCTTTTTATATAAATAGAAGATGTAATATCCTATACCCACCATGGCCACCAGCCTAAATAAGGTGAGCAATAATTTTCCATATTCATGGCTCGACTTTAAACCAAAGGCCATGCCCGGATTAAGCAGGTAATGGAGCTTAAACCAATCGCCAATAACATCAATTTCACCGGCAGTGCCCATCATCATATTATTGTGAACCAGCATTTTCGATGCCTGATCTATGATGATAACCACCACGGCCACTAAGAAGTACTTTAATAATTTACTGTCTAGCTTCATCTACGCTTTTATCTTAACTTTTAATTTATACTCATCCATTTCCAGCTCGTTACCATCTACTAAAGAATCAATGATTAACAAGGATAACGCCTGCGTTTCAGAACAGATATATTCTTTGTTAGCTTCTAAGGCAGCATTTACCAACTCTTCATTTTTTTCTATGCTGATGTTGATCTTATCCTGTACTTCAAGCCCCATATCTTTTCTAAGATTCTGAACTCTGTTCACGAGGTCTCTTGCGATACCTTCCTTACGCAGATCATCATCCAATGTAATATCCAAAGCAACAGTAATTCTACCTTCCGTAGCCACAGACCAACCCGGTATATCCTGATAGCTTATCTCAACATCTTAAAGGGTTAAATTAACTGTCTGATCAGAGATAGAAATTTCAAACGAATTGTTTGCTT
>NZ_JAVJUY010000102.1:0-5066 GCF_040220315.1 Fulvivirga sp.
GAAGTTGGAATTATTGGGCGCTTGCGGCTCTTGTCCAATGTCAACAATGACATTGAAAGCAGGTGTGGAAGAGGCTATTAAAAAGGCAGTTCCTGAAATTAAACATGTGGAAGCATTGAATATCACCTTACCGGATGATCCTAATGCCAAGCTACCAGACAATATGATGTAAAAAACATCGTTTTCACTCAATAATTCGTGAGAAGCTGAAAAAAATTAGAAATACCGAAATCATAAAGAGCCTGTTGATCGCAGGCTTTTTTTTAATGCTGTCTATTGCCTCAAAAGGTCAGGATAGATGTGGTATAGAGATGTATCAGCAGATGCTCAAAAATAAAAATAAGGTAAGCGAAACCACCGAGCATTTTGAGCAATGGATGCAAAACCGCTTGTCACAGCGCAAGAGTGAGACTAACCGTCAAGAACGCACCGAAGCCGAAGTGGTTACGGTGCCTGTCGTGGTTCACATTATACATAATGGCGAACCTATTGGCAGTGGCATAAACATCCCTGACGAGCAAATACTTTCACAGATAGAAGTGTTGAATGAAGATTTCCGCAGAACAAATGCCGATCGTGATAACACACCCACTGCTTTTCAGCCTATTGCAGCTGACATTGAAATTAACTTTGAATTAGCCAGTAGAGATCCTGAAGGGTTGACAACCACAGGGATTAACCGTGTAAATGGAGGCCGGGATTTATGGTTTTTGGCTGATAACTATGTTTTTAAAGCGTTAAGTTACTGGCCGGCAGAAGACTATTTAAATATTTGGGTAACCGACCTTGGAAATGATTTCCTTGGCTATGCACAATTCCCTGTTTCATCTTCGCTGGAGGGGCTGGAAGAAGCCAGCAACAGCCGATTAACTGATGGTGTGGTAATTGATTATCGTACTTTCGGTTCTAAACTAAAATACCCTGCTGCCAATGTGAGTACTACCTATGACCGTGGGCGAACCGCCACTCATGAAGTAGGCCATTATTTTGGTTTGCGCCATATTTGGGGCGATGGAAATTGCAACGTTGATGATTTCTGTGAAGACACACCGCTGGCACGTACGGATAATGGCGGGCTCGGTCTATGCGATTTCCCCGGTCCGAACAGTTGCAATAATGATGCCCCGGACCTTCCCGACATGTTTCAAAACTATATGGATTATACCGATGATGTGTGCATGAACCTTTTCACATCGGATCAAAAAGACAGAATGCGTGTGGTGCTTGACAATAGTCCCAGAAGAGCTTCACTAAAAAATAGTCTTGGTACAATACCACCAGTAATCGTAAGTAATGATTTAGGAATTAGAAACATCCTTTCGCCAACTATTAGCATTTGTGGCGACTCATTCGTACCAGTTATCGAAGTGCGAAATTATGGGGATAATTTGATTAACTCATACGAAATCTCTGCTTATCTGGAAGGTGTGGAAGTTGCTACCAGCACCTTTAATAACCCATTAAATTTATTAGAAATTGATACACTCGCATTTGAAGAGTTAAGCCTCACAACTATTAATCCAGGAAAATTTGAGTTGACTTTTGAAATCACCTCAGTGAATACTACGACTGACGAAAATGGGCTTAACAATTCAAGAACTGAAACACTAACGCTGCCTCCATTAGGATCCGCACCAATTGCCCTAAACTTTAATGAACCTCCGGCATCATGGTTTACTACCAATTTTGATTCACTGAGAACGTGGGAACTGGTGGCTGCCAATAATGGCGAACTGAGTAATCAGGCTTTATACATGGAGTTTTATACGTATGAAAATGAAGGTGCCATTGACCTCTTCAGTTCTCCTGTGCTGAGCTTAAAAGACCGGACTACGGCCAAACTTTCGTTTGATGTAGCTTACGCCAGATACCCTGGAGTTGATTTAGAATCGTTAACCGTTGTGATAGGCCGTCAATGTGCAAACCCACTTACTGATGCTGATACCATTTATTACAAACAAGCTACAGAGTTAAGTACAGTAGGAAATACTACCGCTAACTTTTCGCCAGACTCAGAGGCAGATTGGCGAAATGAAACCATTGATCTGGCTGAATATTTAGGGGAAGAGTCACTTCAAATTACCTTTATAGCACAAAACGCCTTTGGTAACAATTTATACATTGATAACATTAGTGTGGATGACATAGAAAACAGAATTATTTCACCATCTCCTGTATCATGTGTATCAGAACAGGAACTAATTGTTGAAGTGGTGAATGATGGAATTACTTCTGTATCTTCAGTGGACATCACTTATGCACTTGATGGTAGTAACGAAATAGCCCAAACCTTTAATTTTACCAATCCTTTGCAGCCGGGTTTTAGTGAGAACATCAATATTCCATTGCCCAATCTAGCCATTGGTAGCCACCGTCTGATTGTAGAAATACAACTCCCGAATACCTTGGAAACAGCTACTTTAATGCATGAATTTTATATTGATGAAAGCACGGACATCGCACCATTAAGGAAAGATTTTGACAATCTAGACTTCACTGAGTGGGTAGTGGTGAACCACGACCAGGGCAATGCATGGTCAACAGCTTCCAGTAACGGCAGGGATTATGCCTTTATGGAAAATGCCGGTTATATGGAAATTGGCGAACGGGATTGGCTGGTTAGTCCAACGCTGGACTTTAGTAATGCAAATGAAATTACACTCACATTTGATGTGGCCTATTCAGGAATAAACAATGAGGAAGATGGCCTGGCTTTACTTTTATCCACCAACTGCGGTGATGATTTCAATAGTGTGCTTTACAACAAAGTAGGTGATGATTTGGCTACTGGGCAATTTAACGGAAATCCACCTACACCTTCTACCTGGCGGACAGAAACAATTAATCTAAATGACTTTATTAATGTGACGGACATACGCCTGGCGTTTGTGAACACCAACAGAAATGGTAATAATATTTATATTGATGATATTGAAATTTACACCACAGAAATATTTCCCAACGCTCAATACTTTTTATTTCCTAACCCCAGCGATGGTAATTATAAATTAAGTTTTGATCTAACCCTTAGGCAACAGGTATTAGTGAGTGTTTATAATTTAAGTGGCCACGAAGTACATACCGGTACGTTAGAAAATGTACTGAATCAAACCTATGATTTTTCAATAGCCAATGAGCCAGCCGGTATTTATTTAGTAAGGCTCCAAGGGGAATCATTTTCTGCCACCGAGCGTATTATGAAGCTGAATTAATATTCATTAAGCTGTTTTTTGCGTTATATTTGAGCTAATTATCAAACCTCAGAATGGCAAAAAAATCAATCGCAATTATCTTTGGTGGTAAATCTGTAGAACACCAAATATCTATTAACTCAGCTCGTAATATTTTCGAGTATATCGATAAAACTAAATTCACGCCAATTCCTATTGGAATTTCACCAAAAGGCAACTGGTATTTAAAAACCAGCGTGGATAATACGTTTGAAGGTTGCGATCCCTTGGCCCTGATTTTGTCTACCCAAAACCCTGGATTTAAAAACCTAAATACCGATGAGGTCATCAGCCCAGACATTGTTTTCCCTGTGTTACATGGCACGGATGGGGAAGACGGAAGCATCCAGGGTCTACTTGAAGCATTTGAATTGCCCTTTGTAGGAACAGGGGTGTTAGGATCTGCACTTTCTATGAGTAAATTATATTCCAAAAAACTCCTTCAGAGTGCAAACATTCCAACCAGTAAGTTTCTTACCTATAACTATAGCGAAAAAAATACGATAGATTTTGACTACCTGAACGCCACCTTAGGTTTGCCCTTTATGGTGAAGGCCGCCAACCTGGGATCTTCGGTTGGAGTGGCCAAAGTAAATTCTAAGAATGATTTTAATAAGGCTGTTGAAGAAGCTTTCAGGTTTGATAATGTAGTATTGTTTGAAGAGTACATTTCGGGCAGGGAATTAGAATGCTCAGTAATGGGCAACAAAGAACCGATGGCATCTTTGCCGGCTGAAATCGTTATTAGCAAAGAGTATGAGTTTTATACTTACGAGGCTAAGTACTTAGATCCTAATGCGGTGGAACTTAAAGTGCCTGCCGATGTAGATGATGTGGTAGCCAAACAAATTCAGCATCTTTCACTAAGAGCCTATAATGCCCTAGGGTGCGAAGATTTTTCAAGAGTAGACCTATTTCTTAAAGACAATGGTGAAATACTTATCAATGAAATAAATACGATACCGGGCTTTACTAATTCAAGTATGTTTCCAATGATGTGGCAAGAACGTGGCATTTCTTTTACTGATTTGATTACCAAACTCATAGAGATGGCATTAACAAAACATCAGGAAAAGCAACGGGTGAGTAATGAATACCAACCATAAGGTTATTTTTTTCATCCTCAAACAAGATTTAGTTAAGTTTGACCGTTTGTTTATTAATCTAACTACAAAACTTTGAAACTACCTTTCAATATTGAACCGGATACTATAAGAGGCTTTGTAATTCAGCTGGCTGCAGCTATTGTTATACTCATAGGTTCTACCCTATTCTTCTTTTATGGATATTTGCCTTCGTATACCAACCATGGAGAGAGTATCACAGTGCCCAATTTGGAAGGAATTCAAATGGACGATCTGGAAGACTTTCTACTGAAACGAAATCTGAGGTATGAAGTAAATGACTCCAGTTATTCTGAAAAGCACCCGCCTCTCACAATTCTCAAACAATATCCAAAGCCTGGCTCAAGAGTAAAGGAAAACAGAAAAATTTTTGTTTCGGTGAACAGAGTAAAACCTCCAACTGTACCCGTCCCAGAATTGGTTGACCGTTCGTTAAGAAACGCAGAGGCTGTGTTGGCCAGCAACGAGTTAAAGCGAGGTCAAATTACGTATCGTCCTAGTCAGTTTTTAAATTTAGTATTAGAAATGAGTTGCAATGGAAAGGTTTTAAATGAAGGCGACCGCATTGACAAAGGCTCTACAATTGATTTAGTAGTGGGTAATGGCTACGCACAAAGTAATTTTCAAACACCCAGGCTTACTGGCAATACTTTTGAAGATGCTCAGTTTATCATTTTAGGTTCTAACCTGGGGCTAGGCCTCGTAACAGTTG
>NZ_JAVJUY010000103.1:0-1837 GCF_040220315.1 Fulvivirga sp.
CCCAGGCAGATAGCCTTTCTGATCTTCCCCATTTGATGTATACCTGTTTGATGGAAATGACTTAGATTTATCTTATTATCCTCAATTCATTTCATGGACGATTACTTAGCTCAAACCGTTATAAAAATAAAACCGATACTCAAGGAACTTGGATTTAAGAAGAATAGACTGAATTGGTATTGTGAAAATGATTTAATAATTAAAATCTTTAACATTCAGAAATCATATTATAGTTCTAAAGTCTACTTAAATATTGGTATTTATATTCTCGAATTATTAAGTAAACCTTCATACTCATTTCCAGGCGTGCATATTGGTTATCGATTAGATCACTTAGTAAGTAGGGAAATACTTGATTATGAAAATGTATTGCCTCAACATATCAGAGATGAGGAATATCTCAAATTATTAAGATCTAACCCTTATGAATTTTTCACATTATCCGGCTCCAAACCTGAACTGATTAAGTTTATAAAGGAGGTTGATTTGGGCTCAACAAGTGTAAAAGCCAAAGAGTATCTAAATATCTAAGGTTATTTAACTGTTAGCTGTTCTACATGTTCCGCAGGACATGTCGGACTCCTGATAAAAAGGAATTTCCAAATCCCCGGCAGATAAGCCTTTCTGATCTTCCCCATTTGATGTATACCTGTTTGATGGAAATAGCCGAGTTGATAAACCTAAGGCTATGTGATATTGACTCAGAGCGAAAGGTCATTCGGGTTGTAAGTGGCAAGGGCAATAAATCCCGTAGTAGAATTCAATACAATCAATACCCATAGGCATCTAAGGGAGCATCGTCCAACTTAGTTTTATAGAATATTTGCCGGATAGTTTATCATAAACCGCCATCCTGTATCTTTAGGCAAACATTCCATAAAACACTATATTGTTGTGCGTAACCCATTATAGAATATGAGTGACTCCTATATAACCATTGTACCGACTGGTGTGACGAATGAGAAAGCCAAAGAACTTTCCAAGAAATCTTTTGATTGGTTAATCGAAAAGGAAATTATTTCCAAAGAAAAAACAGACTGTGTCCTCGGACAGAATTTTGGGTATGCACCTGGATTAAGGTATAAAGACATTATTGACGGTGACGACTTTGGTTTACTCAACATAAAGACAAATGGACTTGAATTCATTTTAGAAAGAAGAGTATTCGATAGCGGGGAGAATGAATTAGAGGAAATTAATTGCCCGAATTGTGGATTTAAAAATATTGACTCTGAATGGGGAGAAAAAATTGGGTCATGGATTAACGAGGAGAATGACAAAATAAATTGCCAAGAATGTGACAACGACTCTTCAATAACCGACTATATCTTCGAACCAACTTGGGGACTTGGTGAATTTGGACTGACATTTTGGAATTGGCCAAGCTTGACATTGGACTTCTTGAACGAACTTAGAAAACTATTTGACACTGACATTAAAGTTATTAATGGACGATTGTGAAAATGGGCAACGCACAACAATAGCTATGTCAAATGGCGGGCGAAAGTGTTAACGAAAATATTTATCTTGCTATTACGTTCGGTTACGGTGGACAAAAACGTTTTCAGAAACTGCCACTTGCCATAGCCGAGCGTTACCCATTCCGAAAACCTTCACCACCTTATTCTCATACATCCAGCCCAGCTATTCATTTCCTTTCTCCGGATGATGACTCTAATGTTTTTAAACCGACCTCACCTTATTCCTTATACCCCAACTTCTCAAGCTGATCCCTCACCTTTGGATACACCCGGGCAGCATTTTTATAATAGATCTTTTCCAGGACGTCTTCAGGCAGGTTCAAGCCCTGTATAGGTTGTTTGCTGAAAAAGCTACC
>NZ_JAVJUY010000104.1:0-9102 GCF_040220315.1 Fulvivirga sp.
TGCTTTTGCCCTACCTCAAATTCGGTTCTTAAATCACCTAGTTCACGAATCTTTTCAGCACTCATTAAGCTGTCTCGGTAAGCATAGTATTTAGATTGATAATCAAAGGCCTTTTCAATGTCACCTTTTATTCTATAAGCTTCCGACAAATGTTTTGATGCATTCTGAATTTGTTGCTTTAAGCCATGTTCACGTGCTATCTGATATCCACTTTCCAAATTTTCAACACCAAATCCAATTTGTCCACTCTCAACATAAACTCCACCAATTTCAATTAGGCAATCAGAAATAGCATAATAATCTCGATTTTGTTCCATTATCTCGACAGCCTCATTAAACTGAGTTTGGGCTTCTTCAAGCCTATTCGTTTTTGCCAAGACAAGGGCTAGGTTACTCTTGGCATAGGCTCTTATTCTCGATGTTGCACCTTTTGAAAATCTAATTGCTTTTATCAATACTTGCTCAGCATTATATAGTTGTTCAGCTTTATAAGCATCATAGCCATAATTAACATAGAAACCCGCCATTCTGGTTGAATCGACCATATTCTTATATAGACTTTCGACCAATTCATAGTACTTAATTGATTTACTATAATCTTCCTGCGCTGTATATAATGAAGCAATATTTGTATATGCATCACCAAGGCTTATAGAATCATTTGTTTTAGACGCAATTTCAACCGCATCGAGGTATGCCGTTAAAGCCATCGTATGATTCCCAAGTAATTTTTGAGCATATCCCTTACTGATATAACCTAAGAATAGGAATCTATTTTGCTTTAAATGCTTCGCTTCCTCAATTAAGAGGTTGGCATATTTTTCTTTCTGTTCAGGTTCAGGAACTTGATTACCAATCTGATTTAAAATAATAAGTCTTGCCTCTCCCTCTATTTCATCATTTTCAAGTACTTTAATTAGGCTATCTGAGACATTATACTTTTGAGCAAGCGATATTTGATCAGTTTGCAAATAAAAAATGGCGATACACACCGCCATTCTTAAAACCTTATCATAATATTTCTTAGTCTCCGTCAGGTTGTCTAACACTGGGGTCTTTCTCTTTGTCTCCATCAGCTGTTTTATACTTAATAGTATAACCATTAAATTTTGGTGTATCATCCAAACCCGATTGAATAAGACCTTGAAATGACTGACTTCCATCATTAGACTTCGGTTTTGTTTCCCAGATATCTGTGGACTTTTGACCTCCTTTAGTTTCATTCACATTTACATGTATATTACTAATTTAAGCAATTGCTTCCTGGTTACTCATTGGAAGTTGTATTATAAAAACCGTCCCCTTCCCTTCTTCACTATCCACCTCAATGGTTCCATGATTCATCTTCACAAACTCGTAAACAAGCTGCAATCCGAGACCTAAGCCTTTTTCTCCATCGGTGCCGTAAGAGGATTTACTACCAACCTGATTAAATAATTGAGCTAACTTGCCTTCTGGGATTCCAATTCCGGTATCACTAATTTTTATCTCAACATGATCTTCAAAGTGGTCTACAGAAGCACTGACAGCACCGCCTTCAGGCGTGAATTTTATGGCGTTATTAATGAGGTTTCTAAAAATAGTATGGATAGAGTTTTTATCCACCCATAGTAGAGCCTCTGAATCAACATCTAATTGCAACTGAATATTCTTGGCTTTGGCACTGTTAGTAAACAAAGTATGTACACCCTCAAAAATAGACTTTACAGAAACCTGCTGGGGTTTATATTCCATTTTACCTTGCTGTTGCATGGCCCATTCCAACATACCATCCAACATTCCTGAAAGGTCCTTTGATGTTTTTTCCACGTGCTCCGCTATTTCTACAAGTCCCTCTTTATCATCATCTTCCGCTGAATATTTGATTAACCGACTAATACCTGAAAAAGCATGTACCGGGCCACGCAAATCATGCGAGATAATAGAGAAAAACTTATCCTTTGTTTTATTCAGTTCTTCAAGCTGACTCTTCTGATCAGCTAATACAGCATTGATTCTGGATTTATCTCTATTGTTCTTGTAAATCAGACCAACCAACGCCAAAAGCAAAATAGCTCCTCCTGTACTGGCATAAAGTAGGATTTGCTGAGTTTTCTTTTCTGCCGTTAGCAGGTCAACTTCCGCTTGCTTTTGCCCTACCTCAAATTCGGTTTTTAGATCAGCCATATCTTGAATAACATCACTATTTAATGTGCTATCTTTATAAACAGTATATTCCTTATGGAATTCTAATGCTTTTTTATAATCTCCTTGCCTTTGATTGATCTCATACAATGTGAAACTCGCCTGTTCTATTCTGTCTTTTAGACTATGCTCTTTAGACATTTTATATGTTTTCAGAGCAAAGTCCTTGGCTAATTCTACATTCCCTTTTTTCAGATAAATGTCAGACATATAGATAAGGAATTCAGTTGCACCAGACCAATTGTTTCTCGCACTTAGTGCTTCAATAGTTTCATTTAATTGATCAATCGCTTCAATGTCGTTACCTAAAGCCGCCATTACCAGGGCTTCATTACCTTTGATTACCGCTAGGTAATATTGATTTTTTAATAATTCACCAATTTTTCTGGCATTTTCAAAATTATATTTAGCCGAATCATACATTTCCTGCATTAAAAACATATCTCCTCGATTTATATTAATAGCAGCAATGTAAAGTGAATCTTGTCGACTTTTTTCACTCAACATACCATAGTATGTCAAGGCCTTTTGATAGTAGTTACTTGCGTTTTTAAAATTATTGGTTGCCTTAAAGACATCAGCAATTGTTAAATACATTATCCCGCTACTGCTTAATTTAAGGTCTTCCGCTATCTTGAGACCATTAAAATAATGGTCTAATGCCTCATTATATGAACCTTCAAACTTTTTAATATTACCGAGAGATAGATAGGCTCTAAATTCCCAAATAGGATATTTATTCTTGGATAATTCAAGTAGTTTTATTGCATAATTCTCCCGAGAAACCAGGTTCTTGTGCCGGTCGGCTAATTGATTATATATATCACATACTACCGAATCATGATACATACTAAAATCCAAAGATTCAAGGCTATCAATATTGGTATTATTTTTTGAAAATGAGGTAAATGATAGCAACAGGAATATTGTTGCTATCATGTATTTTATTAAATTATGGTTTTTCAGGTTCCTCAACAACAACGTCAGGATCAACTGTAAGGTCGGTATTATCTGCCAATTTAACTGTAATATCATATCCATCTGCATCTCCTCGATACATGGAAGTACTTACCACTCCACTGTATTGGGTATCTGAATCTTTTTTAGGTTTTTTTGACCAAATGTCTTTCCATTTGTAACCAGAATCTATTTTTGAGCTTTTACCAACGGAAATATCCTTAATTTTTTTGATAGTATTGTCAATAACCCAAACAACTGTGTCTCCTGCTGTTGTTTTTGCCGTTTTAGACGTTTCTTCCATCACTTGCCATTGATCTGATTCTGAATTTCTCCACATTAAATTAGGAGCCTGATAAGTAAGATAAATAGTTATAGTAGCCATCTCATAAACTTTAATTAAACAATTAATTTGAAGGCTTGAATTTAAAACTTAATAAGTAAGAATTACAACAATTCTAATAGAACCAAAGAATTAAAATTTTGAAAGAATTTTAGGTCAATTAACTATTTCAGTGATTTACCCTCTGTAGCAACTAGTACTTGATTCGGCTTAATATCCTCATAGATATCAACCTGCCCAGATGGCCAACTAATTTCTATTTTATCAATAGTTTTAGACTTACTCAACCCAAAGTGAGCTCTTAAATCGTTGATACCCAGGAATGTAGCATTCGATCCTATTTCACGATATTGAGTAACGGCTTTACCGTCAATTTTAGAAGTGAGTTTTATTTTGGTTCCTATTCCTGTTTTATTAGACTTTTCGCCCACGCATTTAATGATTATCCAGTTGTTCTTGTTGTCAGTGTCATTCCTATAAAGAAAGTTCACATCACCACCTCTTATGTAACCGGTTTTGTTCGACACAAATAAATCTACCTTGCCATCATTGTTATAATCTCCGGCACTTACACCCCAGGTGTTTTTCGCTGTCTCTACAAAATGACCCTTTTCAATACTCGTGAAATTTCCATTTCCATCATTTTCATAATAACGGTTGGGTTGATTACCACCATTACCAACATACACATCCAAGTCACCGTCATTATCAAAATCTGCCCATACATTGGCCAATGAAATACCAATGTCATTCACAATTGTGCCTTCATTCGCTCGCACTATTGTATCGCCTTTGTTCAGATACAAATTATTCTTCAATCCACCTTGCACACCACCCCAATTGGTCATATATGCATCTAAATCACCATCATTATCAATATCAATCCAATTCCAGGTTTGCCCGTCTAATGAATCATTCGCAAAAGTGGTGTTCCCAATTTGCTGGAATGACAACTTGCCAGTTTCCTTCAGCATGTTTTTGTAATGAAAATCAGGTGCTAAAGTGCCATTAGCCGGACCACTACCAATAAATAAATCGGAATCACCATCCATATCATAGTCCACCCAATTGGCATTGGTAAAAGGTGCTGTTCGTCTGGTAACAGGTGTAGTGAGTAACTCCGTAAAACTGCCAAACTGATCGCCATTGTTCTTAAAAAGGAAATTGCCCGTAGTTGGCAATCCAACAAAACCACCTGCTGGGTGGATTACCGTTAAATCTAGATACCCATCATTATCTATATCTCGCCAATTGGCGGCAAAGCCCAGTACATTATTTTTTCCAGAATTATAATTTTCATTGCGTTGAAACTGATCATTGCCCAAATTTCGATAAAGCATTGATCCTAAATTGGTAAAAGCATTTACCACAAAAAGATCCAGTAACCCATCATTATCGTAATCACCCCAGGTATGGCCAAACGTTACTGTTTGCATATTTGTCACCTCCCCAGCATTCACTTTTTCAAATACATCATTGCCTTGATTTTTATAGAGCGTGTTAAAGCCAAATGGTGCATTGGCGTTAGAAAGGAAAATATCCAGGTCCCCATCATTATCATAATCCACAAAGCTGGCTCCGTTGGTATTGGTAGTATCCGTGGCTATTTCACCTTTTTCAATGAGGGTGAATTTTTGGGCATGAGTGCTTATGCTCATAAGTAATAGCGAAGTGATAAGAAGATATTTCATGGTGTTTTATTTCTAAATACCTTCTAATTCCTATTCAAGCAGGTAATTCCTATAATATTTGACTATAAAATCCCCCTTCGTTAAAGGAGGCTAGGGGGATTCAACGCTTCAGGTGGACAGGGGAATTCAACGCCTCGTATTCTTCAATGTATTCATAAATAATTTGAATCACCGAATTAATATCCTTCTTAACATCCATGTCATCAAACCGCAAAAAGTTGAGTCCCATAGATTCAAGTATCGCCTGCCTTTCTGCATCTCTAATTGGTGCATCGCCATGATAATGAGAGGAACCGTCTACTTCAATGACAAGATTTAATCGCTTGCAATAAAAATCTACGATGTAATTATTCAGAGGCTTTTGCCTGTTAAACTGATAACCTTTGATCTTTCGCGCTTTGATTTCATTCCAAAGAAGCACTTCAGAGAGTGTGCTATTGTTTCTCAAATAACGTGAGAACTGCTTTAGGTTTTTGTTGTAAGGTAAATAGTACATTTTTATCCCCCGTCCTTTGGACACCCCCTTTTCAAGGGGGAATTTTTCAAATTTAATTCCTCATTAAACCTAAAAAATTTCTTTAACAAATAGCAGAAACCCCCTTTCCAAAAGGGGGCCTGGGGGATTTACCTCGAAACCACAATCCCCAGCACCTTGGCAAGTTCCATTTCGGATTGTTTTAATCGATCGTGGATGATGAATAACTTATCCTGCTCTTCCGGGTCTTTTTCAACCTTCATTTTGGCCAAATTCTCAGAAATGAGTTTTTGAATGACTCTGAACTTTAAGCGAGCAACATGGGTGTACACTACTGTATCCAATAAATCGTGTTCTGCTGGTATAAATATTTGATATTTATCATTCCAGTTCGGACTAATTTCTCTGCGTTCGGTCACAAGATCAATCACTTCTTTTTTGATAGCTTCAGAACCATTGGCTATTAAATACTGAACATCTATCACTTCACCCTGATCTAAACGCTCTTTGAAGAGCTCAAATATTTCTTTGTACACTGGAGTTACAAACTCAACATCCTCCAACTCATTGAGTAGGTAATTATATATTTTATACTCCTCCTCAATTTCATTCAACCCATAATTAACGAGTAATCGGATGCTTTCGCGCTCCTGAATCCTAATCTGGTCTTTAACATCTATGGACTTAACCTCAGATTCCGTAATCAGCTCATCTAAAAGCCTCTCTCCGGTAGCTTCTTCTTCCCTTTTTTTAGTGTCTTTTCTTCTGTCCTTTATCAGGATTTTGTTCAACTCAGCAACCAGCACTGATTCATCGATATCCAGAAGCTTCGAAGATTCTTTCAGGTAAACCGCACGCTTGATCCCATCCGGTATTTTACCAATAGAACTAACAATCTCTTTAATGGACTCTGCCTTTTTTAGTGGATCACGAGCAGATTCCTCGGCATACAAGCTTGTTTTAAAACTGATAAAATCTGCAGTATGCTCTTTTAAATAGGCCTTAAATTCTGATGTCCCAAGTTTTTTGGAATAGCTATCCGGGTCTTCTCCTTCAGGAAAAACCACCACGCGCACATTCATTCCAGCCTCTAGAATCATATCAATACCTCGCAATGAGGCTTTCATTCCTGCTGCATCACCATCAAACAATACCGTAATATTCTGCGAAAACCGACTAATGAGTTTAATCTGCTCATCCGTTAAAGAAGTGCCACTTGAACTTACAACGTTCTCAATATCAGACTGATGCAACGAGATTACATCGGTATACCCTTCTACCAAATAGCAATTGTCCTGCTGCCTAATAGCGGCTTTCGCTTGATACAAGCCATAAAGGATTTTACTTTTATGATACACTTCACTCTCGGGAGAGTTCAGGTATTTAGGCTTATCGTCCTTCTTGAGTGTTCGAGCGCCAAAGGCCACCACCTTGCCTGCTACATTATGGATCGGAAAAATTACACGGCCTCTGAAACGATCATATTTCTTATCGCCCTCTTTTCTTACAATTAAACCTGCTTTTTCCAGCAAGTCTTCATTGTAAGCGTTTTTGGTGGCATCCTGTAAAAGTGAATCCCAGGCACTTTGGCTATAACCTAACTGAAATTTTTCAATGATAGGTGCATCATAGCCACGCTCTTTAAAATAGCTTAGGCCGATGGATTTGCCTTCATCGGTATCTAAAAGCTGCTTTTTAAAGTATTCATTGGCATAGTTGAGCACAATAAACAGACTGTCCTTTTCATTCTGTTCTGCCAGTTGTTCATCAGACTGCTCATCTTCAATGATTTCTATGCCGTACTTCTTCGCCAGATGCCGGATGGTTTCTACATAGTTCAATCCATCATGTTCCATCACAAAATTGATGCTATCGCCAGATTTACCACACCCGAAGCACTTATAAATCCCTCTGTCAGGAGTTACAGCAAAAGAAGGTGTTTTCTCATCATGAAACGGACAACATGCCCATAGGTATTTCCCGCTTCCTTTTCGCTTTAGCGTCACATAGTCCGACACGATATCTTCAATATCTGCCCGATCCTGAACTTCCTGTATGGTCTGTTTTGCTATCAATTTTTGTAGTTGGACATCAAAGTTAAATATAATGTAAGAGAATGGTCACGGACACAACTTATTTTGTATTTCAATTGTTACTAAAAACGAATCAGAAAGGCTAAATTGCGCAAAAATTGAATTGAAGACGAGGGAATATGGCATTTAAAGAATCAGATGTACTAAAAGCACTATCAACAGTTGATGATCCGGATCTGAAAAAAGATTTGGTAACGCTCAATATGATTAAAAATGTTGAAGTGTTTAGCGATACAATAAAATTTACCGTGGTGCTTACCACACCAGCTTGTCCGTTAAAAGAATTGATCAAAAACAACTGCATTGAGGCAATTCACAAGCATTTAGATAAATCGTTGGCCGTTGAAATTAACATGACGTCTAATGTAACCTCTACCAGAAATGAAGGGCCATTGCTTCCCGGTGTTAAAAACATCATTGCCATATCTTCCGGTAAAGGTGGTGTTGGAAAATCTACTGTTACTGCAAATCTTGCCATTGCATTAAAAAATGCCGGTGCCAAAGTAGGTATTATAGATGCTGATATTTATGGCCCATCTATTCCTACTATGTTCAATTGCGAAGGTGAGCAGCCAGAAGTTAAACAGGTAAATGGTAAAAACATAATTGTTCCTTTAGAGCAGTATGGTGTAAAGCTTATTTCTATAGGTTTTCTTGCTCCTGCCGATAGTGCGGTAGTTTGGAGAGGGCCTATGGCAAGTTCTGCCTTAAAGCAGTTTATCGGAGATACAGATTGGGGTGAGCTGGATTATTTATTGATCGACTTACCTCCAGGTACAAGTGATATTCACCTGACATTGGTACAAACTGTACCAGTTACAGGAGCAGTAGTGGTAACAACCCCACAAAAAGTAGCCATAGCCGATGCCAGGAAAGGTTTAGCCATGTTCAAACAGCCACAGATCAATGTACCCGTGTTGGGTATTATTGAAAATATGGCGTACTTTACTCCTGAGGAGCTACCTGACAACAAATACTATATATTTGGGCAAGATGGTGGTTTGAACTTATCGGAAAAGCATAATGTTCCGTTTCTGGGTCAGATACCATTGGTTCAGAGCATTAGAGAAAGTGGAGATAGTGGGCTTCCGGTGGCAATGAAGGATGATGTAAGTGCAAAAGCATTTAATGATTTAGCTGAAGCGATGGCAAGGCAAGTGGCAATTAGAAATGCCAATATGGAAAAAACGAAAAAAGTGGAAATGAACGCATAATGGAAACAACAAATACAGTGTCGGAAGATTTAGTTTCTAGAATTGATAAGGCCCTGGATGGCATCCGCCCTTATTTAGAAACGGATGGTGGGAATGTTAAGATAGTAGAGGTTACTGATGACATGACCGTGAAGTTGGAATTATT
>NZ_JAVJUY010000105.1:0-6802 GCF_040220315.1 Fulvivirga sp.
TAGAAATTTTTCAGCTGGAACTTGAATCTGGAAATGCTGCCACAGCCCTTGCCGAACCCAACACAGTAGTACTCACTAAAAAAGCAGCAATAAAGCTCTTCGGCAATAACGATCCTATAGGGCAGGTGATAGATATGGATAGAATTGGCGAGTATAAGGTTACGGGTGTAATTAAAGACAATAACGAAAAATCCCACATCGTTTATGAAGCACTGGCCTCTTTTTCTACCACTCAGTTATTAGAAAAAGATTCATTATTACACAAATCGAATAATACGTGGGAGGTTAATACCTCCGGCTGGACATATATTGAGTTGGAAGAAGGCAAAAGTGCTAATGAAGTTCTAAAGTATCTTGCAGAAATTGATGAAGAGTATTACGCTGAAAATGAAGATGTAGACTATCGCTTTCAACTGCAGAACCTTATTGCTATCAATCCCGGTCCGCTATTAGGCAACCAAATTGGTCCGGGACTACCCATGTTATTTGTTTACTTTTTAGGAGGGTTGGCACTTATTGTAATGATCTCAGCATGCTTTAACTATACTAATTTAAGCATTGCTAAATCGATTAATCGTGCTAAAGAAGTGGGTGTCAGAAAGGTGTCTGGTGCACTTAAGGGTCAAATATTTACCCAGTTTATCATAGAATCTGTATTAATCTCACTATTCAGCTTAGTTGTAGCTTATGCACTCGTGGTAATTATTGAACCGGCCTTTGCTAGTTTAAGCCTCGCTACTATGCTTAAATGGAACCTTTCATTTAGTCCGGCAGTAATTGCTACTTCAGTTGCTTTCGCATTAGGCGTTGGGCTTTTGGCAGGATTGCTTCCTGCATTCCTTCTATCAGCATTTCAGCCTATTAAGGTTTTAAAAGATTTTAGTTCTATGAAGCTTATGTCAAAAATGGGACTTAGAAAAGCATTGCTCACTGGCCAATTGGCATTATCTCTTTTCTTTATACTATCAGTAATAATACTTTACAAACAATTAAACATACTGGTTTCATCTGACAAGGGTTTTAAAACAGAGAACATCATTAATATCCCTCTTGTGAGAACGGATGGCCAGGCATTTAAAACTGAACTGGAGAAACAGTCAGCCATTGAGCAAGTAACATTAGCTTCTCACCTACCGGCTGCGGGTACCACCTATGGCGAAGGCTTTAAAAGAAATCTGTCTGATGAAGAATCTGAACTGTTCTACTATGTTGTAGATGAAAATTACATCGATGTTATGGGTCTTAAATTGGTGGCTGGGAGAAATATCAATCCCGAGGCTAATTTGAAAAATGAGCATGAAATTATCATCAATGAAAAGGCCATTGAAACATTCAACTTTGAAAATAAACACGATGCACTTGGCAAAGTAATTTATGATGAAGACTCCTCGGAAATTAGTATTGTTGGCATCATCCAAGATTATAATCACCAAAACTTAACAGCCGAGATTAAACCCATGGCTTTAAGGTACATCCCCACACGGTTTCATCTTGCTCATGTTAAACTTAACTCTCAGAATAAGGAAATTGCAATTTCACAAATTGAAAGCTCGTGGAAAACCGTGAATCCATTAAAACAATTTACTTATGGGTATATGGAAGATGATATTAACGAGTTTTACGACATGACTTTCGGTGATCTCACAAAGATAATCGGGGTTTTTTCTTTTCTTGCCCTTTCAATTGCAAGCTTAGGGCTACTAGGCATGGCCATTTATAATACCCAAACCAGGGTGAAAGAAATAGCTATCAGAAAAGCATTAGGGGCATCAGATAATCAGGTGATTTATATACTGTCTAAAAGTTTCGGGACATTGTTGCTATTATCTATTGTAGTAGCCATTCCGCTAACCGTTGTTGTTAATAATTTATGGTTAGAGTCAATTGCATATAGGGTAACGATCTCACCAGAAATTATCCTAACAGGCACATTTATATTATTGATAATCAGCGCCCTAACCATTGGCTCTCAGACAATTAAAACTGGAAGGATGAGCCCTGCGAGTAATTTAAAAAATGAATGATGTTGTTTTGTGAATCGAATGCCTCCCAGCTTCGGCTGGTAGGTGTTTATTCAAAATAAGATGACGTTCTCTCTTCTGTAGAATTTTTGGCAAATTCTGCCACCTTGTTCAATCGTATGTTCTTAATCAGGTTTCCATCGGGGCTTTTCCAAACACCTCTAATTTCTCTCGCAAAATCCAACTCTTCAGAAACAACCCTTGCCTCCACAGCGGCAACATAGTTGTTGTCAGAATCATATACAATTACTCCTAAACCCGCTTTGTCAGCAGATAGTCTGCCTCTGATTAAGAAAATATCGCCTGAGTTAATTACCATATAAGAGCCGGAAATTAAATAGCCGGTTAATTGAATGTTTAACTCAATTTTTTCATTGCTACCTAAATTACCAGAATAATAAAACCTCGTATTGGAAGCTGCAGGGTCATCTACTTGTGCATGAACACTTGTATTAAGCAGTAAACTAACTACTATCAAGAATGAGGTTACTATAGATTTTATCGAAATCATAAGATTTGTAGGGTTAAAAATACCCTTAAATTAGCTTTGTTACAATGGTAGTTCTGAATTCGAATGGTGAAAGATATTAAAAAATTGGCGATCTCTTGTAAGAAAAAAGAAATTAAGCATACAATTCACGTAAACTAAGGGAGATAATTGGGCAAGAATCAGCAAGAATTTCTTGAAATGATTAATGAATATCAACGTGTTATTCATAGTGTTTGTCGTTTGTATACTAACAATACAATTGAGCACGAAGATTTGTTTCAGGAAATTTTAGCCCAATTATGGGTTGGGTATCAGCGGTTTAATTTTGAATCTAAAGTATCTACCTGGATTTATCGCGTAGCGCTTTACACCTCCATTACTCATATAAAAAAGGTAATGCGCAGCAGAGAAGCCCTTAACGAAGTAAATATTGCACAATTCGATAGCCAAACGGATACTGAAACAGATGAAGAACTATTGAAAATGGCAATTAAGAAACTATCCGAATCTGAAAGAGCATTTATTGTGCTCTATTTGGATGATTTGAGTTACAAAGAGATGGCCGATATTTTAGGCATCAGCGAAAGTAATGTAGGTGTGAAACTCAACCGTATAAAACAGAAATTAAAAACCATAATGACCTGAGCAATGGAACTCGAAGAATTAAAGAATAAAGTACAGAAGGATGATATCAAATATAGTTCTCAAGAGCTTGAAAGCATATTTGAAATAAAAACTCTTTCAACAGTTCAGCGAATTAACAGAACAATGTTGATTGATGCACTTGTTATGACTGGATTGACAGCTCTGCTTGTTGGGGTTACTTTTTATTTGGGATTGAAAAGTAGGTACGTGGTAAGTAGCCAAATTATAGGTGCAGCAGCTATACTGCTAGTTCACTACAAAATAAAATACAGATTAATTAATGTCTTCAACCCAAACCTGAGCATTGTTCAGAATTCAGAAAGAACTTATAAATATCTTAAAAGATATTGCTCGGCCTATTACATCATTGTTCCTCTTCTAACTGTAAGTCTTGGCGCCAATCTATATTTACAATTAAACTTAGATTGGTCAACTATTGCAGTATTCTTAGTTATACTAGGGATGGCGATTATTACCTTGGCTTGCACCCATCTGATTATAAAAATCATTTATTCCAAACCAATAAGCAGGATTAAAGCGATAATTTATCAATTTAATAATATCGATATTTAGTTCTTTGTGTGTGAAAGCTTAAGTGATATAAAAAATTGCAATAGCAATACCAACAAAAATAATAAGTAGATACCCGATAATATATGAGATTAGCCCTTTAAAGAAATTCCATAACTTATTACCCTCATAGGTCATGCTACTCACGTAGGCAAAAAATATGAAATTGAAAATCGCGACTTCATTTTGAATTGAATAATCAAAAAAGTACAAAAGAAATAATGATAAAATAGAAATAATGAAAACCTGAGCATTACTGTAAACCAACACTACTAAGTGTTCTATATAATTAAAGCCCTTTTTTCTGAAGAACAAGAGTTGCGGAATTGCAATTAATGGCAGAAGTGCAAATGTCATTAATCTAAAATTATTCGACATCCAATTCATCATATCTTCACTGAATTGTTTCTGTTTTTCCGTTTGTTGTTGGTCTTGCCCCATAAGATCCTGTGTACTTTGTGTTAGTTCACGCATATCAATATCCATTAATGACATTAATAGAATAAACACAGTAAGCATCCAAAAAATATAGGCAACAGGTCCCATATAGTAGGTTCTGTTTCCATTAATGTAAGTATTTATTACCCTACCAGGTTTGGTGAACATATGAATCAACGTATGGCTAAACTTAGTATCAAACCCAAAAACACGCTGATAAAATTCTTGAAAAACAGTCTGAAATGTTAGCCTTTTTTTGCTTACAGGATTGCCGCATTTGTAGCAATATTTTCCCTTTAATTCTTCACCACAATTAATACAACTAGTTGATTCCATAATTTCAAATTAAACAACAAGATACTAATTGATAATAAAATTTAAACACGTTTCTATTATTTCGTATTTGCTATATTTGAAACCATGGAGCTATTCTTAGAGCCATCCACCTGGGTGGCATTACTGACACTTACTTTTTTAGAAATTGTACTTGGAATTGATAATATCATTTTCATTTCCATTGTTTCCAATAAACTTCCAGAATCTCAGCAGGCTAAGGCCAGAAATATAGGGCTTTCAATGGCGCTTATCTTTAGAATCGGGCTGTTGATGGGGATCACCTATATCATCACTTTTACAGAACCACTTTTCTCTGTTTTCGGCCATCCTTTCAGCGGCAGAGACTTGATACTACTTGGCGGTGGAATATTCTTAATCTTTAAAAGCGTGATGGAAGTGCATCATAAAATGGAAGGCGTTGAAAGCGAGGAGCAAGAAAATAAAAAGAAATTTTCACTGGCAACTGTCATTGCCCAAATTATTCTATTGGATATTATATTTTCGTTTGATTCAATTTTAACAGCTATAGGTTTAACTGAACATCTGATACTTATGGTATTGGCGGTAGTTATTTCGATGATAGTTATGATGCTCTTTTCAGGAAAAATCAGTGCGTTTATCAGTGGCCATCCTACATTAGAAATACTTGCATTATCGTTTTTAATTCTTATTGGTTTTATGTTAGCTGTAGAGGCATTGGGATATCATGTACCAAAAGGGTATATCTATTTTGCCGTATTCTTCTCCTTAATAGTAGAGTTAATTAATATTAAACTAAGGAAAACTGGCGAGCCTGTTAAGCTAAAGAAAGGATTTAGAGGTTAGGCTTATTCTATCTCTTTGGCTTTTGAGCAATTAACAAATAGAACGTTTCCAATGCTATCATAACCTTCAAATAGTTTATGCTCAAGCTGCTTTATAGCCTCTTCCCTGAACCCTAAAATGGTCAGATCGGCATCTACAGACTTCTTATTGATAATGTCTTTAATTACAACATCTTCTTCGTGTTGAATAAACTTAATATTATTGGGTGAGATTGGCAGCCGCCCTTGTTTTATAATACTCACTAAATTTTCCTCTTCCGAAACCATGTCCTGCTTACTCACAACTGCGAATATCTTTATTTCTGCATCACGCCAGTCTTTATGCCCCATAATAATATAGCCCAGTAAGATCATTAAGCTACTGTTTTTCAAATCATTTGGCGTAAGCCAGATATGAATTTCGTGCATAAAACCAAATTCTTTGTCAGAGGAACCAAGGAGGCAGATGTCAAACTCTGCAGCTTTTACCATTGTGAAATTATCAATGATGTGGTTTAGGTTTTCAGGTTCGTTTTTTGAATACTCAAATAGAATCATATTGATTTCTTTACCTGAAACACTTGGTAATTGCATGGACTGCGCAACTGCACTAGTAAAAGAGGGTGAAATAAGCGTATCAACATATACATTACTTCGACTGATTCCTGTTGCTTTAAGAAGCCTTTTCAATTCATTGCGCGCTCTTTCATTTGAATCTTTAGATAAATAGCCGTTAATGTAGTGTATATATGTGCCGAAACCATACCGATGGGAAAGCCATTTCATTAATTGAAATGCCGAAGGCCGGTTAAAAAAATCATCTGAAATACAGATCATAGAAGGTCGCCAGTTCTCCTCTCCTTTATCCACTTTTTGAAGAAAGACCTGAAGCTGTCTGCTTATTTGAAATATAACCCCCTGAAAAATTTTGGCCAGTCCTTCTTTACTTTTACTTGTGTGGGTTATAAATATGTAGATCAAGGTCATCATTATAATTGAAATGATGGCATACTGAGTATTCATTTTAAACATAAGGTACACACACAGTAGTGCTCCTAACAATGAGATGTACCATTTCGATTTAAATGAAGGCCTGTATGAAGGGTCTGCTGCAAAATGCTGCAAGAAAGAAATCAAACAGAGCGACCCATAGGTAATCATAAAAAACATGGAAATAACTTCCGCCACTACGTTTACATCACCTATCCCTACAAAAAGTAGGGCAATGACGCCAGTTAAGATGGTTGCATTAACAGGATCATTCGTTCCGGCTTTGCCTTTAGCCAAATATGCGTTAATCCTCATGAGAGGAAAAACCCGATCACCGGCCAGTGCCTGTAGCGTGCGAGGCGCGACCAATATGCTTCCTAGCGCGGATGATATTGTTGCACATGCCAAACCAATAGGTATGATCGGTCCCCAAATGGCAATGTCCATCATGATGAGCTGATTGTCAACTAAGTCATCAGGCGAGGCTGAATGAGCCATTTTATACCCAA
>NZ_JAVJUY010000106.1:0-9065 GCF_040220315.1 Fulvivirga sp.
CAAAAAAATTTTCAATAACCTTAAAAATTATCAAGCATGAAGAAATTTGAAGAACTTAAAAACTTAGTAATGGGTCTTGAGTCTGACTTTGAAAAGTTCTATGACAAAAAGAATAACGCTGCTGGAACAAGAGTAAGAAAAGGCATGCAAGAGTTGAAGAACATGGCTCAAGATATCAGAGTTGAAGTTCAGGATATCAAAAACAAAGGTTAATTATATCCAATTAATAAATAAAGAAAGGCGATCATTTGATCGCCTTTTTTTATGTCTTACATTTTAAGACTCTTGCATTGAATCTAAGGTTGATTTTATTTGCGATTGAAGATTACTACTCGCACTTAATAAGGGCAATCTCACATAATTCTCACAAATGCCCTGAAGTTTAAGCACTTCTTTAATGCCTACAGGATTGCTTTCTTGATACATTAACGGATTAATACCCTGTAATTTGAATGCAGCTTTTGATGCAGCTTCATAATTTCCCGAAAAGGCATTGTCTTTCATTTCTTTAAAAATATCTCCAAAGGCATTAGCCAACACTGAAATAACCCCTTTCGAACCTATTGAATACAATGGAACAGTGAGCATGTCGTCACCGGAGATTAAAAGAAAATCTGATAGCTTATTAGCGCTGATCGCCATTGATTGCTCTACATTGCCCGATGCTTCTTTAACCCCTATGATATTTGGATGCTTTGCTAGTGTTAATGTTGTTTCTGCAGTGAGATTAGAAGAAGTTCTACCCGGTACATTATAAAGAATTGCAGGTACAGGAGAAGTGTCTGCCACAAGCTCAAAATGCTTAATAATTCCTGCTTGAGAAGGTTTGTTGTAATATGGACTAACAGATAGTATAGCGTCTACACCACTTAAATCGGCTGATTTAATGTTTTCGATGACTTGCCTGGTGTTATTTCCGCCAATGCCATAAACAATTGGCAGTTTTGCCGAATTGTTTTTCTTAACAAAATCAAGAATTTGTTGCTTCTCAGAAGGGGTGGTTGTTACAGATTCACCAGTTGTACCCTGAACTACATAATAATCAACACCCTGCTTTGCAGTACTTTCCAGTAGTCTTTTGAGCCCATCAAAGTCTATGCTTTCATCTTTATTAAATGGTGTGACTAAGGCTACACCAGTTCCATATAATTTAGTAGTATCCATTAAGAAAGTAATTTTGTATATCGGTACATCTCTTCAATGAGTTTTTTAATGCCACCATCTTTGGGCACTTGTACCATCATCTCTGAGTATAGCGCATTTTCCTCGTCATATTTAGCCACTCTGCATTTGGCCTTACTTTGTGCCAGAATATTTCTTAGAATGAGGTTGCTCTCTTCATCTATATAAAAAAGATAATCAAAGCTTTTGTTTATAAAGCTCTTTACTTTATCCGATTCAATATTTCCCCAAAAAGTAATCTCTTTAGCTGTAAAGAAGTCAAACAGAAACTCATGGTTTTCCTGGTTTTTAGGCAAGAATGCGAGCACCTCTACTTTCTTACCATCATTTTCCAGTGTTTTTATTAGGTGCTTAATTTGCTCATGTTTCTGCACACTATTAATGCTAAAGAGTATGCCAATATCATTCACTTGATTGTAATTCATGCTAGATCTGGGCGCTTGATTTTTCTTAACAAAACCTTTGGCCTTATGTGTAAGTAATTTTTTAGATAGCATGGATTAGTTGTTAATCATCTTTGTAAAATCTTCCTCACTTATAATTGTGATATTCAATTTTTCTGCTTTTTCTCGTTTTGCAGGTCCCATTTTATCACCTGCCAACAAATAATCTAATTTACCGGAAATGCCTGATATTACCTTACCACCATGATTTTTAATGGTTTCCTTCAATTCATCGCGGCCAAAGTTTTCGAATACGCCTGATACAACAAAGCTTTTTCCATCTAAAACATTCGAAATGCTGGTGTCATCTTTTTCAATAATTTCAAATTGAATCCCGGCTTCTTTTAACCGTTGAATTTCGCGAATGTATTTGTCATTGGCAAAATAGGAGAGAAGGCTATTGGCAATACGTTCACCGATTTCAGGAACATCAATGAGTTGTTCGTAGCTTGCCTTGCTTAGTGAATCTATGTTTTTGAAATAGCGGGCTAGCTTTTCTGCAACAGTTCGTCCTACAAACCTAATTCCCAATGCAAACAGCACGCTTTCAAAAGGGGTATTTTTTGATTCCTCTATACCTTTTAACAGGTTTTTCGTACTCAAATCCTTAAACCCTTCGAGGTTGAAAACATCATCGTAATTCAAATCATACAAATCAGCAGGGCTGTAAACCAACCCCTTCTGGTATAGTAAGCCAATAGTGCTCTCGCCAAGGCTATCAATGTTCATGGCCTTTCGTTGAATAAAATGTTCTATCCGACCTTTTATCTGTGGCGGACAACCATCAATATTTGGGCAATAATGCTGCGCTTCGCCTTCCACTCGAACCAAAGGCGTTCCACACTCAGGACATTCCAATATATACTCAACTGGATTGGAGTCAGCTTTACGCTTAGTAAAATCTACTTTTATTACTTTAGGAATTATTTCACCACCTTTTTCCACAAAAACAGTATCGCCAATTCTCACATCCAAACGCTCAATTTCATTAGCATTATGCAGTGATGCCCGTTTGACAGTAGTACCTGCTAACAAAACAGGTTTTAATTCAGCTACAGGCGTTACAGCTCCAGTTCGGCCTATCTGGTAGGTAATACCTTCCAGAATAGTAGTGGTATCTTCAGCCTTGTACTTATATGCAATGGCCCATCTTGGGCTTTTAGCGGTAAAACCCAAATCCCTTTGCTGTTTCAGGCTGTTTACCTTGATAACAATCCCATCGGTTTCCAAAGGCAATTCGTGTCTTTTAGTTTCCCATTTTTCTATGTAGTTGATCACTTCGTCTATAGTGGAGCATTTTTGATAGGTAGGGGAAACATTGAAGCCTAGATTAATTAGGGTTTTAATCGCCCCTTCATGAGTTTCTACATTCAGGTTGTCACCCACCATAGAATAGAGGTAGCAGTCTAACTTTCTTTTGGCTACTAACGATGAGTCTTGCATTTTTAGTGATCCTGAAGCGGTATTTCTGGCATTGGCATATAATTCTTCACCATTTTCTTCTCTTTCTTTATTTAATCTGGCAAAGGCTTCCTTCGAGAGAAAGGCTTCACCTCTGGCTTCAAATTCTTCCTGGTAATTGCCTTTTAATTTGAGTGGAATGGTTCTGATGGTTTTTACATTGTTTGTAATGTCATCACCCCGGGTGCCATCGCCTCGGGTTACCGCTCTTGCCAATACACCATTTTCGTAGGTTAGGCTTAGGGCAACGCCATCAAACTTTAGTTCACAGAAATATTCGTATTCTGTAGTCTCAAGGCCTTTTTCAACCCTTTTATCAAAATCTCTTAAATCATCCGTTGAGTAAGTATTGCCTAGCGAAAGCATGGCATGCTTATGGTAAACCGTTTCAAAATTTTTGGTGATGGTGCCGCCAACACGCTGGGTAGGAGAGTCTTTTTCTTTAAGTTCAGGGTATTCTTTTTCTAACGCTATTAATCGCTCTAAAAGCTGATCAAACTCGTAATCCGATATCTCAGAAGTGTCTTTTTGATAATACAGATCGTTGTAATAATTGATCTTTTCTGAAAGCTCAGCTATTTCCTTTTTAGCTTGTTCCTTAGTCATGCTTCAACTGCAAAATGATGATAAGTTAATTTAATTCATCTAATGATTTATTAATATCTTCTTCAACTGACCTGAGTTTTTTTCGACAGATATTTACAAGTTCAGTGGCTTCTTTTACCTTATCCGTAAGTTCATCAACGGTAAGTTCTCCGCTTTCTATTTCAGCTACTGTTTTCTCTAGTTTTGTCAGGGCTTCGGTATAGGTCTTAATCTTCTTCATTCAAATCATCAATTTTTTGCACCTTACTTTCGAGCAACGAATATAATGTTCTTGTCTCAATAATATCACCAACATTTAACTTTTCATTGCCAAGCATTTTGCCGTTTTTGCTGGTGATGGAATAACCTCTTTTTAACGTATTTATCGGATTCAGATAATTGACCTTGGTGCCATAATCATCTAGCCCGTTATGAGCTTGTTTCATAAAAAGCTTTACGTCAGATTTTAATTGTGAGCACATTCTATTCAGTTGATAGTCATTGTTCGATAGCTGTATTTTAAATGAGTTGCTTAACCTATTCGTAAGAGAGGATATATCAGTTCTTTTTTGGTTTAAAATCAGTTGAACATATTTACCCGTCCGATGCATCAGGTCAATCATGGTTGATTCAACATCCATTGACTTACCAATGACCCACTCAGCCACAGCAGTAGGAGTTTTGAGTGCCTTGTATGCAACTAAATCCAATATCGATTGATCTCTTTCATGACCTATTCCAGTAATTATAGGAATTGGAAATTGGCAAGCATTGAATGCCAACTCATAGTCATCAAAACAATCCAAGTCTACCCTAGAACCACCACCGCGAATGATAATTACTGCATCATAATCTGTATTTGAGTTATAGATCGTATGCAACGCATTAATAATTGATTCAGAAGCTGCCGAACCCTGCATTGTGGCTTTAAATAAATCAATATTGTACTTATACCCATATTCATTGGCTTCAATTTGATTCATGAAATCTTCATAGCCAGCTGCAGCAGGAGAACTAATAATCGCAATTCTGTTTAACGCCAAATCAACGGGTAGTTCTTTGTTCATATCAAAGACGCCATCTTCCATTAATTTATTGATGACTTCTTGTCTCAGTCGCTCTCTTTCGCCTAGCGTAAAGTTGGCATCAATGTCTTTTATATTAAAGCTTAAGCCATATAATTCATGAAATTGGATGCTGCCAAAGCACAAGATTTTCATGCCGGGCTTTAGCACCTGATTGGTCATTCGCTCGAACCATAGCGAAAGATTATTGTATACATTAGCCCAAATGGTTGCCCTTGTTTTGGCAATTACACGCTGTTCGTCTTTTTCGACTAACTCGATGTAGCAATGGCCATTTTGATTAACCTTTAACTCGCTAATTTCTGCAATTACCCAATATCCAGGTTCAAGGTTTCCTGATAGTGTGGATTGGATTAGCTTATTAAGTTCTAGAAGGCTTAAGTGCGCAGACATTCATCAAATTTACCAATTGATGTGGAGTCTTAACAACTAATTATAAAAAAGGAATTGTTGATTTAGAATTCTCTTAAAGTTTCTATCAAACCTGCATTTTTTCCTTTAAATCTAACTACAAGAAGTGGATGATTCATCTTTTCATTCACCATCTTTTCCGCTAAACTACCAAGGAATAATGCAGCTGTGGCCGTTCTACCTTTGGCGCCAATAATAATAAAATCTGGATTAATTTCATCAGCAAGGTCGTAGATGTCACTCGCCAAGTTATCATTAGTATCCAGCGAATAAACGTCACTGATTTTAATATTACGCTTGTCTATTTTCTTCATGAATTTTGCAAAACCATTCTGTGCATTTTTCTTCATGATTTCCGCAAACTCTTCAAACGATTTGCCTGTGTAATGATATCCTGCTGGCACTGTGTACACATTTTGACAGATAACTTCTGGCTTACTATCATTTTTAACTGCGAAGTCGATGGTTTGCTCTAAGGCTAGTTTTGCGTAATTAGAGAAGTCGATAGGTACCAATAGCTTTTCTGCCTTTGGCTCTACATTTTCTGGTACTATTAGCAAGTTACAGCTAGCTCTTCTGGCTAGCCTTAAAGTAGTAACACCAGTACCATCTAATGTTTTCTTTTGGCCAACAATAATTAAATCAGAATTACTTTTTTGAGCAATATTCAGTAAATCCCCGGCCTGACCTTTTTTAACATTTATTGAGAATTTAATCTTCTTTTGAGTTTTGAATAAACTCTTAATAGATTCTCTAATCTTAGCTTTTCTATCATTAATGGCCGTTTCTACTAACTCAGGAAACTCTTTTCGAACTTCAGTAGGAATATTTAAATTTCTTAAAATATTTACAAATTCAACTTTTTCTGCTGAAGTATGGTCAACAATGAAGGCAGCGTATTTTATAAGCGTTTCGTCAAGTGCTGATGTATCTAACCCTACAAGTATTTTTTTAAACGGCTCCATGTCTCAAATTTTGCCGCAAAGGTAACAATCAGTTAACATTACTCTAATATTATGATTAAATATTTAGGGATAATATTTGATCTGAAAGCATTTCAATTTGTTCCTTTGAATGAGTTGGGAAATTCGCTATTCTTATTTGTGAATTTTTGAATGTTCCATAGCCACTACCAATCACTAATCCCTTTTTAGCAAGCGCTTCAGTCAGTAATTTAGCGTCAATGGTGGTATTGGCCACTGCTGTAGTTCTAGATCTGTTATTCTCCTTCTCTACAAAATGGGATAAATATGGGCTTTCATTGATTGTATGTTGAAGCAAGGCATGTTTATAATTGGTTTCTTGCCTTATTTGTTGAACCCCTTTTTTGTTCATGTCTTCAGCTACTCTGCCCAGTAAATAGATGTTTAGCATGTTGGGAGTTTCAGGCGTTTGATTAATCATAGATTTTTTTACCAATTCTGGTATACAGTGATATGTGCCAATGCTCATGTTTTTATTCATGAGCGATTCTGCTTTCTGAACGCACCTATCATTGAACACCCAAACTCCTAAACCTGCGGGCAATCCAAAACATTTTTGCACCGAAAAGTAAAACGTGTCTACCGCAGAAAAATCAATTTCTACAGAAGGTGTGACGGAAACTACATCCAGTGCAATCAGCTGATCTTGAAAACTTTTACGGATAAGATCTAAATCATTCTGACTGTGTGAGGCTCCCGTGCTGGTTTCATTGTAGGTGATCGAGATTAATTCGGAGCTTTCTGGAATTAAAACGGTTTCAACTTCTACAACTGACCCCTCAATAACTTGTTTTTTTAATGCAGATTTACCTAAATTTTGAATTATACTGAAAAACTTTTCTGAAAACGCACCATTCACAAAATGGAAAGACTCATTCTCTATTAGATTTTGACCAATCCGTTCCCATACTTCTGTAGCAGATGAAGTGAATACAACATGATAACCGTCAGGAATGTTGAGTAATACTTTAAGCTGTTCAACAGTGTGAGCGTAGATGCTTTGAAATTCTTTACTTCTATGAGAAATGGAAGGAACACCATGCTTTAGGGCATTTTTAAGATGCTCTTCAGCTGTAAAGTATAGTTGTGAAGGTCCGGGGGTGAAGTATAATTTTTTCATGCCCACTCGTCAATTTCAATTGCCTCCAATACATCTGCCAACTCATCATAATCTTTGTAGCCAGGTCTTATTTCATCACCTGCCGTTATGCCGATCCCAGCAATTGAAGTACTATCCAAAATTTCATTAATGTTTGAGTCATCAAACCCCGAGCCTAGCAATACGCTGTATCTATTGGTCAGACCCTTGACCTGGTTTAGTTGATCTCCATCGTTTAGATCAACATTATTCAAAAGGATGTAATCTAAATCTAAGCTTAACTCTGAATCTATATTTTCTAAGTCAGTAGCGTAGATAAGCTTCACTTTACCAGCGTAATTCAGTAATTCAGACTGACTTGTGCTTTGGATAAACTGCGCATCGTATTCATTCACTATATTATCAATTTTTTCTTCAAATTCGAGGCAAAATTCAACTCCTGAAACCCAGGATGTGATTTCTTTAAATTGTTCTGGGCTCACAGAATTTTCATCGGTACCTGCCTTAAAACCAATAATATTTACATTCATGCCAGCACAATATCGTGCATCAGATAAGTTATTTACCGCGTTTACCTTCACAAATGTTTTTAATGCCATAATGTTCTATAGATTCTAATAATCAATATATAAGAATAATCGATAGGTTTTGTTCACAAAGCTAAATGAAAATAGCTTGCTTTGCGGCAGAAATTAAAAATGATATAATTATGGCAGTTAAAGTATTAGATGACTCAAATTTTAAAGAAGCCCTAGTAGAAAATAAAACGATAGTAAAATACTTCGCAGGTTGGTGTGGCAATTGCAGATTGTTCACTCCTAAATTTAAGAGACTCTCTGAAGATGAGAGGTTTACAGGAATAAATTTTGTGGATGTGGATGCAGAGAAGAATCCTGAAGCTAGAAAATTGGCTAATGTCACCAACTTGCCATTTTTTGCTGTTTTTGATGGTGACAAACTAATTGATGCCAAGGCAACAAGCAAAGAAGATGCTGTTGTTGAGCTTCTTGGCAAGCTGAATAATAATTAAAAGAGTAATTATCTTATTTTTGGGAGGTGTTAATTAAAATCAATAACGCCTCCCTTTTTTTGTTACTGTCAATTCTGACATTAGCTGCCTGTAATAATGACGAACGGATTCCTTTGGCCGCAGGTGAGCAGTTTGTTCCGCTTGAAGTAGGTCTGTATTATGACTATCAGATAGACGAAATACTTTATACCAACGATATTGTTGTTTTGGATACTACCTATTACCTGAGAGAAGAGGTGGTTGAAAGCTTCATCAATGCCCAAGATTCTGTTTACGTAATCTATCAATACACTAAGGCAAATTTAGTAGATGATTGGTCTTATTTTGATACCTGGCAGGCCAGAATTAACAACCAGCAATTAATAGTTACTGAGGGTAACACACCATTTGTGAAGTTGACGTTCCCCATTTTTGCTGGTAAAATATGGGATGGAAACAGTCAGAATCAGTTGGAAGAAGACAACTATCAGCTCGATAGCCTTTATTTCCCTTACACAATTAATGATCAACAATTTGAAAGTACTATCACCGTTGTTCAAAACGATAATGAGGATTTTATTGTTGAGCAGGATAGGAGATATGAAGTATATGCTTTAAACGTTGGTTTAATTTATAAAGAGGAACTTTTATACTCATATTGTACGGATGACAATTGTTTAGGTCAGCAACAAATTCAAAGTGGAGTATTCAGAACGCAGTCACTAATTGATTATGGCAAGAATTAACATCTTCATATTCTTTTTCTTTTCTGCCTTTATCATTCAGGCACAAAACAGGTATGTGGTG
>NZ_JAVJUY010000107.1:0-24764 GCF_040220315.1 Fulvivirga sp.
CTGAAATAATAACAGTTCAATGTTGGCAAATTCTTGTAATGCCAGTTCTGAGGTATCTAATACTGTATTATCCTTAATGAGTAAGCTTAACGCCATAGCATCGTTGGCTATTTCTCGGGTCGTAGCTTCCTTTAAAATATCTAAATGTTCTTCGGCCAATTTAAAATTACCTTTAAAATAAGAGAGTTTCGCATTTTTTAATTTAGCTGTATATCCGAGATTATCTTCTTTATTAGATTTTTCTACCTGTGAGTATAAAAGTGAAGATTCCCAGTTTTCACCTTTCAGAAGGTATATGTCCCCTAAATCAAGTTTTGATTTTGATTTTATATCAGGATTGGCTCTTGGTGTGTTAACTATCTTCTCTAAAATAGCAATTGCTGAATCTTTTTCATCAAGATAGAAGGCATGGAGTAATGCCTTATTTCTAAGTGCTTCCAAAGTATTTCTACTTACACCTAGCTCTTTTATAAACTCGTTGTAGTCGTTGACAAGATTTCTAATCTCTCTTTCATCAATGGGATAGGTATTTCTTACACGCTGTTCATACGATCTTATTAAATACATTTTGGCTAGCAAGTAATTATTAGAGCCTGGATAATTTTGTATTAAGTAACTGAAAATCTTTATTGCATTATTGTAATCATTGTTATTCAATGCAATCATGCCGATGTTAAGTGTCCTGCTTCCCTCGGATCTAAGTCTTTTATCTATTGCACGTGCCTGTAGAAAGGCTCCATAAAAATTTTTTTGTTGAAGGTTGACCCATATTAGTAATTCTGAATATACTTCACTTTGAGGGTCTTGCTGGATCTTATGATACAACAATCGCTCGAGACTCTGTAATTCGTCTGGCTTATTCAATAATGATTGAAGTGTGTTTTTGACTGAACTTAAATTGGAAGGGTTTTGAATTACATAGTTGAGGTATTCTTCCACCATTTTATCTTTTTCATTCATTATACGATAAATATTGGCCAGCTCCAGTGAGAAGAGATATGGGTTATTCAAAGCCTGTCTGCCTTCGGTAAATGTTAGTACAGCATATTGTGTTAATTTTTTGTTTACAAAATAATCAGCCGTAATACTGACCAGGTAGTTATCATATTTGATATCATCAATCACATTTTTAAAATAAATATCAGACTGATTCTCGCCCTCTTCTGTAAAGATTAATAGGCCCAGATCTAATTTGTAGTACAAGTTTTCCGGAAAACGTTTAATTAATTTCTTGATATATTTTTCTGCGTCATTATAGTTGGCCGTTTCCAGCAAAAGGAAATAAAAGTTATTATGGATTAAGGGAATGTTGTTATAATCTTTTGCAAGGTCTTCATATAGCGATCTCGCTTTATCGTATTCCCCTTGTCCATAGTATTCATTGGCTAATTGAATTTCAATTGTTTGTTGCGCATGGACATTACTCCATGTAAAGAAGAAAATTATTACGGATCCTAAAATTTTATTCACAATACCCACAGAGCAATATTATATATATATTATAAATTAAAAACTATTATTAATTATTAGTATGTGGATACGTGGATAATTAATGTAGAGTTTATTTGGTTTATAAAAATGTTCTTAAACAGTGGATGAGTTGTATAGTTATTCACAATTTATCGAGTGGTAAATATTTGATATTCAGTGGATTATATATTTGTAGTGGATAAATTTCTTGTTTTGTTGATAAGATTTATTTGATTGTAGTTGTTAAGAAACTGTGGGTATGATAAGTAGAAATGTTTATGAAATTAGAGTATCTATCAGGTCAACATAGATAATTAATAAGTATTGTCTATAAATCAGATTTGTTAACAGGTTGTCCTTGATTTATCAACATTAAAAAGTTATAACATTTGGCCCTAGTTCCCAGTTGGCTCGTATTGTAAGTTTTTTGTCTCCTTCTTCATTTGTATAGAATATTACTGGTTCAGGCATAATAGTTTGATTAATATTTCCTGGATCCCATCTACCGTTTTGATTGGTGTCAATAAGAACACGGATAAAATATTCTCCGGGATTTACCTTATTAAAGGAGAAAAGTTTTGTGTTTCTTTTTTCTTGGATGAGTTGAAAGTTAGGACTTAATAGTTGAACGATATAGTTCGGTTTATCTGTATTTATTTCAATAAGAAGGGTTCCAGTGGTTGATAATTCAGTAAATGTAAGTTTAGATTGTTGTTGTTGTACTGAATCTTGGTCAACAGATATAAAGGCACCTTTACCAATATACAAATGAGGCTTAGGTGGTGGTGTTCTTCTGACAGTATCTGATCTAGTCTGAGTTGTTTGGGTTTGTTCGTTTTCTTTAGATTCAAATAAGTTTTTATCGATAACATACTCCAGTTCGAATGCATCTGCGTAGTGGTTTGCTTTCAAAAAGTTTGATGTATCCAACTTAATAATATTAAGTGAATCGAGAAATAGATAGACACTATCAAAGTTAAACTGATAAATTGGTTTGTTGAAATCAATAATACCTTTAAGAATGCCATCCGTAGGATATATTTTTTCTAATGTAACCTTACTTTCAAAGTCTTTAGGTTTGCGAACTGTTTCTTCAAATTTAACCATGACGGTATCTACTGATTCGACACCTAAGCTATCGGTTGCAAAAATGTAACTCTCTGTACTGTCTACTAAAATGTTATTGTTAAAGACTTGTATGCTTGTCTGAGTATTATCTGTATAGTTAGAATAGAGTTGAATAGAGTCTGAGTTGATGATTGAATAATTGATTGTGTATTTGTTATACTTTACTTCGAATATTGTTCCATTTTGACGGGCACTTTTAAGGGCCAATGGTTTAGCATTAGTGGAAGTGGTAAGTATGTTCAAGTCGGTGACGGAACTGTCAAGTTGGATGGTGGAGTCTATAAAACCGTATGATTCATCATCGAAGTCTAATTTGAGATTTTTGTTTTTGTCGGCTACTGCATAAATGAGGTATTGACCGTTTTTTATATTTTCGAGTTTGTAAAGTCCTTTATCGTTAGCTTTTGTAAAATAAAGTGGTTTGTCTTCAAAGATGGTGAGAGTATCTAATGCATCGTATAGAAAAATTGAATAGTTATTACCTGGTTTATCTGTTAGAATATCTTTTACAGCACCTTCTATAAATAAGGAGTCCATATAGTTGCCGGTGCTAAATGCAAGTTTCAAATCTAATGGGCTGTTACCTTCTGTAATATCCTGTACTCCTTCTCTGAAGTTGATTGTATAAGTGGTACTGTCTGGTAATTGTTGTTCAAATTCTATATAAACTTTTTCCTTCTTTGTCTTAAACTTTTTTTCTATTTCAGTTTGAGGGGAAATAATTATCTGTTCTTCAGCTTTGTTGAGCTTTACGTATTCGTCAAATACCAATTCTATCTCTTGGGTTTTTACATTGGTGCTTTTATTTTCAGGATTTGAAGTTAGCAATTTAGGTGGCTCACTATCTTTCGGACCGCCAGTTGGTGCCGTTTGATTTGCACAACCTGAAATTATAACAATTAAAACGAACAAGAACCACTTCATTTTTTTGATATAATATAAATATGGCTGGAATATTCGTTGGTTTTTTTTCCGTAACGATTTGATTTAAAGCCAGTTATAAATGAATTAATGTATTTTTTTGATTTGTATTTGTAACTATTGCTAAGCAAAGAAACATAAAACGAGTCGAAGAGCATAGGTTTTGTTTCTTCTAGTTTTAACTGGTGTTTCTTTAATAAACGGCTTATAGTATGTTTTGTAAAATGATAAAGATGTCGAGGTACGTCATAAGCAGCCCAATATTCTTTGAAATAGCTGGCATCATAACTGTTTGGATTGGGTACTGCTATCACTAATTTACCATCACCCTTTAAATGCAGTTTCAGCTTATTGATAGTGTCGTTAAGATCATGGACATGCTCAAGCACATGCCACAATGTTATTATATCGAATTTCTGTGCTATTGACAATTCATCTATGGAGGCTTTAATATGTGATTTCACTGTAGATATTGTTTGCGCAGAAGAACTTGGCTCAACCCCGGTAATATTCCAACTATTCCCTTTGGCTACTTCAAGGAAGTGACCTGTACCGCAACCATAATCCAATAAATTCTTATCAGTTGTAAATTCATTGATTAATCTCACTTTTTGTTTTAATGAGTAATTGCGTACTACTTTGTACAGTATGTCAGTTAGATTCCTGCTTGAATTTGTATGAGATATATATTTATTACTTGCATAATATCCGGCAATGCTGTCCTTTGTTGGTCTTGGGTTGGTAAATAAAAAAGAACAATCATTACACTTCACAATCACAAAAGACTCTTCACTAATGGTATGGTCTTTACAAATTATGTAATTAGTAAATTGGTTTGACTGACACACTGGACAGTGCTCTAATTTTTCAAACATATTACCTGGAAAGATATACCATTAATATGGAAACATCAGACGGAGATACACCACTTATTCTACTGGCCTGGCCAATTGTTTTTGGCTTTATTTTTATCAGTTTTTGCATTGCTTCTGCTGATAATGCCTTTATTTGAGTGTAGTCAAAATTATCCCTGATCTTTTTACCTTCTAATGTCTCCATTTTTTCTGCTAGCTGACGCTCCTTTTCTATGTAGGTTTCATACTTTATGGAAACTTCGGCTTGAAAAAGTGTATCTTCTTGATATTCAGATAGATAGACTCCTAATTCATCATTGAGCTTCGCCAGATCGCTTATTCCAATTTCGGGTCTTCTTAAAAGGTTTATGGCAGGAATTCTTTGTTTTAAAGTGGCAGTATTAAGCTCTGAAAGAGCATTGTTCGATTCATCAGGCTCAACACGCTTTTGATTTAAGTCACTGATGAGCCTATTTAGGTCGTTCTTTTTATCAAAAAGTTTTTCTAATCGGTAGTCCGATGCCAAACCGATTGAGTGCCCTTTTTCAGTAAGACGAATATCTGCGTTGTCTTGTCTTAAAAGAATTCTAAATTCTGCACGAGAGGTAAACATTCTGTATGGTTCTTCGGTACCTTTATTAATTAGGTCGTCAATTAATACGCCAATATATGCTTCTGATCTTTTTAATATAAATGCATCATTCTCATGAATTTTATTATGGGCATTTATTCCAGCAACTAATCCCTGGCAAGCAGCTTCTTCATAGCCTGTTGTACCGTTTATCTGACCTGCGAAATATAAGTTTCCTATTAACTTAGTTTCGAGTGTTAGGCTTAATTGTGTAGGCGGAAAATAATCATACTCTATAGCATATCCGGGCCTAAACATTTTAGCCTTTTCGAAACCAGGAATTTGAATTAGTGCCTTATGTTGAACATCCTCCGGTAATGATGTTGAGAATCCATTTACATAGATTTCAACTGTATTCCAGCCCTCGGGTTCAACAAATATTTGATGCCTGTCGCGCTCCGCAAATCGATTTATTTTGTCTTCTATTGATGGGCAATATCTTGGACCTACACCTTGAATTCTTCCGTTGAACATAGGGGATTTATCAAACCCTGTTTGTAGAATTTCGTGAACGGTTGTATTGGTATAGGTTATATGGCAGCTTCTTTGTATAGATAGCGGAGTAGTATCTGAATAAGAAAACTTGCCTGGTACTTCATCACCCTTCTGCTCCTCCATTTTAGTAAAGTCCAGGCTGCGGGCATCTACTCTTGGTGGTGTGCCAGTTTTCATCCTGCCAGACTCAAAACCTAGTTGAACGAGTTGTTCAGTAATTCCAGAAGCAGCTCTTTCACCTGTACGTCCTCCACCAAACTGTTTTTCTCCGATATGTATTAACCCATTGAGGAAGGTACCATTGGTTAGAACCACTGCTCTGGCTTTTATTTCAAGTCCTAATGATGTTGTTATTCCAGCGGCCTTTCCGTTTTCAACGATAATACCTGTGGCCATTTCTTGCCAAAAATCAACATTAGGGTTATGTTCTAACGCCAGGCGCCACTCTTCTGCAAAGCGCATTCTGTCGTTTTGTGTGCGTGGACTCCACATGGCTGGCCCTTTGGATTTGTTGAGCATCCTAAACTGGATCATGGATTTATCTGAAATAATCCCAGACATTCCACCAAGCGCATCAATTTCCCTAACTATTTGGCCTTTGGCTATTCCACCCATCGCTGGGTTGCAAGACATTTGGGCTATGGTATTCATGTTCATAGTAACCACCAATACTTTGGAGCCCATTGTAGCTGCAGCGTGTGCAGCTTCACAACCGGCATGTCCTGCCCCTACTACTATAACATCGTATTGTTCAAACATATTATTCTAAGTGTTCCACGTGGAACATTAACATTTTGCATTCACCAGATGTTCCACGTGGAACATCTATTTTATTTCGGAGAGCAAAGATAGGCAAGCATCTTCTTTTTTTCGCATCTCAATCTTTTGAGATTCTGTTTTATCACCATAGCCTAAAAGATGTAGCAAACCATGAGCCATTACTCTGTTTAATTCTTCCTGGAAGGATACGTTGAAAGCTTTCGCGTTTTCATTCACTCTTTCAGTACTTATATAAATGTCGCCTTCAATAGAATGTTCTTCTTCAGAATTATCAAAAGTGATAATGTCTGTATAATCGTCATGGTTTAAATACTGCACATTGATAGAGTGTAAATATTCATCGGAACAAAAGATGTAATTAAGCTCTGACAGATTAGAGTGGTGCTGGCCTATTACGTTGTTTAGCCAGAGAGAGGTTTTATTAGAGTTTTCAATGGGCAAAGGCACGTCCTCAGAAAAAAAATGAATAGCCATTTAGTTGATATAAAAACCAAGCTTAACTACTTTTCCTTTTTCTTCAAAAGTTACTTCATCGGCCAAGTGCTTCATTAGAAAGATGCCTCTCCCACCTGGTTTTTCCAGGTTTTCAGGTGCTGTAGGATCAGGTAAATTTTGATAGTCAAAGCCATGGCCTTCATCTTCTACATTGAAATTGATTCTACCATCTTCAAGCAGTAATGTAAGTGTTACATTTTTCTGCTTATCATTTTTGTTACCATGTTTGATGGCATTATTTACAGCTTCAGTAACAGCTATCATAATATTGCCATAAATGTCATCGTCTAATTGAAACTTATCTTTCGCATTGTCAATAAAGCTTTCAATCATTCTGATGTTTTCAGTGAGTGATGGTACTTGTATTTTAATTGAGTTCATTCTGATTTGATGTTATCCGTAGTGTTTCCAATTCTTTTGAAATACTCATTTACCTCATCCTTATAATAAGGGTATAATTTAGGAGGAATTGTTTTTAAAAGCTCAATTTCTTGCTCTTTTAATTTGAAATAATTTTCAAAGGCATCTGGAATTACTTTTTCATATTCGTTAGCAGTTTCACCTTTTCTTTTTTGATCTAATTCTTGTTCTCTAAGTGCTTCTTCCGACTCAAGTAATCGGGTTAAAATTTCTTTCTGCCTTCTAATTGTTTCTTCTGTTAGTTGTTTATTGACAAGGTCCCTTTCTGTTTCTTCCATTTTCTCCGCAATTCCTTCACCTGGTTTTTTACCACCCTCCATTTGTCCTGCCTTTTTTTGTGCATCTTCCAATGCTTTACGTATTCTTTCCTGCTGTGCTGCTAGTTCAGCTAGCCCTTCAGATAGCTCACGCCCTTTTTTTCCACTTCCTTTTAATTCTTCAATCTGGTTATTAAGCTGTTGTTGTAACTCACTTAGAGAGGGTGTTTTTGCTTTACCGGGCTTCTTCTGTGGTTTACCCATCGCATCGGCCATAGCATTTTGCATTTGCTGAAGCACATCATCAAGCAATAAGGCGAGGTTATTCATAGAAGTCATCGCAAATTGTTGTTCCGCTACGGCTTGTGGCTTTTTTCTTTCTCTGATAAATTCAACGGATTTATCCATGCGCTCATTCATTTCACCTACCTCTCTGGTTACAAATGAAGCGATTTGAAACACACGGCTGGCAAGTGCCAATAGGCTATCTTGTACAATCTGAGAATCGTCTTTTAACTTTAACTGTTTTTGTGATAGTTCAACAAACTTAGGGTCACTCTGGTTAACTTGTTGAAATTCACCCATCAGTTCTTCCTGATCAAAAGATAACTTTATTAAGTTGTGAACAATAGCTCGTAAGTCTTCCAGATTTTCTTGCATAGCTTCCGTCTCCATACTTGCTTGCATTTGTTCCATTTTTTCGGCCATCTTTTCCATAGCCTCTTTGGCTTTTTGTTGTTTTTGTTTCGATTGGCCTTGCTGATTTTCTTCCAGAAATTCTTTACTCTGTTGCTGGTTTTCTTTGATGGAATTTTGCTCTTCTTCAGTTTCGGGCAGAGATTCAGGATTTTTCAGCGATTGGTTTTGCCTTTTTATATCCTCTAATTTCTCCTCTAATTGTGAAAATTCTTCTTGTAATTTCTCTTGCTTTTCTTTTAATACCTTAGAAGATTCATTTTCATTCTTATTATCATCATATTGATTTTTCTCATCTAAACGCTCCTGCTTCTCGGATTTTTTCTCCTCCTGACCTTGGGGCTGCTGTGTTTCACGTATTAGGCTTTCCTGATCCTCAATTTGTTCCTTCAATTCGTTGATAGTTTCATTGAGGTCATGTTCCAGTTTCATCTTTTTAAAAAGTTCAAGTGTTCGTTCTAACTCTTGTTCAAGATTAGTTTCCTTATTATTTATTTTTTCGATCATCTCTTGAATACCTTCAAGATCTTCTTGTTCTTCTAAAAGTCGCTTCAACTCATCATATAATCTTTTTGTTTCTTCATCCAAAAGATCATCCATTAGTTTTTGTAGCTGTTCAACTTTTTCTTGAACTCGTTGGTCTTGCGGAGTAAAGCGTTCGCGTTTAAGTTCATTCTTTCTGTTCTGTTCTTTTAATTCATTAATAGCTTTATCAAGCTCCTCTCTTTTCTCTACAAGGTCTCTTATTAACTTATTGTCCTGCCAATTCAGTTCTTTTTTACCTTTCACTCTTCTTTCAGCTTCATCGAGTTGTTCTTTCAGCTCTTTAGCATCTTTTAATGTCTTGTCTAAATCATTCTTTGTTTGTTCTGCAACTTTGCCTACTTCACTTCTAATTTCTGCCTTAGAAGGAACATTAAACTTAAATACTCCAGTTTTTGTCGACTTACTGCCATTGAAGCCATCATTATCCCACACCTGTAAGTAGTAGCTTACTTCTTGCCCTTCTGTAAGTAATGAATCAATATTCCAGGTATAATAGAATCGTAGGTTGCTTTGCTTATTATCAATTGGTATTGGTACTGATCTGTAACTGGATTCATTGATAGAATAATTAAGACTCAATCTTCTTAATCCATAATCATCAGAAATGTTTCCGCCTAAGCCAATGACGGAAAACAAGAGTGTATCTTGATAAATATTGGTTTCTATTTTTGGATATTGATCCTCAATAACATCTATTCTGTAGTTGATAATGTCTTTATTATTACTATTTTCATTTTCTAAGTTAATGGTATATTCTTCTGTCTCCTTTGCTGTTCTTTTCGCTTCAAATAACTGATTATCAACTTCTTGTAAAATGATTCGAGCGTTACTTTTATCGAATTGTATTGTTACAGAGTCGGCAAATGATGTGCTTAATTGCCACTTTAATTGTGTGCCTTCAGGAACCTGAACGCTACCCACATTAGACAACAGTTCGGATTTTTTGTTTAGATAATTGGGGTAGTCTAAATATATGTTAAATGCTCTGAGGTCTGGTCTGTTTAATACATCCAATCTAAAGCTTTTTGAGTAATATCCTGCTGCTTCAAATTGTATGGTTTTAGAGCCTTGTATTTTGTTAAATGTATATTGAAATAAACCATTTCCAACTGAGGCCATTTTTAATTTTCTCTCACCATCATTTACATAAACAGAAGCTGGGATATTGTTTCCTTCTATCTTTATTGACAATAAATAATCGTCATTTTTAAAAGCTTTTAGGATGCTTTCATCTAGCACAAAATTGAAAGGAGCCTGCGGAATAAACTCAGTATTAAATTGGGTGATACGCTTTGAGCTCTGAGTGATAATTTCAGGCTTAGACAAAAAGATGAGTATCAGGATGGCTACTGGAAAAATAAGCCAGGGTAATGATCTTATATTTTCTTTATTAGATACAGCTTCAGAAAACTTTACGTCCGGCAGCTGACTGATTTTCTGGTTGACTCCTGCCATGGCCAATTGGCTGCCCATATTTGTTCTTAACTGTAAGATATTCAGCAACTTATCTTTTATTTCAGGAAAAGTATTCCCTATAAACTTTGCAGCATCATCATCTTTAATAGCCTTATTTAAATTGAGAAGCTTTATTGCAGGTTTAACAATAAAGACTACAATTAATAATGCGCACGATAGAATAAATGTGAAAAAAAGTATACTTCTGATACTTACACCAAACTGAAATGAGAACTCTAGGGTGTTGAATAAAATAAAGAGAGAAATAAGAATAGAAAACGTAATAATTATACCTTTGATAACAAGGCTAATGATCTTTTTTCTTTTGAAGGAAGCTATCTCCGACCGTATTATTTTCTCTTTCTCACTCAATAGTAATCTCTTTACTGATTAGTTGATACGCATTAGGCATCCGACAAGTTCTGATATAAAATTTAAAATAACTCAACCTCGTTTTCAAAATACTCGATTACGTGCATTTTGAGCAACTTTTCTTGTTCTAGCAAATCAAAATGAGGTAATTTTTTTGTCGGCTTCCAATGTGGCCACCCTTCTTCATCCAACCCTTCCAATTCATAGAAGCCTGATAAACTTAATACTTTGCAAATGGCAATGTGTAGTAAGTCTTGTTTTTCCTCCTTATCGAAGTTTTTTACCCCTTTTCCCAATTCTTGAACGCCAATAACAAATAATATAGCATTCAAATCTTTTGGCCTTTTACCTAAAACCTTCTGCAGGTTAAGCCTGAGCTCTTGCCATTTTCGTTCCAGTTCAAGGTCTTTCTTTATCATGATGTTTTCAAACTATCCCAATATTCGGTGGCTCTTCTTAAGTGTGGAATAACAATTGTTCCACCAATAAGGTTTGCTATTGCGAACGCTTCGAAAATTTGCTCATCAGTAAACTTCATTTCGTGGCATTTCCCTAAATGATATTTAACACAATCATCACATCTCAATACCATAGAACAGGTTAAACCCAAAAGCTCCTTAGTTTTGCTATCTAGCGCCCCGTCTGCGAAGGCATTGGTGTCTAAGTTGAATATTCTTTTAATCACCTTATTTTCAGATCCTAAAATACGCTCATTCATTTTAGCCCTGTATTCATTAAAATCATTTACTAGTTCCATAGTTTAGCGATTATATAAGCAAACAAAGATATTCCAAAGCATTGAGAATACTGGAAGATTTTATTTCGTTGTTTTTCCCCAATTTTTGCCTGAGTTGTAATCGCGCACTTTATAAACAGGAACGATTGGTTTGTACCCATTGTATATCAGAGGCAGCAAAAACGAATTCCCACCTAGAACGTGAGAATTTCATAAAAAGAAAATTTAACGGTAAAATTCAGATAGAAAATGCCTGGTCTTACCTATACTTCCAACAAGGTGGAATTGCTCAAAAACTAATCCACCATCTTAAATATGAAAACCGGCCTGAACTAGGCGTGGAGTTGGGAAAAAGATATGCCATAGCTATAAAGCAGATTATATATCAGGATAAGCCAGATTATATTGTTCCAGTACCACTTCATTATAAAAAGCTTAAGAAAAGAGGATATAATCAAAGTGAAGAATTTGCTAAAGGATTGAGCGAAGTGCTGGGAGTGCCATTTACTAATGCATTAGAAAGGAAAGTTGCCACAGAAACACAAACGGCAAAAACTAGAATGGCGCGATGGGAGAATGTGAACACCATTTTTACACTAAAAGAAAACCTGGTAAATAAGCATATTCTGTTAGTCGATGATGTAATTACCACAGGCGCAACCATTGAGGCGTGTGCCCAAACCTTAATTAACAATGGGTGTAGAGTTACCTTGGTAACCTTGGCTAGTGTGCGTTAATGATTAATTTGTTCCTTTATTTTACCGCCACGGTAATAATATTTCCATAAACCGTATTTTTCACCCTCTTTAAACTCGCCTTCAGATTCTATATTTCCATTACTATGAAAAAACTTCCATTTTCCGCTTTTTACCCCGTTATCAAACTGACCTAATTCTACCAGAGTGCCATCGCTTAAATAGTACTTCCATTCACCATGCGGTATACCATCTTTAAACGAACAACTTATTTCTATTTTATTATTCGGATAATAATCAATTTTTATTCCGTTACCATCTTTTAAGGTGCCAGAACTGAGCGTATCACCAGATTCGGTAATATATGGGCCAACATTCCAAATAGCACCTAATCGCCAATTTTCCTCAATTTTTAGTGCCCCATTATCGTGAAAAATACCCCAAAGACCATCTTCAAGTCCATTTATAAATGTTCCGATCGACTCAACGTTTCCATTAGGATGATATGTAAACCATTGTCCGTGTTGTTCACCCAAAAGATAACTTCCCTCTTCCATCAACTGTCCATTTTCATAAAAAAATCGCCAGTTCCCTGTTCTTAAGTCATTTTCATAAAATCCTGTAATTCTTACTTTACCACTTATAAAATAGCTCCTGTAACTATTTACCTTCAGGCCATTATCATAAACAAATTGTTCTTCCAGGTTTCCGTTGTCATAATAATATCTCCAAACTTTATCTTTCAAACCGTTTACGTAATACCCTTCTACTATTAATTCTCGGAACAGATTATACTCTTTCCAAACACCATGTGTTGTGTCATCTTTATATTCTGCCTCTATTATTAATTCCCTATTCGGAGTATAAACCTGAACTATTCCCTGCTTTGCTCCATTAACATACTGTTCTACTCGTTCTCTTATCCCGTTTTCATAATATGTAGTCCAAACACCGGTTTTACGGCCATTTTCAAATTGCCCCTTTCTTTTTTGATAGCCATTTTTATGGTATTCAATATAGTCAATAGGTATACCGTTGCGATACTCCATTTTGGCATTCAGATTACCATCTTCATAGTAAAACCTCCATTTACCATCCCTTTTATTTCCAACATATCTACCTTCCTGAACCAGAATTCCTTTTTTATTAAAAAATTTCCAATCCCCTTCTTTACTACCATTTACTATTTTTCCTTCACCAATTATGGTACTATCAAAACTGTAAGTTTTAGTCGTTTGCTCTTGTGCATTCCCTAAATTCACCAAGGCGAGGCAAGTGAGAATTAATAATGAAATCGTGATTTTATAATGAATCATTTTATAATGATGAACTTGCGTATATATTTGTAATTCAATTAAACGTTAAACAGATGTCTGCATTATTAGTTGTATTGGTATTATTTGTGTTAGCAATATTATCGCCAAAGATTTTCCCTAACAAAATGTTTAGTGAAAATAAGCACGATGTAAATAACTCTACAGAACAATAGCACTAGCTTCAATTTCTACTAAATAGTGTGGGTCAATAAGTCTGCTAACTTCTACCATAGAAGTAACGGGTTTTATTGATTTAAAGTATTCACCGTGTGCTTTCCCTATTTCGCTCCAAAGGCTAATATCTGTAACATATATTCTTGTTCTTATAACATCTGATAGCTGACCACCAGCTTTATTAATATATTCTTCAATTATTTCCAGGCAACGCTTAGTTTGCAAATAAGCATCTCCCTTTCCATATAACTCACCACCCATAATAGATACCGTGCCGGATAGTTCTATTACGTTACCGATTCTAACTAAGCGAGAATAACCAACAATATCTTCCCATTTGGCACCGGAAGAAAAGTTTTGTCTTAAATTCATTTGATTTATATTAAATTACAAACCATTTATTTAGATAAACTTATGAAGAATATTTGTGTTTTTTGTGGATCAAGTTGTGGCAATTCTGCGGTATACGAGAAAGCGGCTATTGAATTGGGTGAACTGCTCGTACTAAAAGGATACAAACTTATATATGGAGGTGGTAATGTAGGCTTAATGGGCATAATAGCAGATACGGTGCTAGCAAAAGGAGGTGAGGTAACTGGAGTGATACCAGGATTTTTACAACAAAGAGAGGTAGGCCATACAGGCCTTACTGAGATGGTAGTTGTAGAATCTATGCATCAAAGAAAAATGAAAATGGCTGAATTAGCGCATGCATTTGTGGCTATGCCAGGAGGTTTTGGCACACTCGAAGAATTAGCAGAAATTACTACATGGGTACAACTCAACTTAATGGATAAGCCAATTGGGGTTTTAAATATTAATGGATACTATGATCAGCTAAAAGGGTTTATCGAAAAAATGAAAGAAGAGGGGTTTATATCCAAACAAAATATGAGTCTTATTCAATTCAACACCAATGTAGCACAACTAATCAAAGAGTTGGAAAAGCATAACGGACAAAATATCGGCCTATTAAAAAGTCAAACATAGCAGCAGAGCTACATATCACCCAGATTGGGTTATTGTTATCATTGTGAAAAGAAATAATGTTGTAGGTGTTAAAAACGAAAAATCTTACGTATACTTCTTTTGTGAATAAAAAAACTTTTTTATTACTTCTCATTGTTCTTTTGACATTTGTTAATGCCAGCGCCCAAACGCTAGGCTTTCGTTTTATCAATGACAAGAAAAAACTACGTATTCCTTTTGAGCTCTATAATAATTTAATTGTTGTTCCGGTTATTCTTAATAACCAACTTCCATTAAAGTTTATTTTAGATACTGGAGTAAGAACTACAATTCTCACAGAAAAGGCGTATACTGATATTCTTAACCTCTCGTATTCCAGAAAGTATACCATTGCTGGTATAGGTGATCAGGCCGATGAAGGAATTGAGGCCTATATTACGAATGGTGTGTCACTTACGCTTCCAGGGTTAAAGGGCACGGGTCATGCAATGCTTGTATTGGAAGAAGATTATTTAGAGTTACGTAACTATCTTGGCACAGATGTACATGGTGTGTTGGGTTATGAGATATTTAGTCGATTTGTTGTGAAGGTAGATTATGATAATAAAATTCTCATGTTAACTACTCCAGAGCACTTTCATCCAAGCCGAAAGTATGATGAACTGGAACTTTCTATAGAGGATACGAAGCCTTATCTTACTGGAACAATAAAATATGAAAATCAGGAGCCTGTAAGTTTGAAGTTGATGGTGGATTCAGGGGCAAGCCACGGTTTGTTATTAGATACAAAATCAGATGATAATATATTTATCCCGGAAAATAATATCAGAACCAACCTGGGAAGGGGCCTTGCTGGTGATATGTATGGCAAAATAGCTAGAATCGAAAAATTTGAATTAGGTAAACGATCCTGGAAGAACCCATTAGCTACTTTTCCGGAAGGCAATGATTTGCTGGACAGTTTAAAAGGATCGAATGTTTTTAGAAACGGTTCAATTGGGGGCGGAATTCTTACCCGCTTTAAGGTAATCTTTGATTTTCCCGAAGAGAAAATCTATTTAAAAAAAGGAAGAAAATTTAAATCTGATTTCACGTATAATCTAAGTGGCATTATTGTAAAAGCAAAAGGAAGTAGACTAAACACTTTCGAAATAGTGGAAATAAGACCAGGCTCTGCCGCAGATAATGCGGGCTTTCTTGTAGGAGACCTTATACTTTCAATAGACAATATAGAGAAGTCAAGACTTAATCTTGAATTAATCAACGGAATGCTTAATTCCAAGGTAAATAAAAAAATAAGAATTGAAGTTGCCAGAGGGCAAGTGCACTACTCGGCCAGGTTTAGACTAAGGAGTCAGATTTAGAACTTAACCAAATCAAGTAAACGGGATTTGTTCTTTCTGTATTTTTTTAACATGTAGAGGTGCATTTTCTTAAATCGGATGGAGTTTAAAATTGAATGTGATAGTTTCTCTGAAGTGAGATTTGCCTTGAGCAGATAATCCTGTGCCTCACAATAGCCTTCATTATAATTAGAGTTTTTTAAGACCGTAATTGGAATATTTCGCGTATCACTGTTTTGGGTAAGCTTTCTAAGTATTTTTTTGATTTGTAATCTTTCAACATTGTCATCAATCAAAATACACGCTGGCTTGAATTTCTTTATTTTTTTAAGCAGGCCACTTAATTCAAATCCAATTTCTGCGTTAACCACTCTGGATTTAATTTGTTTTAATTGAGTATAAACAGAACTTAATTCAATAGGATTGTTACCTATTAAGAAAACATTGATTGGTGACGATGGCTGGTTTTGACTAAGTGCTTCCATTGACAATTAATTTCTATGTAATTTAACTACAATTGATAAGTAGTATTGTATTAAACGTGTGATTTTTATGTAAGTTTTGACTAAGGATTCAACAAAATATCAAATAGTAATTATAGGTGCTGGTTTGGCGGGTTTGGTAACCGCAATTATGCTTAAGAAATCTGGCTTAGATGTAATTCTGATAGAAAAGAAAACCTTTCCCTTTCATAGGGTTTGTGGTGAATACATCTCTAATGAAGTTAAGCCTTTTCTTTTAAGCCTCGGCATTATGCCAGAGGAGCTAAACCCAAGCAGTATCTCACAGTTCGAATTAACTTCTACTGCCGGAAGATCCAAAACCATGCCACTTGAACTTGGTGGCTTTGGCATTAGTAGGTATGCATTCGATCATTATCTTTATAATATTGCGCTTGATCTTGGTGTAAATGTTATTCATGATCAAGTGGAGAATGTATCATTTTCTGGGAACGAGTTTACAATAAAGGCTAAGGAACTAACAATCAAGTCTGAAATAGTAATTGGGGCACATGGAAAAAGATCAGTGCTCGATAAAAAACTAAAAAGGGGTTTTATGGATCGACCCTCGCCTTATGTAGGGGTTAAATACCATATAAAATATGATTATCCAACCAACAAAGTATCGCTGCATAATTTTCCGCGAGGTTATTGCGGTCTCAGTGCTGTAGAAGGGGGCAAATATAATTTGTGTTACCTCACACATCGGTCCAATTTGAAAGAGTACCGGGATATTCAAAATATGGAGCAAGATATTCTTTGCAAGAATCCTAGGCTAAAAGAGGTCTTTGACAACGCAGAGTTTTTATTTGACGCCCCTGAAGTTATTAATGAAGTATCTTTTGAAACAAAGTTGCCCGTTGAAAATCATTTACTAATGTGTGGTGATGCAGCCGGAATGATAACGCCACTCTGTGGCAATGGAATGGCAATAGCCATCCATTCAGCAAAAATTGTTTCGGAAGAAATCACTGACTATTACAATAACCACAAAGACAGAAAAAAACTGGAAATAAATTATACCAGCAGGTGGAATAAGCAATTTAAAACCAGGCTGGCAGTAGGCAGAAATATTCAAAGATTATTTGGCTCGGCATTTCAATCTAACTTTGCACTTGGGCTTCTAAATTTTAAACCACTAGCCAATTTTATCGTCAAAAACACACACGGAAAACCCTTCTAGTTATAATATAGATAGATAAAAAAAAGATTTAAACATGAGGCAGAAATAAAGTTTAGCTTCATGGTATGATCAAAATCAGCGGCCTTTAAATTCTTTCGTGTTTTCAAATACCAGTAAGAAAAGTAGATGATTACTGGCGCCATAACTGATAAGTAGATAAATACAGTTGAAAGATTATAGTAACGGTTGAAGTACCAAACAAAGCCTAACGATGATAGGCCAAAAACAAGTGCCACGAAGTGAAAGGTGCCTAATATCCCTAATTTGTAGCTTAACGTAATATCACCACGTTTGCTATCTTCCTCATGCTGATAAATTTGAGTCATAGGGTAAGAACCCCAGAGCATTAGGGAAGTTAAAAATGCAGCAATTAGAAGTTCGACATTCAAAATGGAGCCAGCATTAGCGTTATTGATACCAACATAAGCCATAATAAAAGTGAATGCACCCTGAAAAAATCCAGCTATAAACCAGCTGCCTAAAGGATATTTCTTCAACCGAATTTTCGGATGACTATAGGCTTTTGAAACCAGCCCGTAGAGCAAAATCATTATTAGAAAGGTAACATTGAACGAGGCCAGAAGCAAAGCGATTAGATCAAAAATTAATGCAAGATAATATAAGGAGGTGTTAACTTTTGGAGGATTTTTTAGGCCACCAATACTGCCTTCATCCTTATCAAAATAGCTATTATAGCCATTGCTGGCGGGGTAAAGAAAAATATGCAAGCATATAAAAACAATTAGTGCGTTTTGAATGCTTACATTAGAAGAAACAGCAAGTGCAAATAAAAAAACGGGCATTAAAAGAAATGAAAATGGTATTCTTAAATGAAGCCAGGCTGATTTACTAAATAGTGAGGTCATGACTACCAAGATATTAATTTTTAGGTATTATTGAATATGAGTGCTAGCCATATCACAGCCATAGAAACGGAAGTTCCAAAAAACAAGGTGTCGCAAAAAGAGGCGCTTCGGTTTATGACATCCATGAATGAGCTGAATACGAAAGAATCTCAAAGACTGGAAGCGCTGTATCGTGCTAGTGGAATTAAAAATAGGTATTCGGTCTTGTCAGATTATGGAAAAACATCGGGCTTTTCTTTTTATCCGGCTGATCAAAAAAAAGAGCTGCCAACTACCAAAGTCAGAATGGACGTCTATGCAAAAGAAGCCATTCAATTGAGTTATGGGGCAGCGACAAAATGCCTTCAATCGGCCAAAATTAATCCCAAATCAATTACACACTTAATCACGGTAAGTTGCACAGGTTTACATGCTCCCGGGCAGGATATTGAACTGATCAATAGTTTGGGTTTGAAAAGTAATGTGGAACGCACGGCTATTAATTTCATGGGTTGTTATGCAGCGTTCAATGCCTTAAAACTTGCCGATTCTCATTGTAAAGCAGGTAATGCAAAAGTCCTGATTGTATGTACAGAATTATGTAGCATCCATTTTCAAAAAGGGAAAGATGAAGATAACCTTTTGGCCAATGCGCTATTTGGTGATGGTAGTGCAGCGGTTATGTTAGAATCAAACCCGACAATAAAATCACTTGAATTGAAAGACAAATACTGCGATTTACTACCAGATGGTAAAAATGAAATGGCGTGGGGCATTGGGCAATTTGGTTTTGAAATGAAACTTTCAAGTTATGTTCCGGATATAATCAATGGAGGTATTTCCAGGTTGTTGGAAAATTACAAACCTGGCTTTGACTATTATGCCATACACCCTGGTGGCAAGAAAATATTGCAAGTGGTTGAACAAGCCCTGGGAATTACCAAAGAAATGAACACCCAAGCTCATTCTGTTTTAAAAAATTACGGAAACATGTCGTCTCCTACGGTTTTATTTGTACTAAAAGAAATTTGGGATAACCTTAATTCTTCTGATCATAGCAAAGAAATTCTATCAATGGCGTTTGGGCCTGGCCTCACATTGGAGAGTATGACATTTAAAATAAACCATAATGCCTGATTTTAAACTGCGTTCTGATGAACAAGAAATCATGGACAACCTCAATTGTTCGGGTGTAGTGGTTGCACAAACGCTTAAAGAGTTAGAAACGATTAATAAATGGTTAGGTGGAAATTATGTGACTATTGATGGGTTAAGGCAGCTTATTGGAAAAAGGAAAGAGGAAATTACCATAGCAGATCTCGGTTGTGGTGGTGGGGATATGCTAAAACTAATCGCCAAATGGGCGAGACGAATGAATATTAAACTGAAGCTTTTTGGTGTAGATGCCAATCCCAATATCATTGAGTTTGCTCAAAATAATTGTTCATCCTATCCGGAAATAGAATTTCTGTGCCTTGATATTTTCTCAGAAGAATTTCAATCAACACAATTCGATATCATTACTTCTACACTGTTTACACATCATTTTGATGATGCAAAACTGAAATTGATGTATAGCGGATGGCTAAAACAGGCTCGTTTAGGTATTGTCATCAATGATCTACACAGGCACTGGTTGGCCTATTATTCAATTAAATTGCTCACGCAACTATTCTCTAAATCAGAGATGGTAAAAAATGATGGCCCGGTGTCCGTATTAAGATCATTTAAAAGAAAAGAGTTAAAGGCGCTATTTCACGCGGCAGAAGTTAATACCTATTCATTAAAATGGATGTGGGCGTTTCGCTGGCAAATTGTCATTTCTAACCAATAATTGCCGATTATGTAATTGAGCTTTTCAATTAGCTAGGAAATTTATTACTTTCCATTTCTTATGAATTCTAACAAGCAGGCAAAGGAGTTAAATAGATCAGCACAAGTTGCTGTCTTTCTTATGCTTCAAACAGTAATATCATTAGCGGTCTTATTCTTTGCTTTTAAACAACAGCAAAAAGCAGAAGCAGTCAGCTTTCAATTAGAACAGTGTCATAATCAGAATAGTAAGAATTGATGATTAAGCCTACTCATAGTGATAAGACAAAAATCATTAAACTAATTACAATTTTGAATTCAATGGTAGTGATTGGATTTTTGATTTTTGGTATCTATCAACATCATAAAACAAAAGAGTACACTCAGCAACTAGAACAATGTCTCAAGAACAAATGATTAAACCTAATAATATGAAAAAACTACTTATAGCATCATTGGCAATTTTGATGTGTTTTTCGATTCAAGCACAGCGCAAAAAATCATCTGAGCCGGAAAAAAAGAATGACATTAGCCTTTCAGGCCTTAAATTCAGATCTATCGGACCGGCATTAACCTCCGGACGTATCTCGGATTTTGCGGTAAATCCCGATAACCCAAAAGAATATTATGTGGCCACCTCAGCTGGTGGAGTATGGAAAACTACTAATGCTGGAACTACCTATACACCTATTTTTGATTCTCAGGGAAGTTATTCAATTGGCTGTGTTACCATGGACCCGAATAACTCATCAGTTATCTGGGTTGGTACGGGCGAAAATAACAACCAACGAAGCGTATCTTATGGCGATGGAGTTTATAAATCAATTGATGGCGGTGCATCATGGGAGAATGTGGGTCTCAAAAACAGTGAGCACATTGGCAATATTGTTGTTCACCCAGATAATTCTGATGTAGTTTATGTTTCAGCGATCGGACCTGTTTGGAGCAGTGGAGGTGATAGAGGATTGTACAAAACTACCGATGGTGGAAAAACGTGGAAAGCAGTTTTAACTGTTGATGAGCACACGGGTGTAAATGAAGTAGTAATGGACCCTAGAAATCCAGAAATTTTGTATGCTTCTACATTTCAAAGAAGAAGGCATGTATTTACTTATATTGGTGGAGGTCCTAAATCTTCTATTCATAAATCTAATGATGGTGGTGCAACCTGGACTGAAATCAAAAAAGGCCTTCCTTCTGTAGACTTGGGAAGAATTGGCTTGGCCATTGCACCTTCAAACCCGGACATTATTTATGCGATCGTTGAGGCAGCACAAGGAAAAGGTGGTTTCTACAAATCTACCAATGGTGGTGCTTCTTGGAGCAAGCAAGGTAGTTACAGCTCTTCAGGAAATTACTATCAGGAAATCGTAGTTGATCCTCTAGATGCTAACGTAATCTATGGAATGGATACCTGGATGCAGGTTTCTCGTGACGGTGGTAAGAGCTTTTCAAATGTTGGTGAAGATACCAAACATGTTGATAACCATTGTATTTGGATCGACCCTAAAGACACAGATCACCTATTGGTTGGCTGTGACGGAGGTATTTATGAAACTTTCGATTTAGCAGCAACGTGGCAGTTTAAGGCCAACCTGCCTGTTACTCAATTCTATAAAGTAGCTGTAGATAATTCAGAACCTTTCTACCATATCTATGGCGGAACGCAAGATAATTTTTCAATGGGCGGGCCATCAAGAACGATTAGTGGAAATGGCATTGCCAATTCTGATTGGTATATCACTACAGGTGGTGATGGCTTTGAATCTGCTATTGACCCTGAAAACCCAAATATTGTTTATGCGCAATCACAATACGGTTATCTGTCAAGATATGATAAATTAAGTGGCGAAGTACTTGGTATAAAACCTCAGCCAAGAAAAGGAGAGGATGACTATCGTTGGAACTGGGATGCGCCATTGCAAGTGAGTAATCATAAAGCGAGCAGACTGTATTTTGCCGCAAACAAATTATTTAAAAGTGAAGATAGAGGAAATAGCTGGGAGGTAATTAGCGATGATTTAACAGCACAAATTAATAGAAATGAACTAGAGGTAATGGGTAAAATATGGAGTACGGATGCCGTAGCTAAAAACGGATCTACCTCACCGTATGGAACCATTGTTTCTTTCAGTGAGTCGCCTAAAAATGAAAACCTATTGTTTGTGGGTACCGATGATGGTTTAATTCAAATAACTGAAGATGGCGGAAAAGCCTGGCGAAAAGTACAAGGTATTTCAGGGGTGCCTTCAAGAACATACGTAAATGAAGTATACGCTTCTAAACATAATGAAAATGTAGTATATGCAGCCTTTAACCACCATAAGTATGGAGACTTCAGGCCGTATGTTTACAAGAGTTCTGATAAAGGAAGAAGCTGGACATCGATCACAGGCAACTTACCTGTCAGAGGTTCAGTGTATGCCATTGAGGAAGATCATGTTGATCCAAACTTACTTTTTGTTGGTACGGAATTCGGAGTTTTCTATTCTGATAATGGAGGTAGCAGCTGGACTCAGCTTAAATCAGGCGTACCAACAATTGCCGTAAGAGACTTGGCCATTCAGGAAAGAGAGAACGATTTGGTATTAGGAACATTTGGTAGAGGATTCTATGTATTGGATGATTACTCTACACTAAGAAATGTTAAATCACTGGAAGGGAAATCTGCCGACTTACTATCTATCAGAGATTCCTATGCTTTTGAGTATAGCTATCCGCTTGGTCTTCCAGGCCGATCTTTCCAGGGAGACGATTACTACCTGGGCGAGAATTTAGGTTCGGTTGCTATTTTCACCTACTACCTAAAAGATGAAATTAAATCTAAGCGGGATCAAAGACTGGAAAGAGAGAAAGAAACTACTAATGACACATATCCTACTTACGAGCAGTTGAAAGCGGAACGCGAAGAGATGGATCCGTACTTATTATTTACCATTAGAAACAGCAAAGGTGACATTGTAAGAAAAATAACTACTTCACCTTCTACGGGAGTGAATCGCATTAACTGGAATTTAAGAACAGCCACAACAGACCCTATTAATTTAAGAGCACCTTCTTTCTACAACCCTTGGGCGGGTGGTGTGCCTGGTTCATTAGTTCCTCCGGGAGAGTACACAGTAACACTTTCCAAATATGTTGATGGTACTTTCACTCAACTGGACGAGCCTGTTAAGTTTAAAGTAAAATCATTAAACAACTACACCCTACCTGCTGAGGACAAAGAAGCTTTGGCTGCTTTCCAGAAAGAAGTTAATGAGCTTTCAAGAGTGGTGAGTGGTGCACAAAACAGTGTTTCTGAATTGAGAAATGAGTTGAGGCACATTAGAGAAGCAATTAATTTAAGCTTAACAGACCAAAAGACATTGATTGATGCTTATACAGCATTTAACAATAAATTAAATGATATTTCGGTAGGCATGAATGGTGATCCTGTTGCCGCGCAACTAGATATTGATACGCCAATGTCAGTAGCGGCAAGAATTGGAACTATACAGTATGAGATGTATTACTCCACATCTAAACCAACAGAGACTCACAAAAATAGCTTGGAAATAGCAAAGGAGAATTTTCAGCCGCTATTAACTTCATTAAGAAGTTTAATCAGAGAAGACTTGGTAAAACTTCAGGCACAGTTAGAAGATGCTAACGCACCTTATACACCTAATAGGGTTATGGTGCCGTAAGAGAGCTAAAACAAATTGTAGAAAGCCCCGTAAAATCGGGGCCTTTTTATTAGCCATTATTTGACCTTATGGAATCAACAGGATTAATACTTGATGCTTTAAAAGATTGGTATGAAACAGTTACCCAGGCAATAAGAATAGAACCCAGCCCAGAAGTAAGGAATACTGTAAAGCCAATTTGATTTTTACTTGGAAAAGATTCAAGCCATTGCGTCATACTGAAGTAAGTTATTGGAATTGAAACCAAAAACGCCACAAGGACTAAAATGAGGAAACCTTTTACCTGAATGTAAATAAGGTTTTTAATGCTAGCACCCAGCACTTTCCTTATACCAATCTCTTTAAATTTTTGCTCTGCAGTAAACATTGCCAGTCCATAAAGTCCAAGACAAGCAATTACGATAGCAATAATAGCAAAGGCTGTAAAAATTTTCATAAACCTATCTTCAGCTTTATACTGTGTGTCATAGTCATTATCCAGAAAGAAAAAGTCAAATGTTTGGTTGGGTAAAACAGAGTGAAATAAGTTTTCAACGCCCGATATATTTTCGGCTGTTTTTTCTGTATTAAGCTTAATAGTTAAATAGCCAGCGCTGTATGCCGTATTCATAGTAATAATAAATGGCTCTACAGGAGTATTTGCGGCCATAAAATGAAAGTCTTCTACCACACCTATAACATAACCTTTTCTGTTTTGCCATTTTAATTTTTTCCCAATCGCATCCTTATTACTGGAATAACCCAATCGCTGAACTCCGGACTCATTTAGTATTAAAGCTTCTTCTTTATCACTAGCGAAATCTTCCTTGAAAGACCTACCTTCCAAAACTTTTACTCCATATAAATTAAGAAAATCATAATCCACCGTGAGATAGCGCATGTCACTCCACTCAGCCTCATCATCCCAACCTTTGCGTACTACATTATTGTACATTTCTTTGCCAGGAACTTGAGAGGATATACTAGCTCCAAGTACAAATGAAAG
>NZ_JAVJUY010000108.1:0-1757 GCF_040220315.1 Fulvivirga sp.
GTTGTACTAGCTGTAGGCTTTTTGGCCGGTAGTTATCCTGCTTTCTTCCTTTCTTCATTCACACCGGTTAAAGTATTGAAAGGCAGTAAGTTAAATAGCCATAAGAAAGTAAACCTTAGAAGTGTTTTGGTAGTATTTCAGTTTTTTATTTCTATCTGTTTATTGATAGGCGTAGGCGTTATAAACGATCAGATTGAATATATGAAAACCAAAGATTTGGGTTTTGATAAAGATAACCTGGTTGTGGTACCTGCAAGCGGACCGATTATTACAGGTTTCGAGGCTATACGAACAAGGTTGATTGCACAACCGGGTATTTTAGATGCCACATTATCCAGTAGAATACCTTCTGGTAGGCTTCTGGATTCTCAGGGAGGTAGCGCAGAAGTGGATGGTGAGATGATTCAAATTGACTTTCGAATAGCTAATGTGATGATTGATCACGGTTATTTGGATGTGTTGGATGTTGAATTTATTGCCGGGAGAAATTTTGACAGAGAACTGGCAAATGATTCTACCGAAGCTTTTGTTTTAAATAAGGCGGCCATTGATGGGTTAGGGTATTCCGATGCTGAAGAGGCAATTGGTAAAAAATTCAATTATGGTGGAAGAAATGGTTATATCATAGGTGTAACGGAAGACTTTCATTTTGAGTCATTGCATCAATCTATTGCTCCCATTGTATTTGCCATCACTGACGGAAGATCACGAAGTGTTATCATAAAAGTGAAAGAAGGGTATGAAGATGATGCCATTGCCTACATACAGAACGAATGGACTCATTTACGTGAAGGCTTTCCTTTTGATTACTTTACTGTTGGCGACAATTTTAACTCACAATATGAGGCCGAAGAAGATTTAGGGGAGTTGGTTAACTATTTCTCTTATCTCGCCATTTTCGTAGCCATTCTGGGCTTATTTGGCCTGTCATCGTTTAGTGTGGAGCAGAACCTGAAAGAAATAGGTATTCGCAAGGTATTAGGCGCCTCTGTGAAGCAGGTGGTGTATATGTTTACCAAACGCTTCGCCTTGCTGGTGATTATTGGTATCGCCATTGCTATTCCTGTGAGTTATTACGGAATGAATCAATGGTTGGCTGAATTTCCTTATACTACTGATTTGGAGCCGGTTACTTTTATTGTAGGATCTGTAGTAGCACTTGTCTTTGCTTTGATTACGGTGAGTTTTGAAATTGTTAGAGGTGCAGTGAGTAACCCGGTAAATACACTTAGAAACGAGTAAGGCGACTGACACAAGTGGAATTTATCAGAAACAACTGAGGGGAATAAACATTTTTATCGAATAATTGTATTCTCAATAAAACACATTTTTATACCCTATGAAGAAACTATTGACCCTCAGTTGTTTATCACTATTAATATTCAGTTGCACTCAAAACCGTCATACAGATTCAGAATTACTTAGCTACACGAAGGCTGTTTCTCCAGGTCAAATAGAGCAGCATGTAGCGGCCTTATCGCATGATAGTTTGATGGGGCGCTATCCCGGAACACCGGAATACCAAAAAGCGATGGACTATGTGGCTAATGAGTTCAAGGCACTGGGAATCAAACCTTTAGGAGACAAGGAGGGAAGTACCTATTTTCAGCCACTGACACTCTTGAACGTACAAACCAATAAAGCGGAGAGCTACATGACTGCTAACGGAGATACGCTCAGTTATGACAAGGATTACTTTTTATATGCAGGTGCTTCGGAAGAGACCGCCACTTTTGAAGGTGAGCTCGTTTTTGCTG
>NZ_JAVJUY010000109.1:0-1642 GCF_040220315.1 Fulvivirga sp.
GGTGAAGGCTTTTTTGAAGTAGTAAAAGATGAGAAAAAGCCCTTCATCGTAAAGACGGGGAGAATTATAACCCATGTTCTGGGGACATCATTTAATATCAATTTTTATGAAAATCAAAATGACCTCTCTATATCCTTGGTAACGGGAAAGGTGAAAGTATTGAAGTCCCAAAATAATGGATTAGATACCACATATAATTCTTTGGTTGTTCTCAGTCCAGGAGAAAAAGTTTCTATAGAAAAGGGGACTTTGGATGTCAAATTATCCCATTTTGATACGGACTTAGAAACAGCATGGAAGGATGGTATCCTGATTTTTAAAAATTCGTCTCATATCGAATTATTTAATAAGCTGGAGAAGTGGTATGGTGTAGAGGTTAGTTTCAAAAATCAACCTGAAGTTCCCTGGAATGTATCAGGACGTTTCAATAACCTTAGCTTGGAAAAAGCACTTGAAAATCTGAATTATACACACAAAATATCCTTTGACATTGAAGGAAAGAAAGTAAAAATAAATTTTTTAAAATGAATAATATGAACGAAAAAAAACCGGAATCATATTTTGATTCCGGCTAGTTACTTTGAAACCATTGCGACAGTTTGAATACCACTCCAATGCCGCAATTAATTGTTCTATTGATAACTAATTATTTAAAATTATGAAAAAAAAATTACTGGATGTATTAATGCAGGGCTCAAAATTCATGTTTCATGTATTTGGAATGCAAATGTTGTTTTGCAGCATTCTGTTTGCTCACAATGGAGCTGCTCAAAATGAAAAAACTGTCAGCGTAAAAGAAGTGACAGTCTCATTTAATATGACCAATGCTACTGTTGAAGAAGTTTTTTTAGCAATAGAAGATATCAGTGACTTTAATTTCTTTTACGATGAAAATTATCTTCGTAAGGATGTAAGAATTAACATTGATGACAGACAAAGGTCTATATCAGATATTTTATTGAATATATCAAAAGAGGCAAATCTTAAGTTTAGACAGGTAAACGATGATATCTATGTTTCTGAAATCGATAAAAAATCAAAAGATACGAAAGAGGTTATTGAGGTTATTTTGGATTCAATTGACATTAGAGGAAAGGTTACGGATGAGAATGGTGAACCCCTTCCAGGGGCAACAATTCAAGAAAAAGGAACCACCAATGGTACAATTACTGATGTGGAAGGGTCTTTTTCGTTAAATGTTCAGGATAATAGCACTTTGATTGTATCATTTGTTGGTTACCAGACGAATGAAATCCAAGTAAATGGAAGAACTGAGATAGATATTCAATTAGCCCCAGATTTATCCTCTTTAGAGGAGGTTGTTGTAGTAGGATATGGCATTCAACAGAAAGCAAATATGACTGGTGCAGTCTCCACTGTTTCTTCGAATGTCCTTATGGAAAGACCAACAACAAATGCTACTAATCTTTTACAAGGAAGAATTCCGGGACTACAAGTAACGCAATCAAGCGGTCAGCCTGGTAAAGATGATGCAATATTTCAAATTAGAGGGCTGGGTTCCTTTGGGGCATCATCTGCTCCATTGGTATTGATTGATGGAATTATGGGGTCCTTATCGGATATATCCCCAAATGATATTGAAAACATTTCTGTACTAAAAGACGCAGCTTCAGCTTCTATT
>NZ_JAVJUY010000110.1:0-17382 GCF_040220315.1 Fulvivirga sp.
TAGAAATTGATATGTTTGAAAAATTTCCAAAGTTTGAGAAACTATGCAGGATATTGTCAGACGAACTACTGGCAAAACAACAGCTAGATTTTGATTTATTTAAAATTCTAACACCTGAACAGCGATACCTGAATTTACTGGAAAAACGACCAGATCTTATACAGCGTGTTCCGCAGCGACATTTAGCAAGTTATATCGGCATAACGCCACAATCATTAAGTAGGTTAAGAATGCGTATCCTCGAGAAAGAGAAAAGAAGCTGACACATTTTATTAACATAAGTTAATACTATGAGTCTAAACATGTGCACAACTTAGCAGGTAAACAAATATACTTATGTTAAGAAAAGTGCTGCCCATATTTATTGTAATGCTTTATTATTCAATTGATTTAAATGCCCAATACAACAAAAATGAAAGCACCTACAAGAAATGTTTTATTGGAAGCACATTCTTTCTGTTTGGCAATCTAGACCAAGAAAATAGTCCCGATTTTGTCCAATTAAATTTGGGCTATCGGCTTACAGGCAGAGATGTTATTTCTTTAGAATTAAAAACCTGGCGTTACGAATGGTCGTTGGGAATTCCTTATGGAGACTCATATTTTGCCGATGAAGAAAAATTTCCTGGGTTTATAAGGGAATATGGCTTTGCTATCGCCTATCAACGCTTTTGGTGGAAAGGTCTGTATACTGCCGTTCATGTAATGCCTGCATGGCAACGTTTTGTTCAAGACGGAAGTAAAATAGATAATGGATTCCAGATATTTAATACCTATAGAATCGGTTATCACATAAAACTTTTTAACGATAAATTCTTTATTCAACCATCACTGGCAGTAACTCATAGACCATATCATACAGAAATGCCAGACTCATTTAAGAGATTGGATGACAAATGGTCTAAGTATTTCATCGGTGAACCGGGATTACATTTTGGATTTAATTTTTAGCAAATGAAAATAAATAAATTAACCTTCTTTTCACTATTCTTTACGATGCTTGTATTCGAAGTGGTTGGACAAGAATCCAGCACACTAACCCTCAAAACACCAACAGGAAGTTTAGAAGGTACTTTACTATATCCAGCATCTGAAAAGGAAATTCCAATTGTGATTATTATAGCCGGATCAGGCCCTACAGATCGAGATGGTAACAATCCTGTAATGAAGAACAATTCGTTAAAAATGATAGCCGAACAGCTTTCATTAAATGGAATAGCTACCGTTCGTTTTGATAAACGAGGTATCGCAAAAAGTTCTGCTGCAGGCTCCGATGAAAATAATCTAAGATTTGAACATTACATAGAAGACGCAAATGGTTGGGTAAATTTAGTGGCAAAAGATGACCGATTTTCTGAAGTAATAATCCTAGGCCATAGCGAGGGATCATTAATAGGAATGGTCGCCTCCCGAAATAACGAGGTCACAAAATTCATTTCACTGGCTGGGTCTGGTCGAGCAGCAGCAGATATCATAAGCGAGCAGCTAAGTTCACAACCTCCATTTATTGTTGATCAGTCTTCTCCAATTCTCGAAAAACTTAAGAATGGAGAAACTTATGATAGTATACCACCAATGCTCTATGCACTGTTTCGTCCGAGTGTTCAGCCTTATATGATTTCATGGTTTCAATACGATCCTGTTAAGGAACTCGCAAAGCTGGACAAACCAGTTTTGGTTGTTCAAGGAACAAATGATTTACAAGTATCCGCCAAGGATGCACAATTACTGGAAGGCGCAAATGCAAATGCCAAACTAGTGTTCATTGAAGGAATGAACCATGTGCTGAAAGAAAGTCCATCTGACAGACAAAAAAACCTGGAAACGTACAGTAATCCTGATCTACCATTACATCCTGATTTAATGAAGAATGTTATTTCATTTATACGAAATTAAATATGTTACTATTTCACTTACTTTTAGGCGTTTTTTTCATTGGCATTGGCTTTCTTGTTAAAGCCTTTCCTAATTTAATTTCAGGGTATAATACAATGCCTGAATCAAAGAAAAAAAGTGTAAACCTTCCAGGTCTAACTACCCATATGCGTAATGGCTTCACACTACTGGGAATAACTATTGTTATAAGCTATTTCATTTTAAAACTGATGGGGTACGAGTCTATTTTGAAATTCTCAATTATTGTAATTACCACTATAGGAGTAATGCTGGTTTCACTTCAATCAAGAAAATATTACAAGGGAAAATAACACAAGTACTTTAGATAAGAGTTTTAACTGTCATTAGTCAAATTAAATACATAATTACAAACCCGATAAAGCCATGAAAGCCGGACTGGTTATACTATTAACATTCATTACACTTGTTGTTTTTCTGGCTACCTGGTCTTATGAGCCCGAAGATGAGTCTGTCAGATTTGTTTCAAACCAAGATTATATCTCAAAGAAAGCAGCTATTTTAGATTTGCTTGAAATCGTTTCTTCATTTGAACAGATACACCCAAATCCATACAGATTTAGAAGTAAAGCTGTGTTGTTGGAAGAGATCAGTAGTTATGAATTAGCAATAAGTGATAGTTTAACCATCATCGAGTTTTGGAGGATTGTTGACAAATTAATTTGTGGTTATAATGACGCACATTCCGTAGCAGACGATGCGTATGTTTTAACTGATTATGTAAAAAATGGGGGCCTCTTTTTCCCTTATTCAGTTGAACTTAGTAACGGCCAAATTAGATTTGAGTCTTCTAATAGTCTAACCAGAAGATTAGTTAGAAGTATTAATGGTATTGAGTCTAATGAACTTATCAAAACTCTTAAATTACATGCTACCAAAGAAACAAATGAATTAGATGAAAAAGATATATCTGATGATTTTGGGTTTTATTACTGGAAAGCCTTTGGCAGGCAGGAAGCATTCGAGATAATATCTTCAGACGACTCAATATTAGCCAAGTATGACACCATCAAAGTTGAAGGTATTTCATGGGAGCAGCGTAAAGGAAAATCTGTTAAAGATTCCCCTTCTTATAGCTTTAAATTCTTACAGGATTCTATAGGTTACATGACAATAAAAGACTTTAATGGAAGTGAATCTGACATAAATGATTTCTACAAGCAGTCTTTCCAGCGACTTAAAGATGCTGAATCTAAAAGTTTGATTTTAGATTTTAGAGGTCATAGTGGTGGATCTGATAGCTACGGGGAATTATTAGCGAAGTACATTTCTGATCAAAAATTCAGAAAACTATCTAAAGCATATTGGAAAATAACTAAAGACTTTAAAGAGGCCTTCGATAGAAGGTTTGTACTTCGGGGCATTAGATGGTTTAAACCCATATATTTAGTCAATGAATATTCTGCAGTATTCTATGACGCAGACTTTGGAGAAACCATTGAAATTGAATACGAGCTAAGAAACACTTATCCCGATAATGAACGATTTAGTGGTCATGTTTATCTTCTTACTGATCATGACACCTTTTCTGCGGGCTCCATTTTTGCTGAAATGTTTAAATACTATAAAATGGGTACTCTCGTTGGGCAACCTACGGGCAACCTTCAATCATTCAATGGTTTTGCATTGGTCAGTAAAACACTGCCGAATTCCAAACTCACGTACAAAATATCCAGTGTTTATAATTTGGCAAACAGTCAATTCGAAGGATTGAAATCAGTGCAGCCAGATGTTTTACTACAAGATGATCAAGACCCTGTTTTATATCTGCTTCAGAATTCGATCAGATAACTAAACCTTTTGGAATAAAATGAGCGCTATACCATACTCAGCTTCAATAACTTTTCTCTACAAATGAAGGTATACAAAGCCACATCTAATGACCATAACAATTTAACCTCCCTCATGAGAAACTCAAAATCTTACTGGGGTTATGAACAAAAATTAATGGATAAGTGGCAGGATGAATTAACAATTACTAAAGAATTCATTGAAAATAATCATGTGTTCAAAATTGTTGTTAAATCAGTAATTGTTGGTTTTTTCGCCTATTCAACTATTGAATCATTAGCCAGGCTTCAAAGTATGTTTATTCTTCCAAATAAAATTGGTAAAGGATTAGGTGCTTTTATGATGGATACTTTTTTAGATGAATTAAAAGAAGGGCCTGTTGACTTTATTGTTTTAGAATCAGACCCCAATGCTGAAGGATTCTACAAAAATTTCGGTTTCAAAACAGTCTCATTAAAACCCACAATCGTTAAAAAAAGGTTTATGCCAATAATGGTTAAACATTTAGATGTTCCAAAAAAGGGTATATCCTACATTTTTGAAACTGTGAGAATAATCGTCCGAGAATTTAATATCGAGGACTTAATTGATTTTTATGACATGCAACGCAACCCAAACGTGATGCGCTACATCAAGAAACATATGAATATTGAAGAAAGTATAAAAGAACTTGAAAAGTTTATTTCGTATTACGACCGAAGTGATGAGCTCTTTAGGATTTGGGCCGCTATTGAGAAAAACACGAATCAATTTATAGGCTTGTGTGGTGTTTATCTTAATGAAAGAAGCGAATACGAAATAGCTTATCGGCTACGTGAAAAATTTTGGGGTCAAGGTTTGGGTAAGGAACTTACCAAACAATTACTCTTCTATTGTTTAAACATTTTAAATTATGAAGAAGTTGTAGCATACATTCATAAAGAGAATTTTGGTTCGATCAAAATAGCTCAACAATTGATGCAGTTCCATGCCATTTCAAAAGAATCTGATGAGTATAAATTTATCGGAAAAAGAAACTAAATATTGTTAAATAAAGCGTTCAATCATGAGAATAATTAAGTTAGCCACCATTTCATTTGGCATTTTTGTATCAAGCTGTGGGCTATTAAAAAAACAGCAACAAGGTTTTGTCAGCCCAACGAATTTCGAAGAAGAATTCACTTTTCAAACATACAAGGGTGTTATAGGATTTGATATTTCGATAGATGGCCAAATGTCACAATTTTTATTTGATACTGGTGCCGACCTAACCTTAATTCAAAGAGATTCTATTCTAGGCAAATCAACTAATTACGCAGGTGCCTCCAAGCGTAAGATGGAACTGGGCGAGGAAATAATCCCTTCATTAAAAATTGGTGATGTAAACTTTCAAAATACTGTTGCCTTAAATGGCGATATGGTGGGTCTGAAGGAACAAATCCCAAACTTTGGTGGTATTCTGGGCCAATCAGTAATTAGCAAAGTAAATTGGCTAATTGATTATCCTAACAAGGCAATCATTATGTCAACCAATAGTTTAGCAGATAATACATTTAAGTCCATAAAAATAATCAGACAAAATGGTAATAACCCATATACCTTTTTAACATTTCGAGGCAAAGAATACAAAGTCGTAATTGACCTAGGCAGCAGCTCCGTTATCAATCTACCGACTGATTCAAAATTTGCCAAGGATGTATCAGCAACTGTTAGCCTTAAAGAAAATGTAAGAGAACGCTACACGTTGGGTGGTCTGCAGAAAATAACAGAGCAAATAGGAGTGATCCCTGAATTAAGCATTGGAGACTTTAAGTTTGAAAACGTTGAGTTTAATATTAATACATCGAGTCAGCCAAGAATAGGCATTAACTTCTTCAAAGACTATCAGATTTATATCGATAACTTGAATGATGGAGTATATTGGTTGAAAAAAACAGAAGAATAGGCATCAAAGACTACCCACTTTTTTAACTCGATATCATTTACTGAACAAGAATGAAATTAACATAGGTTAACATTTTATTGGTAAATGTCATGGTAACATTGTTATTGTAAATGTTCACTATGAAATTATATCGTATAGTAGTTGCCCTATTTATTTTCATAACTTCTGCCTGTGGAGAGAAAGATGATCCTGGTCCTGACGAAGAAGCTCAGTTGAAACAGATCGAAATTGAACTTCTATCTTTTGAATTTATTCCTGATACAGGCAATAATTCGACAAGACTACGCTATGATGTAAAGTTTATTAACCCAAATAAATTTGGTGTAATAGGTTTTTACAGTATTAAAACCATTGTTGATGGTTTAGAGGTAACACGATTATCTTCTGATTCTTCAGAATGCAGTCAGATAGAAGCTGAATCTGAATGTCTCTTTAGCTTTGATGCGGAAGATTCATGGGATATTGCAAGAACTAATTCCGTTGAAATTGTTTCTATAGAATACAAAATTCAAACACAAATATCTGAATGAAAGATAACATCCTCTACGAAAATTTTTCATTGGAAAACTATTCAGATGAAGAGCGACAACTGATACTTTCAAGTTTTAAAAAAATCAATTTTAAAAAAGGAGAGTTTTTGCTAAAGGAAGGCCAGAAAGCCAATGCATACTGGATGGTACAAGAAGGGTTTGTTAGATCTTATTTAATTGATTTCGAAGGCAATGATGTAAGCACTTATTTTTATTCACCTCCTGATGTTGTTATTGATTGGCCCTCATTTTTCATGCATACTCCTACAAAAGAGTATATTCAAGCACTTACTGATTGTGTTTGCTGGGAACTAGATTTTGAAACCTTCCAGCAACTTTTTCATAGTATAGAAGAATTCAGAGAACGCGGCAGGGCAAGATTAGTAAAATCATATTTTGACCTTAAACGACATAGCACCTCTTTAATTACTGACCAGGCAAAAGAGCGCTACTTAAGACTAGTTGAAGAGAAGCCTGAGATAATTCAGAACGTATCCTTAAAACATATTGCGTCTTATTTAGGTATGAAGGCGCCATCACTTAGCAGAATAAGAAAAGAAATGTCAGGTGGTAATTCATAGCCTGCATTTGTTAACATAGGACAAGTGAATATAAATTTCAACAGACCATATTTGATTATTATTTATTAATCAAACACTTATGGTTATGGAAAATTTAAAAGACTACATGTTACTATTCCGAATGGAATTGAAAAAAGATGTTCAACCTACTGCCAATGAAATTGCTCAAATAAAAAAATCATGGCAAGATTGGATCAGCCAGATTGGTTCTAAAGCCAGATTGGTCAGTTCTTATCAACTGGGTTTCGAAAGCAACCTACTCTCGCATCATTCGATGCCTGAACCTTCTAGTGAGAAGGTAGAAAGTAAATTCATCAGTGGAAATATGGTGTTAAAAGCGGTTGACCTTCGCGAAGCAACTGAATTTGCAAAAGGGTGCCCAATTCTTGCAGCTGGTGGCTCCGTGGAAGTTAGAAATACCTTAAATGCTTACTAAAAATGATTACCATGCCACTACCTTCAATTTACAACCGTGCTGTTATTTCCGATATTAAGCAAAGAATAGATAAGTTAAATGCGAACAATCAACCTCTCTGGGGTGTGATGAATCCAGCTCAAATGCTGGCCCACTTAAATGTTATGTTTGAAATTGGTTTTGTTGAAAATCAGAAAAGACCCAATGCATTTTTGAGGTTTGTACTTCAAAAATTAGTAAAGCCCAAACTCATTGACGAAACTCCTTACAAAAAGAATAGTAGAACTGCACCAGAAATGGTGATCAGTCATCAGCCTGATTTCGGCAAGGAAAAAGAACGATTAGACAACTACTTAGATAAAGTTAGTATGCAAGGGGCGCAGTTTTTTGAACAAAGAAAACACCCTGTTTTCGGTAATTTGTCGTCTCAAGAATGGAGTAATCTATTCTATAAACATATTGATCATCATTTAAAGCAATATGCGCTATGATGTTAGGAATAGAAATTATGTTTATTGGCATTGCCATTGTAGCCATCATAATCCTTGGTTTAGCCTTAAATCAAGGATGGCGTTTCCCTGCGTTATTTATTGCTGTTGGCACTATTGTGGGCTTGTTATCGTATCTAAAATTCTATCAAAATACAGAAGCCTTACCACCGCGCTTTATTTTTCTTATTATCCCTAGTATTATTATCGTTATTTATTCATTGAAAAAAATTGATGTAAGTAAAGTCAATTTGTTCTTCCTGTTAATGATACACTTGCTGCGAATACCAATAGAAATTATTCTATTTCAGTTATATGAACTGGGTTTAATTCCAAAACTTATGACCTACGCTGGCTGGAATTGGGATATTCTAAGCGGAATTGCAGCAATACCGATACTAGCATTGTTTGTAATTAACAAATTGAACAAGAAAATTCTGTTTTTATGGAATCTGAGTGCTTTGATATTATTAGCCATCATAGTATTTAGTGCCATTTTCTCTGCTCCTAGTGTTATTCAATTATTAGCATTCGACCAACCGAACATTGCAGTACTTCAATTTCCATTTGTGTGGTTACCATCTGTAGTGGTTCCTATTGTTTTGTTATCTCATATTTTAATTTTTAAGTACATTAAACAAGAAAATAAAATAAACCTTGAAGACTCCTATATAATTTTCCGGTAAAACACATTTAATCAACCCTTGTGCTTAAATGACACAAAAAATGATCTTCTTTCTTATCTTCAATAAGATAAAATTGCTTAAGAAGGATAAGCCTAAAAGAATTGCCATCAACGGTATTGAAGGCACTGGTAAAACTATTTTTGCTCAAAGTTTTGTTAAGTTTCTAAATGCGCAGGGAAAAACTGCCCTGCACATTTCCATAGATGGTTTCCATTATAATCAGTCACACAGGTATCGTCAAGGTAGAGATTCAGCAAAAGGGTATTATGAAGACTCGTATAACGAGATGAGCTTTGTAAACAACGTTCTTCTTTCATCACAACAAGACCTTCCAACAATAGTTAAAGCAACACATAATTTAGTAACCGATAACTATTTGGACTTAAGCCCAGAACCTATTACAGAAGATACTATTTTGGTAACTGACGGGGCGTATCTTTTCAAACCAAACTTAAGAAAGCACTGGGATTATAAAATTTATTTGAAAACGGATTTTAATACTGCTATGTACAGAGGAGTGAATAGAGATGCCAAATTATTAGGTAGTCTTGAAAAGGCTAGAGAAAAATACCTAAAGCGTTACCATGAAGCATCACGTTTGTATAGGAAATTGAACGATCCAGAAGGTTTTGCCGATATTATTATTGATAATACGAATTTTGACAGTCTCTCTATTCTAAAGAGTTGACTATAGTTAGGTTATGAAAGCCGCCTCCACCAAATAGAAAAATAAAGTAACCAACTGATGAATTCCTCTATGCAATGCTATCCTTAAAATTGGCTTATAATTAGCTAAAGATGACGAAGAATGAATCCTCGCTTTTGTATTCAAAACTATACCTTCAATTAATTTTTCTCGCGCAATGGAAAAAGAAAGTAGACCTGTTAAAAGCATTGCTACAAATGTAAAAGCAACCAATGAGATGTGCACACTTCAAAAATTTGTTATGTATAAAACATAGTCTAGTGCGCATTTCACTATGATTAACTTATGTTAATTTGCTGTATTGAATTCAATTTTAATAAATTATTAACGTGACCCGCTTACTAGACGATAATTAACTAATTAGTTGTAATTTACGATCGGGAACAAATATAAAGTAACCTTGATCTCTTATAATGTTTTGGATTTTATCACTATGTTGTGTTCTCCAAGCATTGCCAAGAAGTTTACTTCTAAATCCAATCAAGAATTTCAGGAATTATTAATTGAAAAAACGCCTGATTATAATGGCTTCCAGCACAATTCGTAACCACTGTTATTGATATTTGATTGTTCATATCGTAGAATAAAAAAGATTGATATTTTAGTGTTCCTCCAATATGCCCAATATATTTTTCCCCTTTGTAATTCAAGTTCATTATCCCATTACCATATTCACTTATTAATCCAGCTCCTATTGGTATCTCAAAAGAATCCATGGGAATCCAGTCAGTAATCAAATCGATTGTTTTATTTTCTAAAATAGATTTTTCAATAAAAAGCAATTTCATAAACTCATTCAGCTGTTCTGGTATAATATATGCACTTCCAGCAAAGCCATGATACTCTTTCCAATTTGAGGAGTTAATACTTACTTCCTCGGTTTGAGCAAAGAAGGCTTGCAGACTTGTATCCATATTTCCCATTTTAATTCCATCTAACCCCAATTGAGTGTAGAATGCTTCGAAGGCTTCTTTATAACTTTTGTTTGTAACAGACTCAACAGCTTTTTCTAATAAAAGGTAGTTGGTATTACTATAATTAAAAGATCCCATATTAAGTAATTCATCATCGACCAAAGCAATTTTATCTTCATACGTTTTTGGTGGATTACCATTAATTACTCGTTCGATCCATAATGGATTTTGTGAATAGTCAGAAAGACCACTCGTGTGATTCAAAAGATTTCGAATTGAGACATTTTCCAAACCCACAATGCTATTTTTTGAATCTAGAAAGTTTGTAATTGCATCTTCCAATGATAATTTATTATCCTCGATTAGTCGAAAAACTAAAACAGCACTCAATAACTTCGTAGTACTACCAATTCCATATATCAGTTGTTTGTCAACATTCGGATTATAGTAAGAAAAATTAACACTTTCTTTCCCAGAATTAATTGAAATGTAAATCGAAGGTATATTCTCTGATCTTGCAATTTGAACAATATTCTTTTCAAGTATACTGCTGTTTTTTGGTTCACTAATTTCATCATTGTCACAGGAGATGAAAAGTAGCAATAGTAAAATCCATTGAGGAAGGTAAATGACCATTTTCAATTTGATTCGTTTTAATCTCATTTGCTAAATAACTGAGTTTAACTCTTATTGCCCCTAAACTTAGTTTATTGGACAAAAAAATACTGTTAACATATGATAATTAGTTATCCATAAACTTATTTAACTATGCAACCTATTTAAAGTGTCTGTCCATTTAGCAGAACTGCATTGCTACCAATCAAAATCAATACTAATAGTTTTTTTTTAAGAATATTTCCACATCTCTGGCTGATTTTTTTGGGAGCTCCTCCATAGGCAAATGCCCACATTCATAGATAATTAGTTGGTCATTTTCCAGGTCTTTCTCAAAGGCGTAGGCATCTTCAAGCGCAACCCACTCGTCATATTTACCCCATAGAATAAGAACTGGCATATTTAGTTCATTAATACGGTTATACTGATACTGCATGGTGTGGCGAGCACGATCGACAAAAGCTTGTCTATTTCCGGGAGACAAAGTTAATTGATGGTATCGATCAATTAAGCTTTCTGTAATCTTAGTATCATCATAATAAACCTCTTTCAGGTTACCCTCGATAAAAGACCTAGGTGTAATCGTTGTCAGTAACCATGATGTGACGTTGTTTCGTGCCAATTTAAAAACAAAAGGAATTTCTTCTGAAGGGTAGCCTGAGGCATCCACAAGAATTAAACTTTTTACTTTTTCCGAGTTGTTGAGCGCGAAACTCCAAGCTATTCCCCCACCCAAAGAATTACCTGCTAAATAGAATTCATCAATGCCCAATTCTGAAGTAAACTTCTCAAGAAAGTCTACATAATAATCGATTGTATATACCCCTTCTTTGTTTGGGCCGGTTAAACCGAAGGCCGGTAAGTCTAAAGTTGTTATTCTAAAGTCATTTTTGAGATTGTCAACCCAGCCTTCCCAAGAATGTAATGAGGCACCTGTACCATGCAGCAATACCAAATCTGGTCCTTTACCAATCTGTTGGTAGTGCACATTGATGCCCTCAATATTTAAAAATCTGGATTTTTCGTCTGCATATTTTTCCTTTAATGCTTCTAACGGAATATCAGGGGTGTATAACATGGAAAAAACAGCTAAACCTAAGGTTGTAATGACCAGGGGTATGATAATAAAAAGTTTAGTTATCCTATTCATTGATGATTGATTATAAATAAATTTAAATTATTAGTGATGTAGTTAGAAGTCATATCATATACGACTAAAAAAAATTTTATGCTTGTTTTTAACTAACGGCATTAAAAAAATTAATTTTTATTCAAATCCGTATTGTTTTTCCAAAATCATAATCAGTGAATCGGCTTTGCTTTTTGAGTCTTCCAACAGTACAGTATAATAATTAACAATACCGCTAAACATGTCGATCTCATTTCCGAATTGAGAAACCAAACTTTCACCGTTGGATATGAATTTGAATTCCATAGTTGATAGCTGCACTGAATCTTTTTCTTTTATGAAATTCCACGCTGTTCTAACCTTTTGGTTATAAAATATCTTTAACCCAGTGTTTATAGCTTTATTATGGTAGTTTTCGTAATATTCTTCCTGATTCTTTACCAAAGATTTCTGTAAATCATAAGTCAATATTGCCTTTACAGCACTTTCATTATTTATTAAGCTCATTCCGCCAGCATTTTTAAGTTGTGCCATAGTGAGCTCATTCGGCACAAAAAAATCAGGTCTATTTAGTACAACTACATAATATAAATAAAGCTCCTTCACCGTACTATCTTGCCCATTAAAAGAAAAACAAGACTTAGAGAGAGAATCGAGATATGATTGCCTTAATGTATTACTTTTTATTATTTGACTCAAATACTTTTTGTCAGCTCTTGTATCCTCAATGAGCGATTTAATATATTTTCTTTCCAATGATTTTGAGAAAATTTCCCTTCTGTAATTTTCAGCGACAAAACCTAAGAACACAGCAAGAAATAGCATGACAAATTCTAATAGATACTTCTTCCAGTGTTTTGATAATTTTAATTCAGTTTTCAATGCTTAATTGAATTTTGGATTAGGGCACGTATACTGTTTTAGGTCAACACAAGATTAATTCTTGAGTATTATCAGATTTAGGGATGCGATAAAAACTCACCAATCTCTTCATATCGGACATCACTACGAGACTCATAAAAACCTTTTAAAATGGCTCTATGACCAGCCCCAACTATCACTAACACCCTGTCTTGGCTAGAGGTATTAGAATCAATGTTCTTCATAATATTTAAGTTTCTTTTATACCAATTGGCCACGTAATTCACAATTGGCGTATCCGGCTTATCAGAAACTGTCATCAACTTTTGTAAATAGAAATTACGATTAAATACATCATAGGAGTTTGAGTTTAGATATTGATAGTACGCTGTTAGTGACATTGACTTTAGCTTCTCTGTCTCATTCTGCGCCCACTTAACAACTTGATTGATTACACTAGTAAATTGTTCAGTTTTACCTTCATCATTGAGGTAGTTCATCACTTCTTGGTCTCCCAAAGACATTTGAAAGTCAACAGGAACAACCTGTGTTATTTTCATCTTTTTAGCCAGTCGAAATCCAATTTGATAAACCTCATTTCTACCTAATTCAAATTCTCCCGAAAAATAGTTAGCTAGCTCCTGATTAGTCGTTTCGCTCTCTGAAGGTTCCCACTCAATCATTATTTTGGTTGGCTTATACGCTGCTATTTTGTCAACTAAAGAGATCAATTCCTTCTGTCTGTGATCTTCCATTAAATCTTCTATTTGAATTTCTGCATAGTCATTAGTATTCGCAAAATGCATGGTCCCCAAAATGGCAATAGAAGGTATGGTATCAGCCTTTTGAGCTGATACCTTTAAATTATTTAGTAAAAAAAGGGTTGTTATTAGGAATTTAAAAAGTAAAATGTGCTTCATAATTATTTTAAGTAATAAATGAGAAAACCAGACTTTAATCTAAATACTGTTGAATGTCCGTTTTTCGGCTTTCATTGTTGGCTTCTTTAATTTTGCTCAATATCAAATTGAGCTGAGATTTCTCTATTAATCGACCATTGGTAATGACCGCTTCTATCTGCCTTGTATTTCTTATATCTTCCAGTGGATTTTTGTCCAAAATAAGTAGGTCTGCTACCTTGCCAACTTCTACTGTCCCTGAATTTGTTCCTAGCCATTTTGTAGGTGCAGAAGTAGCAGAGCGTAGGACATCTGAGTTCGACAGGCCTATCCTATTTAAATACTCCAGTTCATAGTGAAGCGAAAACCCAGGGACAACACCACTATTACCGGCATCAGTTCCTGCAACAAGAGCTACACCATTACGAGCTAATGCTCTTGTCATAATTTCAACGGCTTTGATATAAGTATTCCAATATATATTTGATTTGCTTATCCCAACAGAATCTTGCGGGTAGAAATCGTACCTATTGTTTGTGCCGGGTAGCCAACCGGGGTTAAACTTCGACCCCTCAATAATTCCAGGATTCATATATTCTAAATCAATCGTTTTAAGATACTCCGTAAGATTTAAATCCTGCTCTCTCGCACATTCATATACTATCACTGTTGTGGATACGACAATGTCTTTCTCTTTAATTTTTCTGGCAATCTCATCCGCATTTTTCTTTAAATAATCGAGATAATATTCAGTGCTATCCCAATAGATTTTAGATCTTCCTCCAAATTGCCGTTCCACTGCTTTTGTAATTTCTTCTACATGGGCTATTTGTGTCTGGTTAGAGCTGTATAGGTCATCAAAATCAGCATATGGCGTTAAATGACCCACCATTTCAATTCCTTGTTTTTTAGATTCTTCAGATACAGCATGGTATATCTCATTCTCAAGTGTATAAGCCTTAACCGCATCATAGCCCTCCTCTTTAAATTTCCTTACGGCTTTTCGTGCCTTTTTCGGACTGTTATACACGGGTATTGGAGCGAACCAAGCCCTTATTTTTGACCTTAAATCATGAGCCGTACTCATTGGCCCAGCTGCAATATAAATATGTGGACTCAACCCAATGCCTTCTTGTGCTTCCTTCTTCCAGTCAAGATAAGTTCCTTTCCAGGAACTCATAAATGCAACCTGAGTGATTCCATTAGCAATATAAAGCAGTAAATCATTTTTACTTTTGTAAGCATGAATATGGGTATCTACTAGCCCTGGAATAAGATACTTCCCTTCATGATTAATTACTTGATAACCTTTAGGAATGTCTAGGTTCTCACCTATTGCAACAATTGTTTTCTCATCGATCAGTACTGTTTGATTAAGAATCAACGAGTCTGAATTAGGAGAAAGCACATTCACATTAGTCAAGGCTAACTTACCCTGTTTAATTTCGAATTGTGTAGGGTCAACGACTGTGGTATTCTCACCTGATAATTGCCTAACTTCTCGTTTTATATAAAGCAAGCTGCATGAAGAGGCCAGCATAATCAGGCCCACAACGATTGTTATTACCTTTAAAATCTTTTTCATAGTATTTTTAGCATGATAGATTGTTTTACTTTCATTTAAACACTTATTGGTAAAAGACATCCGCAGTTACGTTCAGGCTAATACCCACGGGAACTGTTTGCCATTCTCCCTGGCTTGTTTTTCTATAGTATGTCTTTCTTAAAAGTGTTGCGGAAAAATTTAATAGACCTTCACCAAGATCTTTAACGTGTTCTAACGTGACTAAAAAATCTCCTGATATGTAAATATCATATGGCACAAGATCAAAAGAGACTGTTCTTTGTACCTCATCATTAGCCAGCTTTAAATAAATTGGACTATTGAGTATATTCTCGAATCCTAGTTTTGATTTACTGTATATGTTGACCCTATAAAATATACTGTCATAACTTAATTGGGCTACATTAAAACTAAGCCTTTTTAAATGCGCCTGGTGTTTATTCTTCGTTAACACACCACACTCATAGCCTAACAATTTGTTTTCGAAACCCGCAGACATTTTAGGTGACTTTACGGAAATACCAAAGGTTTTTTCTTTTACCTGACGTGATGCGATGGTTATCTCCTCAAGTTCCACAGCAATCTCTGTCATTGTTATTTCTTGAAATTTTTGGGCATTGCTAATTGGTAGTTTTACAGTAGCATAACCGATACACGATATGAGTAGGGTATCATTCTGATTTTCTCTTAAAATATTTAAAACGAATTTTCCATTTTCATCAGAAACAGTGCCTATATTTTTCTTAGGAATTCCAATGTTAACGTATTCTAATGGTGCTTTTTCTTTTGTAGTTATAACGATACCTTCAATTAATTTTTCCTGCGCAATGGAAAAAGAAAGTGGACCTGTTAAAAGCATTGCTACACATGTAAAAGCAACCAATGAGATGTGCAAACTTCAAAAATTTGTTAAGCAGCAAACATAGCCTAGTGCACATGTCAATTTTATTAACCTATGTTAATAAATTAGCTGTTTTAAATATTTTGAATTATAAATGGTTTTTGGAGAAACGTTACCACATATAAATTATATTTCGTGTTTAATGAAGAGTAAAATAATTTCACCTAGTGGTATCAAATTCACATTAGCTATAAATATCGATAGGATATTATATGAGTTTTCTTATCGAAAAAAACGAGCAACACATTAAAAATCAAACATCGTCACCAACTCAATTGATGCTATCTTTCCCTTCAAATCATGCGTACCCATCGATTCAAAGCTGAGGCTGTCAGTATCAGGTAATTGATCTGCCAGCTCTTTTGAGATGAGGTTATCAACACCCAGCTCATTGCATAATGCCTGAATTCGTGCAGTCGTATTGAGCACATCGCCTGTAAAGATGATTTCCTTTTTCAATGCTCCAATTTCACCGGTTGTTACCAACCCTGCGTGTATGCCTACTTTGAAAGTGGGAATCACCCCAAATGTTTTTTGAAAGTATGCCGATCTGTTCTCAAGGTCTTGCTTCATTGCCAAAAATGATCTAACACAGTTCTGATTTTGCAGGCCTTTTTCAAACGGCCAGGAAATAACAATCTCATCACCTATGTATTGATATACCTCTCCTCCGTGTTTAATAATGGCATGTGTAAGTGTATTGTAATATTCTTTCAGCAGCTTAAAATAAGTGATATGGCCTAGTTGCTCAGCAATAGTGGTTGACGATTTCATATCCAAAAACATAAACACACGCTTCTCTTCTACTGGTTGGTGATACTTTCCGGTAAAAAAATTCAGAAGAACATTCTGGCCAATATTCTCGCTGATTTCAGCATAAAAAAGACAGGCAAATAGTGATACACTCATCTGAACAAATGTGCTCAGGTTGGTCATACTCGTTAGATAGGCAACATACTTAGCCCAAACTCTTTGATCGAACAGCCCAGTTTCCAATTCCATACTAGCAGCGATGGGAAAGGTGACCAGTATGACCAGGAAAAGAAATACAAGATAGAAAACCAACTTGTATACCAATTTGATAGTGAAACTTTTACTTGATAAGGTCTTATTAAGCCAAACCACTTCAATGACTCCAATTAGCAAACCAAGCATTGTTACCGCGATGCTTGCAAATGCTAATATTTCTGGGTTGACCCGTATTGCCGTGGTTGAAACATTGTTAAAATCTCCAATTGCTACATATTCAATAAACATGAATATGAGACCCAAAGCCAACCAGATGAGACCAAAGGGCACTATTTTAACTATGTTTCTTTTTGTAACCGGAGAAAGGGAGCTGAACATGGCTGTCCTACTTTTTGTACTACCTGCAAGATAGTTTAAAATTGACTTTCAATTAAAGGTATGTGTCAGAAAGCCTCTTTATTGATCATTCCCGATAAAATAACCTTGTTTCTTATC
>NZ_JAVJUY010000111.1:0-8797 GCF_040220315.1 Fulvivirga sp.
ACCAAATCAGCTATATTTTCCAAAACATATTTTAAATCGTCTTTTTCAGAACACATATAGGTCGGTACATTTTCAATAATTGAGTCTTGATCCAGATAGTATTTAATGATTTTAGGAACATAAGTATAAACAGCTTTATCATCAGCTACACCAGTGCCGGGCGCATTCGCTATTGCAACATTTCCGGCTTTGTATGCCTCAAACAAACCCGGAACTCCTAATAAAGAATTCTTATAGAAGGCCAAAGGGTCAATAAATTTATCGTCTATTCTTCTGTAAATAGAGTCTACCTGTTGCAAACCATCAGTAGTTTGCATATACACTTTCTTGTTTTCTACAATCAAATCCTGACCTGTAACTAACTCAGCACCCATTTGCTGAGCGAGATATGAGTGTTCAAAATAAGCTGAATTATGGATTCCGGGAGTAAGCACTGCTACTGTCGGATTTTCTTTATCACTTAAATATTGCAGCATACTCAATAATTTTCCAGGATATTCAGAAACAGGCCTGACTCCAAGACTAGCAAACAATTGAGGGAAGGCTTGTTTTATAATTTCCCTATTCTCCAATAGATAAGATACACCTGAAGGACATCTTAAATTATCTTCCAAAATAAAGAACTGGCCTTTGGCATCTCTGACAATGTCACTGCCTGTAATATGACACCATATACCTTTTGGTGGTTTTAACCCCATGCATGGATCCAGGTAATCACTACTCGACAAGATCATTTCCTTAGGTACGATCTTATCTTTCAATATCTTTTGGTCATTATAGATATCATCTAAGAATAAATTAATAGCTTCTATTCTTTGCTGTAGTCCTTCATCTATTACTTTCCATTCACTTCCAGTTATAATTCTTGGGATTAAATCAAGATGTAAAATTTTCTCTATTCCTTTACTGTCGTGGTAAACGTTAAAAGTCATACCCATCGATTTTTGAGCTTTATCAGTACTGAATTGTAACTGGTTAAGCTTCTTTTTAGAATATTTATTTAGCTTTTCCCTAAGTGCTGAATAGTTTAACCTACAGTTTCCCTGTGCATCAAACATTTCATCAAAATGCTCTTGTAATGGATAGTTATCAAATAGCAAATTCGTGTAGTTTTTGTTAAAAAGAATGCCTTAAAAATTACATAATAAAAAGGAGTAATGGGTACTAAATGAGGAGTTATCTTAACTAAAACCAGGCTTTGCTAAATAATATAAGATTGATATTAATATTGCCTTGGCTATGGATGTAGCATGTCATGAATGAACTTTAATTTTTTCACCACACTTGGGTTATGAATAAATGGATAGACATCCTTAATACCCATTGACCTATTAATACTATTTACTGCAAAGAATAACGGTGCACATGATTCAATTAAAGTTTTAAAGTTTTTGGCAATATAAGGGTCTATATCAATTTTGGTATTCATGTGCTCTGAATATTCTGAAACGGGCGAAACACTTAACCCAAAATTATAGGCTGTTTCAACCGTATCAATAATATGTAGATAATGAGCCCAAGTTTCAGCCCAATCCTCCCATGGATGTGAAGATGCATATTTAGTTATGAAATCATCTTTCCAGTTTGGCCTAGGTCCACTTTTATAATATTCATTTAGTGTTTCAGAATAATCAGGACGTTCATCCCCAAAACACGATCTAAACTCTTTCAAAATATTATCATCAGACCGTACCAATCTTTCCCAAAAATAATGGCCCACCTCATGCCGAAAATGACCAATTAAAGTTCTGTAAGGCTCTAGAAGCTGTTTTCTGACTTTTTCTAGATTTACAGAATCGGCTTCTGCTAATAAAATTGTTATTACACCATTTGCATGTCCTGTATATATATTTCTATCACCTTTAACTATAAAGTCAAAACATAAACCTGTTTCGTGCGAGACTGTTTTACTTGGTAGGGGCAAATCTAATCGCTGAAGTTGGTAAATGAGTCGATGTTTTGCGTATTCTAATCTTTTCCATTTTTTAATAATCTCATCACTTACCAGATTAGGTATAGTTCTATTTAATGTACAAGCATTACAATAACCGTTTGTTTGATGATTTGTAACTAACCAATTACACACTTTTAATTCATAATTCTTGCAGAGTTTTACATCTTGAGAAGAGCCGTTTAGAATACTAGTGATTTCATTTTTTGGGAAACTGACCATTTTCCTTGAAGCGTCATTATAAGCGCACAGATATCCACATGATTGGCAGGAACGGTTTTCAAAAAATAGTGGCTGGTGGCAATTGCCACATTGAAAAATTTTCATTGGTAATGGCTATGAAATAACTATTGTTAAATCGCGCAAATATACCAGTCCATTTCTAGCAATTGGTAAGTTAATTGAGCAATTAAAATTTGATTAGATACTATTTTAAACGTATTCCCGCTAAGTACTTAAGTTGAACTTCTGCCAATTTGGCGGAAAACTCAGCATTTTGCTTTCTTGTTTCGGCAGCAATCAAATTGGTTTGTGACTCACGATATTCGACAGGGTTGGATAGACCAATATCATATCTTTCTTTAGCGATATCATTATTCTCCTTTGCGACAGCAACGTTTTTCTCTTCTATGTTTATTAATTCAATACTGTTTAGATAGCTAAGGAACTGCTGCCGAATTGACGTTTCAAGGTCAAACATTCGTTGTTCATAGCTTAATTCTGCTATCTCTTTGTTGATTTTATTATTTTGAATAACCCGATTAATATTAAATCCATTAAAAAGAGTAACACTTGCATTAAAGCCATAGGATAGATCAGTTGTTGAACTTTCGAATGAGAAACCAACCGCTCTCTGTGTTTCAGAATAGTTATATCCTGCAAATACTGAAAGGTTTGGTAACCTGTCAGCTTTAGCTGCTTTTTCCTGTAGTTCAGCAATTTCTTTGGCTCTTTCGAGCACATTTAACTCTTTGTTGGTTTCAACGGCATTCAATAAATTGTCAAGCGTGATGTCAGCATCAAATGTTAAGGTGTTGTCCAACTCAAATTGGGCGTCACCTTTTATATTCATTTGCCTAACCAACTCCAGTTTTTGATTCTCTAAAACTTGTTTTTGGCTTAGTATATTCGATTGATCAGTATTAAAATCAACTTGTGCTTGCAGGTACTCTAATTTGGATCCCTTGCCTAATTCATATTTATCTTTTGCTATTGCTAGTCTTTCCTCTGAAAGTTCAAGGTTACTTTGCAGTAATTTTAATCGCTCTTTTTCCAGTGCTGCTAAATAATAATTAGTTGCTACATTATAAATGTTGGTTTGAATGGCAAAATCAAGAGCTTCCTGTGATTGAATATTCTGTGACTTTAAAATATCATAATTCACAAACATTCTTGTTCCATCAAAAAGCGTCCAATTGATGTTCCCGCCTATTGTTGTTGATTTATTTACTTGATTATCTATATCCCTAACATCACCACCAACAATTTGCTCACCGTTTACTCTTGAATTATTCTGATTGGCATCGAGTGTAATTGTTGGAAAAAAACCAGCATTACCTAAGCTGTAATTGTTTTCAGCAATTTGTTGAGTACCCCTGGCAATTTTTATTCCATAGTTATTTTCCAGGGCAAGTTCAATGGCACCTTCAAGTGTGAGTTTTTGTTGTGCCCAGCTACTGATAGTTATAAGTAGTAGAATAGTTAGAAGAATGTTCCTCATATTCTTGCCATTCGTTTTTGTGTGCTTGTAATGTATGAGTAGATAGCTGGAATTACATACAGCGTTAGTATTGTCGCGAACATCATGCCTCCAATAACGGCTACTCCCATTGAAACCCTACTTTCTGAACCAGCCCCAAGTGCCAATGCTATTGGTAAAATACCCAGAATAGTGGAGAGGCTCGTCATTAGTATTGGTCTAAACCTTGATTTTGCAGCACCTATTATTGCGTCATCAATGCTCATGTCTTGTGCCTTTCTTTGGTTTGCAAATTCTACGATCAGAATACCATTTTTAGTTACCAAACCAATAAGCATTATAATTCCAATCTGACTAAAGATATTCATGGTTTCTCCAAATAAATAGAGCGATAAGAGTGTTCCTGCTAAGGCTAATGGGACAGTGAACATAATAATTAACGGATCTCTAAAACTTTCAAATTGTGCAGCCAAAACGAGATATATAAGAACAAGTGCAAAGCCAAAAGCGAAGTAGAGGTTTCCTGAGCTCTGCTTAAACTCCAGGGATGTGCCTGCAAGAGCTGTAGAAACAGAACCATCCAATACTTTTTGCGATATTTCGTCCATTTTATTCAACCCATCTCCTAAACTATAACCATCACTTAAAGAGGCTGAAACAGTGGCTGAAGCAAACCGGTTGTAACGGTAGAGCTGGGGTGGGGTAGTGCGCTCTGTAAGTGTAACCAAATTATCCATCTGAATGAGCGTTCCTCTATCATTTTGTACGTAAATTGATTTCAGATCAAGCGGATCATTTCTATCCTGCCTTTCTACCTGACCTATAATTTGATATTGCTTACCATTTTTAATAAAATAACCAAAACGTTGTCCACTTAACGACAGCTGTAATGTTTGTGCGATATTTCTAACTGAGACGCCTAAATCGCGTGCCTTCTCTCTGTCTATTTCAATACTTATTTCTGGCTTATTGAATTTTAGATCAACTTGAACAAAATCAAAAACTCCTGAACTTTGTGCTTCTTCTAAAAAGGCTGGTAGCACATCATTCAACTTATCTAACGTTCCCGCTTGCAATACATACTGCACAGGTAAACCACCCCGCCTGTCGCCAATGGTTTGTGGTTGAGTTACGAATGCCCTAGCTCTAGTATTTTGTGCAACTACTGGTTTTAATGCGTTTACAATCTCCTCCTGACTGCGTTCTCTATTTTCAGCGTCTACCAGATTAACTACTGCAAAACCAGAATTAACACTCGATGAAGCACCAAAACCCGGTGATGTGATTGTGAGTATGGTTTCATTTTCCGGAACATTTTCTTCAATTAATTCAGTAAGTTGATCCATGTAAAAATCCATGTATTCAAACGTTGCTCCTTCTGGGCCGGTGGCATAGATTCTGAAATTACCACGATCTTCTGTTGGTGCCATTTCTTCCTGGATATTCGCATTAAGAAAATAAATACCCACTGCAGAAAAAACTATAATCACAAACGAGAGCCAACGATATTTCATAAATGTATTTAATGAATTACCATAGGTTCTGTTGAGCCAATCAAAGAAAGGTTCTGATACGGTGTAAATCCACTGTTTTTTCTCGCGTTTCTTTAACATTTTAGCACTCAACATGGGCGTGAGTGTTAGTGCAACGAAACTTGATATTACTACTGCGCCTGCAACCGTTACTCCAAATTCCCTAAACAGCCGCCCTGTTAATCCCTCTAGAAATACGATAGGAAAAAATACTGAAGTTAAGGCTACCGTAGTACTTATAACAGCAAAAAATATCTCCTTTGCACCATTTTTACCAGCTTCATCAGGATCTTGCCCACCTTCAATTTTACTATAGATATTTTCTAATACCACAATGGCATCATCTACTACTAGACCAATAGCCAAGACGATTCCTAAAAGGGTCAAAACATTAATAGAAAAATCAAAAGCATACATTAAAAAGAATGAGCCTATCAAGCTTATAGGTACGGTTATAATAGGTATAAACGTAGTTCTCCAATCCCTGAGGAAAGCAAAAATTATTAATGCTACAAGTCCAAAGGCGATGTAAATGGTTTGTTCCACTTCATCAATGGAGTCTGATATATATTGTGTATTGTCAAATGATATTTGCGTTTCTATATCGGCAGGAAGATTCTTTCTTATTCCTTCCAGCCTTGAATAAAATTCTTTGGCTATTTCCAGGTTATTAGAACCAGGCTGAGGCCGTAAAACTACAATTACCATCGGTACACCGTTATTTTTCAATACCGTTCTTTCATTTTCAGGAAAGAATTCTGCCCGACCGACATCTCTAAAGCGCACTACACCATTATCATCTTCACGAACAATTAAATCATTAAATTCATCCGGGCTGTTAAGCCTTCCTTGTGTTCTTACTGACAATTCAGTCGATGCCCCTTCAATTCTCCCTGATGGCAGCTCAAGATTCTGTGTGTTAACAGCATTTAGTATATCTAACGGAGTGATTTTGTAGGCCGCTAATTTATCAGGATCCATCCATAAACGAATGGAGTATCTTTTGTCGCCCCATATATCTACCTGTGATACTCCTGATATAGTTTGGAAGTTCTCTTTAAATAGGTTTTCTGCCAGTTCAGATATCTCCAATAGATTTCTATTTTCACTAAAAACCCGCACTCCCATAATTGGGGAATTGTCGGCATCTGATTTTGATACTACCGGAGGTTCAGCGTCTGGAGGCAGGCTTCGTACGGCTTGAGATGTTTTATCCCTTACATCATTGGCAGCAGCTTCCAAATCACTATCAATTCCAAATTCTACCCGAATGGTTGAGCGACCATCCCTTGATGTAGATGTCAGTGATTTAATACCAGAGATACCATTGATGGATTCTTCCAGAGGTTCTGTAATTTGAGTTTCTATAATTTCGGCATTAGCACCTGGGTAGGTGGTAGATACGGTAATTACAGGAGGATCTACGCTTGGGTACTCACGTACTCCAAGAAAATTAAAGCCTACTACTCCTAAAATCATGATCAGTAATGACATGACAATGGCGAGTACAGGCCTGTTAATACTAATACTTGATAAGCTACTCATTAAGCGGGGTCAGGTTTAAGTTTACAGGCATACCTGTTCTCAATTGTAAGATGCCAGTAGTTATTACTGTGTCGCCATTATTTAACCCAGTTGTAACTTGTATATTATTACTCATTCTAATACCAGTTTCAATCTCACGAGTTTCAACTTTGCCATTCTTACTAACAAATACTTTTTTACTATTGAGTTCAGGGATAACTGCCTCAGTTGGAATGAGTATGGCTTCTTCAAAAGTAGAAATGGTTAAACGTATTTTTGCGAATTGGCCTGGTAGTAGTTTATTTTCTTCATTGGCACTCGTTGCCCTCAGATTAATTGAACGAGTTGTAGGATCAATTTGTGGCTCAATTGCATATATACTTCCTTGAAAAGATTCATTGTCATATCCATCTACCTGAAATTGAAGTTTATCACCAACATTTACCTGTGCAGCATACTTACCAGGAACAGAGAAATCAATTTTGATAGGATTGATGCTGTATACAGTGACTAACTCATCTGATGAGCTTATATAACTACCAGGACTCACTTTTCTTAATCCGGCAATCCCGTCAAATGGTGCTCTTATTAAATGCTTTTGAAGTTGTACTTCCCTTACTTTTATTTCTGCAAGAGTAGTGTTTAAGGTGGTTAGGGCCATTTCATATTCCTCCTGGCTAATGGCTTCCTTTTTTAATAATTGCTTTTGCCGGTACTCATTATCCTCGTTTAATTTTTTTGTATAATCGAGCTTCTCGATTTCAGCACGCACTTCGCTTGCATCCAGCGCTATGAGTAGTTGACCTTTCTTTACTCTTTGGCCTTCTTTGAAGTTTATTTGTATTACCCTCCCTGAAACTTCTGGTTTCAAAATAACAGATTCATTAGAAGTTAAAGAGCCCGTAACTCGGAGGTCATTGTCTAGCTTCTGACTTTTTGCAACAACTGCATTTACTTCTAATAGCTGTGGCAATTGGGAAGAAGGAACGTTTTCTTCAATGGCTTTTTCTTTCATTACTTTAGGGTAAACGATAAATGCAATCAAACCCAAAATAATGATTGAAATAAGTATTGTTTTTGAGGTGTTATTCATATCAATTTATTCGCTACAAAGTTAATGTTTAAACGATGATTAATGTTTAACCACTCATCAAAAAGAGACTAATAACCAATAGCAATAAATGAAAAGGTCATTAGCATCGACTAATGACCTTTATTACGTTTAAAGCAGTATTATGATATTGTTATTTTCTCAATTTTATCGCCAGCCTGAATCTTATCAATAACTTCTAAACCGTCTATCACTTTACCGAAGCAGGTGTGGTTTCTATCTAGGTGAGCAGTGTTATCTCTGCTGTGGCAAATGAAAAATTGGCTGCCTCCTGTATTACGTCCTGCATGAGCCATTGAGAGAACACCTCGATCATGAAATTGATTGTCGCCATCTAGTTCACAGTCTATATAATACCCTGGACCACCCGCACCCGTACCATCTGGACAGCCGCCTTGGATAACAAAGTTAGGTATTACCCTGTGGAAAGTGAGCCCATTATAAAACCCCTCTTCAGATAATTTCACAAAATTTTCGACAGTTTTTGGCGCATCATTTTCGTAAAACTCCACTTTCATGGTTCCTTTTTCAGTTATTATTTCTGCTTTCTTCATTTAATATTCATTTTATAACAAGGCAAACCTATATAAATTATCGCTTATATTCCTCGATATTCTAATTTTGATGTATGCTCAGTAAAAGAACTAAAATGAAGCTAATAAACTGGTGGCCACCAATGTTAGGCACAGGTATTAGTTTGAAGTATATCAGCAAAGACTTTTCAAGATTTGATGTGATTATGAAGCTGCGATGGTATAATAAAAATCTGGTGGGTATTCATTATGGTGGGTCACTATATAGTATGTGTGATCCTTGGTATATGTTTATACTCACGGCTAATCTTGGCAGGGATTACATTGTAATGGATAAAACAGCAGCTATCCGATATAAAAAACCAGGCAAAGGTATTGTTAGGTGCACATTTGAATTGTCGCAAAAGAGAATATCGGAAATTCGTAAAGAGATTAATGAGATTGGTA
>NZ_JAVJUY010000112.1:0-21599 GCF_040220315.1 Fulvivirga sp.
CACCTTTGGACCAACTTCCGCTATTTGTAAAAACTGGGGCAGTAATACCGATGCAGCCAAAAATGCAATATGTAGATGAATTTGAACCTGAAGCCTTTACATTGCACATTTATGCTGGTGAAAAAACTACCACTTCTACTTTGTATGAAGATGATGGGCATAGTAAGGACTTTGAAAGAGGCTTGAGTACCATAAGAAAATTCGTCCAAAAACATGAAACGAATTATATCAGTATTACACAAATTATAGAAGGCGACTATGAGTCTTCTTTCCAAAGCTTTGAAGCCTTGTTGCATACGATGAAAGAAATACCTAAATCTATTACTGTAGATGGAAAATCAGTGAGTTTTATTCAGGAAAATAATAACATAAAGTTCATCGTGAACAAGTCATTTAGAGAGATTAAAATAGAAACTTAGACAACCAAAACGCATTAAGCTATGAAGATATTAATGATAGGTCCTTCAAAATCTGACAGCCATAATTTTGGTTTTGGCCTGGCTACAGAAAATATTGCCGTGCAGCTTGGTGCCATGTCTGAACTAACCATTGTTTCGCCTGTACAGGCCTCAGCCATAGCATCCGAAGAAACCAATGGCCAAATTGAAGTGGCCATAAAGGAAAGCCTGTTAGATGCTAAATCAGTTGATGCCACAGCTGTGGAGATACATATCGAAACAATTTTAACCCCCTACTTTTACCATCCATCTCATGAGAAACCCACCACCGAAGTCACAGTGTCGTCTGTTGAAATTAAGAAAGCTTTAAAAGCATATAGTCAATCGGTCATCAAGCATGTGGAATCATTAGATTATGATGTTATTTATGCGCATGATTGGCTTTCTATCGGTGCGGCAATCCATCTAAAAGAGAAGTATAACAAACCTCTGGTTTTGCACATCCACGCGCTCGATTATGACCGAACCGGAAAAAAATCTGATTCATGGGTGTATAAATTAGAAAAAGAGGGGTTAGAAAAGGCAGATATGATTATCGCAGTAAGCGAATATCACGCTCGTATTATGCAGCGTCATTACACCATAGATAAAAAGAAAATAAAAGTCGTGCACCTGGCAAGTCAAAAAACAAAACCGGTAGAATACATCTCACCTTTCGAAGAAGATGTGATTCTTTTTGCCGGGCGCTTGAGTCATCAAAAAGGCATATTTACCTTTATTGACATCGCTTCGGAGCTTATTAAAAATTATGACAACCTGAAATTTGTGGTGGCGGGAAACGGTGAACTATCACAAGAAGTTGTGAGCAAGGTGAACGAAAAAGGCCTGGCCAATTATTTTAGTTTTACCGGGCTTTTAGAAAGAGCAGCTTTGCATGCGCTAATGAAAGAAAGTAAAGTTTTGGTAGTTCCATCCATATCTGAACCTTTTGGTTTGGTGGCACTGGAAGCTGCATTAAACGAACTACCTGTGATAATTACTTCAAATAGTGGTGTGATAGAAATTCTCAAAGGCTCATTCATTCCAGAGAAAGAAAATGTAGCGGGTTATGTAAAACTTATTAAAGAAGTGCTTACAGACAATGATAGCATTGCCAAAGGAGTAGCCAAAAACAAAGAAGCAGCACTTAAACGAACCTGGCAGCATGTGGGTGAGGAAGTTTATAAACTATTAGCCTCCTAAAATGAATAGCTATCAGGTACTACATTATCATTTCACACTCCCACCAAAGAAAATATCTTTTTTGGAAGTAAGTAAGGTTGGAAGTTTGATTGGTGTTAATGAACTATCAACGTACGATAAAGAAACCCTTACAAGTAGATTAGCATTACTGTTTAAATTTCTGAAGAAGAAAAATTATGTTCTTGTATATTTTAGCTCTTCATTTTTGGATATGCTGGAAAAAGAGTTCCCTTCTAATCTGGATACAATAAAAGGCCATGTAAAAAGTGGGGAAATTGTATTAGTTGCTTCGTGTGCTTATCATTCATTAAGTTTTTTATGCCATCCAGCGCTTTTTAATAAGGAAGTTGAATTTCATAAGAATGTTTACAAAAAACACTTTAACAAACAGGCTGATTGGTTTATTAATACAGCAGGATTATTTAATGATCAACTCATTAACCATCTCAATCAACATAATTTTAAAGGGCTTTTGGCCCCTGCCAACAGTTGGCACCTTAATGAAATAAAAACAGCAGATTACTATCAATCAGCTGGAGAAAAGCCAATCAAGATATTACTTTCAAATGGCGATAGCAGCAAGGGCATTTATGCCTGTTTGGCTAATGGATTTGGTAGTGGTTACAATGATCAAGACCTGCAATCGTCAAACCTTCAAGAATTGAAGAAGTATCTGTCTAGTAAAACAAAAAAGGATATTTACTCGGCCAGTATGCCTTTAAGTTCACCAGAATGGTCGAATCCGATGGCTCAGTATTTATCCAGTCCCCTACAAAAAGCCATATTTGAGGAAAGTAGAAGGTTGATTGACAAAGCCCATCAAAAATTAACGGATGAAGACTGGATGGTAATCATGCTAATTTGCCAACCAGAGATGCTATTTAAATTAAGTTCTAATCATCAAAACGCATTTCAACATTTTATCAATTGCATGAATGTTCTGACTGCCATTGGATTGAAATATAAATAGTACGTTATAATGGGATTTAGATTTTGGATAAATAAAGCTTGAATAAATGTAAAGCTTCATTTTCGGGATGACGTTCTAAACTCTTTTAAATACAAAAGCAGTTCTGTTAACGGCATAAATAGAAAGGTAATTCTCTCCATTCTCCTGAAAGCTTTCGTGCACAACATCCTCGTCTACTCGTCCATGACCACCAAATTGTACATCATCAGAGTTAAGTAAATACGTATACTTGCCCTTTTTTGGTACCCAAAACTTATAATCGGGAATTGAATTTGTTGGACTGAAATTGAATACAAAAATCAAGTTTCCTCGTTCAAAAATGAGTACCTGATTAGTCTCATCCATATTAATTAGATTAGCTGCTTGAGAGGAAAGAATTTTGTTTTCTTCAATTAATTTGATCATGGCTTTATCAAAATCATTGAGGTAGCTAAATTTCAAATCTTCATTATCTACCAACGACCACTGTCTGCGGGCATATTTGTAACTCCAATCATTTCCCTCTCTTGGAAAGTCTAGCCACTCAGGGTGACCAAATTCATTACCAAAGAAATTCAAATAGCCCTCCCCGCCTGCGGAAGCTGTTACTAACCGGATCATTTTATGAAGTGCAATTCCACGATCAATAATGAGGTTTTCGTCCTCTTTATTCATGTGCCAATACATCTCCTTATCCATCAGCCAAAAGGCTATAGTTTTGTCGCCTACCATTGCCTGATCATGAGATTCAGCATAGGCTATGGTTCTTTCTTTATATCGCCTATTGCTTAGCACATTCCAAATTTCTTCCATCTTCCACTCTTCATCCGATTTGTGTTTCAATAGCTTTATCCACGAATCAGGAATGCCCATCCCTAACCGATAGTCAAAACCAAGACCGCCTGCCTCAATTGGCTGACACATGCCTGGCATGCCACTCATATCTTCTGCTATTAAAATACTATCTGGCTTTATCCTTTTAGCAACGGTTGAGGCCAATTGTAGATAGCGCACGGAGTCCCAATCTACACCATCTTTGAAATATTTATCATAATGATCAAAACCAACACCATTACCATGATGATGATATAGAATGCTTGTTACCCCATCAAAACGAAACCCATCAAAATGAAACTCCTCCAACCAATAGCGCACATTAGAAAGTAAAAATCGTTCTACTTCCTCCTTACCATAATCAAATAACTTGGAATCCCAACCTTCATGATAGCCCTTCCCGCCTTCATGAAAATACTGATGGCCACTACCGTCAAAATTATTGAGTCCTTCAGCTTCATTCTTGACCGCATGTGAATGCACAATGTCCATAATCACCGCTATACCCATAGTATGTGCCGTGTTCACCAACGATTTCAGTTCATCGGGTGTACCAAACCGTGAAGAAGGAGCAAAGAAATTAGACACATGATAGCCAAAAGAACCATAATAAGGGTGCTCAGCTACGGCCATTAATTGAATACAGTTATACCCCAATGCCTTTACTCGTGGTAATACCTCTTTTTCAAATTCCTTATATGTGCCAACACCTTCTTTTTCTTGCGCCATGCCTGTATGGCATTCATAGATTAGCGGTGCACCAACTTTTTTAAGATTAAATTTCTGATCTGTCCATTTAAAATGTTTTTCAGGGTGCCAGAGGCAAGCTGTAAAATCATGTGTTTCAGTATTTTGAACGGTGAATTTCGTGTAAGCAGGAAGTTTATCAGCAACACCATTGGGAGATCCTACTCTCACTTTTAATCGAGATAAATGTTTAAGACCCTCTGATTCTGGAATAAATGTTTCCCAGATACCATTTCCAATATTGGTTAATGGATGTTTAGAATCATCCCAGTTGTTAAATTCACCTATAATACTTAATGAGGTTGCAGCTGGCGCCCATTCTCGATAAATCCAGCCCTTTTGTTTCTTATCATAATTGAAACCTAGCTCCTTATGTCTTAGTGTATATTTTTCTATTGATCCATGATCCTTTTCTATTTCAGATATTCGCTGTTTGAAGTAATCAAGCCGCGTTTGAAGATCAGCTTCATAAGGCTTTAACCAAGGATCATCTTCAATAAGTTGTAGCATAAGTTTAGAATTCTATTTGAACTTAATAAGGTAGTAAAAAGTAGCTTGCTATTGTAATTATAAACGTGATTTAATGAAATTAAAAAACCATCTGCCAACTAGCAGATGGTTTTCTGATCTATATAATTGGCCTTTTAGGCTCTTGATTTATACCTGACTTAGTCCTCCGTCAACTTCAAGCTCCACACCATTCACGAATGATCCATCGGCAGAAGCCAAAAATAATACTGCACTGGCTAGTTCATCCGCAGAGCCAAATCTACCTAGTGGCACTTGTTGTGCGAAACCTGCACCCATTTCTTGTACAGCTTCTTCGGGCATTCCTAACTTACCGTAAATTGGTGTCTCAATAGGGCCTGGAGCTACACTCACTGTTCTGATTTTCTTAGCCTTTAATTCACTGGCTAACACTCTTGTTAATGATCTCAAGGCTGCTTTTGTAGCACTGTAAACGCCTGTTCCGTCAAAGCCTTTTTGGCCAACTACTGAAGTGTTTGAGACAATTACGGCACCTTCCGGTAAATGAGGAAGTGCTTCCTTAATAGTAAAGAATGGATTCTTTACGTTAATATTGAATTGTGTGTCAAAGTGATCTTCATCTATTGCATCAATAGGTAAGAAATAGGCTACACCAGCATTTAAAAACAGAATATCAATTCTTCCATGTTTAGCAACAGTTGCATCTACTACTGTCTTCGCTGAGCTCACGATGGAAGCATCGGCCAACACATAATCAGCACCGTTCCCAATTTGAGCAACGGCATCTTTTAATGCATCTTCTCTCCTACCCGAGATCACCACTTTTGCTCCTTCTTTTGCAAAAAGTTTTGCTGTTGCTAATCCTATTCCACTGTTCCCACCAGTTATTAAAGCGACTTTGTTATCTAATTTTCCCATTGTTAAGTTATTTATAATTTTATTTGAAACGTTTGTTCCAGATAACGAAAATATTGAAACGTTTGTTTCAAATAAAATAAAAAAAAGTAAATTATTTTGTAACTAACTGGTATACAGGGATATTAAAGAACAGAAAGAACCTGATCAGCTATGCCTTTAATGTGCTTTTTATTGCCATCAATCATCGAGGTAACTCTTAAACCTTGAAGTGAAGAGAATAAATAATGTGCTAAAACCTCAGCATCTTTTGCTGCATCGACCTCACCTACTTGCTGAGCTTTTTCAATAAGTGATTTAAAAGTGGTTACAACAGCACATTTATTATCTGATAAAAATCCTTTGATTTTTGGGTCTGCATTACTCATTTCTGTAGCGCAATTTGACAAAAAACAGCCTTTATTCTGCTCTTCATTTAGTTGCTCCCACGTAGCATTGAATAACATTTCAATGGCCTTCTTTGGCGATTGTGTTTTCTGTGCTGCTGTCGTCAATAAATCATTTTGTTGTGCCTGATAATGCTTTAAGGCTGCAATAAACAAGTTGTATTTATCTCCATAAGTATTGTAAATACTTGATCTATTTAGTCCTGTAGCATCCACCAGATCTTGCATAGAAGTAGCATTATAACCCTTCTCCCAAAAGAGATCGGTTACTCTGCTGATTACATCATCTCTATCAAATAATACTGACTTAGGCATATACTGAAACAAACGTTTCAAACAAAAATAAGTTCAAAAATTATCATTAACCAACTAACTGCGAAGTTGTTAACAAAGGGTGTCCGATGCAGTTACAATTGTCTGGTTGAAGAGAGACCTTCGTTTGAGAGATCATGCAGCCTTGTTTCATGCTGCACAATCTGGCAACCCTATTCTGTTTCTCTATGTGTACGAACCAATTCTCTTAAACCATCACCATTACTCGGCAAGGCATTTTCAATTTATCCAACAATCGTTAAGCGATTTGGATAAACAACTCGCCAAATTCAATACACAAATCCTAAGACTGCAGGGCAATTTCATTGAGGTATTTGAACGATTAACTAGTCAGTTTTCAATTGATTCGGTTCATTCCCATGAAGAAGTAGGTGTAAAAGTCACTTTTGATCGCGACTTAGAGTTTAAAGCCTACTGCACTCAAAACCACATCAAGTGGATTGAACATCCTGACAATGGCATTATCCGTGGTTTAACTAATCGCGAACAGTGGACAAAGCATTGGTACAACTTTATGTCGCAGCCAGTTTATAGAGTGGATATGACTTCCACTACATTCTTCACCTCAGAGCAAATTAACAGGCTCAACAAAGTTTCGAAATCCAGCTTAAATAAAGTACAAGTTGTCGATACTTTTCAGGTCGGTGGCGAGTTGCAAGCACATAAAGTTTTGAAGTCATTTACCTCTAGCCGTATCAAGGAGTATTCAAGAGGTATTTCCAAACCGGAAATGAGTAGAACGAGTTGCAGCCGCTTATCTCCTTATCTGGCTTGGGGCAATATTTCCATCAGGCAAGTATATCAGGCTATACAAGATTTAAAGAAAGAGGGCAAGAACAAATCTCAAATTTCAGCGGTCTCCTCACGCTTGCGATGGCGCAGCCATTTTATGCAGAAATTTGAATCTGAATGTTCCATGGAATTTAGATCAGTAAATAAAGGGTACAGAACACTGCAAAAAAATGATTCAGAGGAACTTCTGAAATTATGGAAAGAAGGAAAAACAGGCTTCCCTTTGGTGGATGCTTGCATGCGTTGCCTCAATGAAACCGGTTATATCAACTTTAGAATGCGCGCGATGCTTACTTCGTTCGCTACACATTTGTTATGGCTTCCATGGCAAAGTATAACCAGCCATTTAGCTCAACAGTTTTTAGATTTTGAGCCGGGCATTCACTTTCCGCAAATTCAAATGCAGGCGGGTGTTACCGGTACAAATACTATCCGAATATACAACCCCATTAAACAGTCCAAAGACCATGATCCTGATGGTAGGTTCATTAAAAAATGGGTGCCTGAACTGACTAATTGCCCGACAGAGTTTATTCACGAACCTTGGTTAATGACTTCGCTGGATCAGCAACTGGCTAATTTTTATCCTGCCAAAGAATATTTTCTACCAATAGTTGATCAGAAGGAAGCAGCAAAGCAAGCACGCCAAAAGATCTGGAGTCATAGAAAAAATGAATTGGTGAAAGAAGAAAAAAAACGGATCTTGGCAAAACACGTAATCCCGAAAAAGAATTGATAGCCACAACAGAACGTCTGACTCTACGAAAAATAACACTTGACGATTATGAATTTATCTACACTTTAGTGAATACACCCGGCTGGCTTGAGTTTATTGGTGAAAGAAATATACACGACTCTGCATCTGCCATGTCGTACATTACCAACTGGGCAATCAGCAGATATGAACAATTTGGTTATGGCCCCTATTTAGTATCTCTGAAAGACACTCACCAACCTATTGGTGTTTGTGGATTATTTACCAGAGATTACCTGGATTCTCCTGATATTGGTTTTGCTATACATCCTGATTTTATGCATAAAGGCTATACCTATGAAGCCTCAATGGCTGTAATAAATAATGCTACTGAGTTAGGATTAAATAAATTATTTGCCGTTACTACAAGAAAAAATATTTCATCGAAACAACTAATCAAGAAGCTGGGATTCAAAGCAAGTAAGGTGAAAAATTCCAACAACGATTTGATATTTGAATTGAATTTAACGGATTCATAAAACCATTTTTCATTAGCTTTACCATGATTAAAAAATCTTCAAATTATGGAAAAAGCTAATTGGACTACAGCCAAGGAATATACTGATATCACTTATAAAAAATCTGGTGCCGTGGCCAGAATTGCCTTTAACAGACCTGAAGTAAGAAATGCCTTCAGACCTAAAACTACCGCTGAATTGTATGATGCATTCTCCGATGCAAAAGAAGATAGCTCTATTGGAGTAGTACTCCTTTCTTCTGAAGGACCTTCCCCAAAAGATGGAGTGTATTCATTCTGCTCTGGTGGGGATCAAAGAGCCAGAGGTGAGTCGGGTTATGTGGATGATGGTGGTGTTGGCCGCTTAAACATTCTTGAAGTACAGCGCTTGATCAGGTTTATGACTAAGCCTGTAATTGCAGTAGTTTCCGGCTGGGCAGTTGGTGGGGGTCATAGTTTGCATGTTGTTTGTGACCTAACACTGGCCAGTAAAGAACATGCCATTTTTAAACAAACCGATGCCGATGTTACCAGCTTTGATGGTGGCTACGGGTCAGCTTATCTGGCTAAAATGGTGGGGCAAAAACGTGCAAGGGAAATTTTCTATCTGGGAAGAAACTACTCTGCGCAAGAGGCTTATGATATGGGTATGGTCAATGCTGTTGTACCACATAACGAGTTAGAAGATACAGCCTATGAGTGGGCTCAGGAAATTTTGGCTAAATCGCCTATGTCTATACGTATGTTGAAATTTGCCTTTAACCTTACTGATGATGGCATGGTTGGCCAGCAGGTATTTGCCGGTGAGGCTACACGCCTTGCTTACATGACTGAAGAAGCTAAAGAAGGAAGAAATGCCTTTTTGGAGAAAAGAAAACCTGATTTTAGCAAGTTTCCACGAGTATCAAATTAACTACAGGAACTTCATAACACTATTTATAAAGGCTACTTATAAAATAGCCTTTTCTTTCTTCTTTCTCTCAAGTAGTTAAATAGAGGCATCACAATGGAATACGACCAGTAGACAAATCCACTAATCATAAATGAGTATTTACCACCAATCATTGCAATAAAAACTGAAAGTAATGGGATGCCAGCCATAATAAAGTTATCATACATGCTTGTCTTAGTATGATAGACTTCAATTGGTGATAATTCAAGAGCATTTCTGCGATTATATGCTATTAAATACATTAAACCCAGTACTATAAATACAGCAGCAGCACCGAAGCCATATATGATCATTAATGAGCCTGTTTCGTTAGGAGCAATCATATAAGTAAATGTATAATCAATCAATTTTTGATCCCTGTTAATTACTGCAACAAGAACATTATAAAGAATGGTAAATAAGAACTTTAGGGGATACACATAAATAAGAATTAAGAATAGAAGCAACGCATTAATCGCCACTATTTTAACATCCTTAAATCCGTACCGGATAAAGAAAATATAGTGCTGGTACCAAATTATCATTAGCAAGGTGATGCAGATACCAAAAGGAACGATATTATGAAAAGATTCCGTTAGTTCTTTGAATGATTCTGGAACTGATGATGATAAAATTAATAAGGTTACCGCCAGTGCAAAAACGGCATCGCTAAATGTTTCAATTCTGGTTTGTTCTTCCCCCCGATTTTTAAATTCAGGGTTCATACCAAAGTCAGTGCCTTTCAAAGATTGACGCATTGTTGAAAATAATGATTTATTCAACTGCAACAAAAAAAGCCCGACTCAAATTGAATTGGGCTATATTAATTCGTACAACATTTTATTAATGCTTCATAGAAAAAGTAAGCACTGGGCGCTTAGAGTGGTTTACCACCTCCTCGGCAATACTACCTGCCACGAGGTGTGCCAATCCTTTTCTTCCATGTGTTGCCATCACGATCAAATCTGCATCTATTTCTTCGGCAAAGTGGATGATGCCTTCTTCTTCTGTTACATCATTAAAAACCCTTACTTCATATTTTTTGATGCCACTTTCTTTGGCATATTCATGCAATTCCCTAACAGAATCTACATCAGTTTGAAAATTATTGGGCGTATTTATTCTTACAATGTGTGTATTCACATCAAAGAATTCACCTATGGTTTTAATAATTTCGATATGTTTTCCTTGTGCGTCTTTCAGCCCAGTGGCAAAAGCAATGTTTTTTAGCTTGTTGATATCAGCCGGTCCATGAACAGTAAGCACCGGGCATTTGGCATGTCTTACCACTTTTTCTGCATTAGAACCAATAAATAATTCTTTAGCACCTGTAGCTCCTTTTGTCCCCATAACAACGAGGTCAATCTCATATTCTCCAATCATGTCCTGCACGCTGTAGTATGGATTACCTACCCGTATTTCTTCCTTTATCTCTACTCCTTTGTGCTTCTCTTTTACGTTATTAAATTCTCGCTTAGCGTTCTCGATAAGTTTATAAATGAATAACCGATCCTGCATGTTTGGCATGGCTAGCTCACCCGTATACTGCACTGATGAAACTGATGCATCTTCCACTACATGAAGCAATATAATCTCAGCATTTACTTTCTTTGCCAGATTAGCAGCAAGGTCGGTTGCATTTTTTGCCAGCTCTGAAAAATCGGTAGGTATGAGTATCGTTTTCATGATTACTATCTTTTGTTGATACAATATTGAGAAACTACAATCTAGATTCGCATGCTCTAAATCACCGTCTCAACTGATATTAATCAAATTATTAAATTAATTGTCCTATTCCAAAAAGGACAACAAAAAGTAAGGTAGATAAAGCCATTTGCTTCAGATAAGGATCCAGTTCATTAGGGTTCATCTTGGTTTTCACAGCTTTGATGTTGGCAATGAATAGCGGCACCATAATTACAAAAGCAAACTGAGAAATTGATGTATAAATTAATACGCTATAAACACAGGCAGAAACGATTCCAATAGAAATAAGTGCTACATGATAATTGATAGCAGCAGACCTGCCTATTCTCACTGGCACAGAAAATTTACCCGCCTTTTTATCTGATTCTATATCCCTGATATTATTCACATTTAGCACTGCTACAGAAAATAGCCCACAACTAATGGCTGGTAAAAGCAGCTCCCATTCAAAGGTATTGGCATATAAATAATAAGAACCTACCACGCCCACAATTCCGAAGAAAATGAACACGGAAAGGTCACCCAGGCCGATATAACCATACGGTTTTCTGCCTGCTGTATAAGCTATTGCTGCTAATATAGCTCCAATACCCACTGCAAAAAAGAACAAAAATGCCTGCCAGTTTAAACCGAAGGCAATGTACAGTAATGAGATGCCGCTTATCAAAGAAAGCAGAACGAAAATGATCATTGCTGCTTTCATTTGATTCAAACTAATGGCACCAGACTGTACCATTCTACTCGGCCCTTGCCTTTCGACATGATCTGCCCCATTTACAGAGTCGCCATAATCATTGGCCAGATTTGATAAAATTTGAAGAAAAATCGTGGTTAATGCACAGAGTGAAAAGATTACAATGTTAAAATTGCCTTCTGCAGCAGCAATGAAACTGCCCATACCTATGCTTGATAATGCTAAAGGTAAGGTTCGTAATCTAAATGCCGTTAACCATTTTTTCATTGCAGTTGTTTTCTAAATAGATTAAATTATAAAAGCAAAAATACAACGCCATGGAAAAGAAACTGTTATTATTCGTGTTAATTCTACTAGCCACCAATAGTTGGGGTCAAATAAATAAGTATTTCGAAAAAAAGGAAGCAAGTAGTTTAATTACCCTGCCCGAATTTACCTTTCCAGATTTCAGCCAAAGTTATACACTTGAGTTCTCTAGCTTACAATTTGAGGAATCTGGTAATATTTGGGATGTTCAGGCACCATTTGTACCTGTAAATCAAGCCTGGATTGGTACCACACAAGAAAGTAACTTTATGTGGAACAACAGGCCGGTTAAAACGACCTACCAATTTGATGTTAATGGCCGATTAAGGAGCTCGTCTATGAGCTTTAAACTGAATAAATAGCTATATTAGTAATATGAAGTTTTCAATATTACTTATTGCTATAAGTGTATTTTTCACTCTTAATTCTGTTTATGCTCAGGTTAACCCTAATTTGAGTAAGGTTAATGGTGCTATCTTAACAGAAGCTAACCTTAGCGATTACAATTTAAATCTTGATAATGCTCCGCTTTTATTTCAAAATCCAATTGCTTATCAGAGTAATTTAAAAACAGCTTTTGATCCGTCTCAACTTCCAGAACCAATTAACTATGGTTACGAAACCGATGAATTTGATAGGCCAGGTGTTACAATTAGAGTAAAATCTAAATGGTTTGGAAGAATTAAATTCCCAATTTCTCCATAAGATGATGCACTTAGTATTCGGACCGTTAATGACAGTGATGGGTCTTTTATTTTTGAACTTTCCTCCAAAGAATATCAATGCATTTTATGGATATCGAACTCCTATGTCAAGAAAGTCTCAAGAAACCTGGGATTTCGCCAATCGACTATCTGCTAAAATGATTGTTGGCATAGGAATAATTACCAGTTTATTTCAAATTCTATTGATATATTCCTTACCTACAGAATCGGCAATAAATTTCTCAGCAATAACTCTGATTGTATTATTGATTGCTCACATACCATTTGTTGAATACAAGCTGAGACACGAATTTGACAATAAAGGCAATTCAATAAATTGATTACATCCTTTCAGGAACTGTAATACCTAACAGTCCCATTGCCTTTTGAATGGTTTCTGCCACTACTTTAGAAAGTGCAATTCTAAATTTAAAGGCAGCTTCGTTTTGCTCATTGAAAATTGATATTTCCTGATAAAAACGATTATACTCTTTTGCTAACTCATATACATAATTGGCAATGGTATCAGGTGAATAGTGGTCGCCCGCTTCCTTAATTTTTTCGGGATAATCGTTCAATAGAAATATCAAATTCCTTTCAGAGCTCTGTAGCCCTTTATCAAGGTCAAAGTCAGCCGCGGTTGGCACAACACCTAATTGATTGGCTTTTCGCAGTATCGCTGAGATTCTTGCGTGCGTGTATTGAATAAATGGTGCTGTATTTCCCTGAAATTGAATGGATTCCTGTGGATCGAACAACATTCGTTTTTTAGGGTCAACCTTCAATAAAAAGTATTTCAATGCTCCAAGCCCCAACGTATTATATAGTTCCTCTGCTTGCTCTTCTGTGAAATCGTCTACCTTACCCAGCTCTTCTGTGTGTTCTTTTGCAGTGGTCATCATTTCCTGCATCAAATCATCGGCATCTACCACTGTACCTTCTCTTGACTTCATCTTGCCGCTAGGCAGATCTACCATACCATAGGAAAGATGATAGCATTCTTTCGCCCACTCATAACCTAATTTATCGAGAATCAGAAACAAAACTTTGAAGTGATATTCCTGCTCATTACCGACAGTATATATTTGTTTTGAGATGTTAGGGAAATCCTTAAATCTTAAAATGGCCGTCCCAATATCCTGAGTCATGTACACAGAGGTGCCATCAGCTCTTAAAATTAGCTTTTCGTCAAGACCATCTTCCGTCAGGTCTACCCAAACCGACCCATCATCTTTTTTAAAGAAAATTCCTTTGTCTACCCCTTCCTGTGCCTGATCCTTCCCTAATAAATAGGTATCAGATTCATAATAGAGCTTATCAAAATCAACGCCCATTTGCTTGTAGGTAGCCTCAAACCCTGAATACACCCAGCCATTCATTGTTTCCCAAAGCTTATAAGTTTCTGGGTTTCTTCTCTCCCATTTCAACAATAAATCCTGAGCTTTTTTAAAGATTGGCGCTTGTTTCTCGGCCTCCTCTTTGGGCATACCACCATCTACAAGCTCAGCAATTTGCTTTTTATACTCCTGGTCAAATTTCACATAGTAATCGCCTACCAACTTATCACCTTTCTTACCAGTAGACTCTGGAGTTTCGCCATTACCATACTCCAGCCAGGCAATCATTGATTTACAAATATGAATGCCTCTGTCATTAATAATCTGCACTTTATGAACCTTATTGCCATTGGCTTTAAGAATCTCAGCTACCGACCAGCCCAAGAAGTTATTTCTCAAATGGCCTAAATGCAAAGGCTTGTTTGTGTTTGGTGACGAATACTCCACCATCACCTCTTTTCCGTTCGATGGAAAGAAACCAAAATTTTCAGCTCCATGAATATCTTTGAATACGGCCAACCATGTGGCATCCGATAGTTCAATATTTAAGAAACCTTTGACCACGTTAAAACCGGCAACTATGTTGCAGTTGGATTTTAAGTACTCCCCAATGGCCTTTCCTGTTTCCTCAGGATTCTTTTTGGATAAGCGAGCATAAGGAAAGCAAACAAAAGTGTGTGAACCTTCAAATTCTTTTCTAGTAGGCTGAAGGCTGATTTCACTTTCACTTAGAGATGCACTAAATAGCTCACTAAATGCCTTTGAAATGGATTGTACTAACGTGGTTTCTATGTTCATTTATTTTTTCAATTTCACCTCATAGAGGTCTTTTCGTCTATCATTTAGGTTTCTTACACTACCATGCATATTCAAATGTTTTAAGTCATTCAAATCAACATCGCAGATAATGGTATTTTCTGTATTAGGTGTGCCCTCAGCAACTGTTGCATTGGATGGAAAGGCAAAGTCAGAAGGTGAAAAAACCGCTGATTGCCCAAACTGAATATCCATATTCACTACTTTAGGCAAATTACCGACACTACCAGATATAGCTACATAGCATTCATTTTCAATAGCTCTGGCTTGTGAGCACAATCGAACTCTCAAATAACCATTCTGCATATCAGTAGCAAAAGGCACAAATAATATCTGCATCCCTTGATCGGCCAAGATCCTGCTCAACTCAGGAAATTCAGCATCATAGCATATGAGAATGCCAATTTTTCCTGCATCTGTATCAAAGGCCTTGATTTTGTTTCCCCCGGTCATTCCCCAATCGGAACGTTCTGCTGGCGTTACATGTATTTTTGGTTGTACCTCCCACGTTCCATCCCTGCGAAGCAAATAGGCCACGTTGTATAGCTTATCATCTTCATAAACAGGCATACTACCCGCTATAATGTTGATGTTATACTCCAAAGCAAATTGAAGCATTTTATCTCTTATCTGATCTGTATAACCAGCCAGGTTTCTGATAGCGGTAGCGGCATTATCCTCATTAAACTCAGCCATTAATGGCGCATTGAATAGCTCTGGAAAAAGCACAAAATCTGCTTTATAGCCACTTACGGCATCCACAAAGAACTCAACATTATCAAAAAATGATTCTAAGTTTCTAACAGCACGCAACTGCCATTGAACTACGCCAATTCTGGCGTGGGACCTTCCTGATCCAATGTCTATGCTATCCTGATAATAAATATTGTTCCACTCAATAAGTACGGCATTTTGTGCACTTTCCTTATCATCTGGCAGATATCTCTTTAATACTTTCTTTACGTGAAAATCATTACTCATCTGAAAGTAAAGTACAGGATCATAAATTTCCTTATCTCTCACTTTTTGTATGTACTGCCTTGGTGTTAGCTCCTCGCTATGCTTGTGATAGTTAGGCATTCTTCCACCTGCGATGATTGATTTAAGGTTCAGGTTCTCGCACAACTCTTTTCGGGCATCATATAAACGTCTGCCCAGTCTTAGACCACGGTAATCTGTATCAACACATACATCGATACCATACAATACATCACCTTCATCATCATGTGTTTTAAAAGAAGCTGCTTTACCACCAATGATTTGGTCGTATGTGTGATTGTCACTAAATTTTTTATAATCAACAATGATTGAAAGAGCAAAGGCTACAAGCACTCCATTATCCTCCACACATATCTGACCCTCAGGAAAAATATCAAGCAGCTTCTTGATGTTTTTCTTTTCCCATAAATCATCGCGCATGGTGGGGTAGCTTTTGTGCATGACCTCAACAATCCTTTCATAGTCGTCTAAAACTATGTTTCGAATCTTGAGCAGATAGGTAGAATTGTCTTGTGTTTTAGCTTCCATATTACCAGCCTAAAACGTATCCAAAAATGAGTGGCGCCACAATAGTGGCATCAGACTCTACAATATATTTTGGTGTATTAATATCCAGCTTACCCCAGGTAATTTTCTCATTTGGTACGGCTCCCGAATAGCTACCATAACTAGTGGTAGAATCAGAAATCTGACAGAAATAACTCCAAAATGGGGTATCTTCTCTTTCCATGTCCTGATACAACATTGGAACCACGCAAATAGGAAAGTCTCCAGCAATACCCCCGCCAATTTGGAAGAAACCAATGCCCTTATCTTCAGCATTATCGGTGTACCAATCGGCCAACCACATCATGTATTCGATGCCTGACTTCATTGTACTGGCTTTTAATTCGCCTTTAATGCAGTAGGAAGCGAAAATATTTCCCAGTGTGGAATCTTCCCAGCCTGGAACTACCATTGGTAGGTTTTTCTTGGCGGCTTCAACCATCCAGCTATTTTTTGGATCAATCTCATAGTACTGTTCCATAATGCCCGAATTCAATAATCTGAAGAGGAATTCGTGAGGAAATAGTCTCTCACCATTATCTTCAGCATCTTTCCAAATTTTGAAAATATGTTTTTGTATTCTTCTAAAAGCTTCTTCTTCCGGGATGCAGGTATCCGTTACTCTGTTCAATCCCTTCTCTAACAAATCCCATTCTTCCTGTGGTGTTAAGTCACGATAATTAGGTACCCTTCTATAATGCGAATGCGCCACAAGGTTCATTACATCTTCTTCCAGGTTGGCACCTGTACAAGATATAATATGCACCTTATCTTGTCTGATCATCTCAGCAAGCGATTTGCCAAGCTCACCGGTACTCATTGCACCAGCTAATGATATCAGCATTTTTTTATTCTCGCTGAGGTGTTTTTTATATCCTTTTGCTGCATCTACTAAAGCTGCTGCATTAAAATGTAAATAGTGTTGGTTGATGAAATCTGTTATAGGAGTATTAGCCATAATTTTATTTTTTAGGTAAAAAGACTTCTGCCATCATACATCTCGCACTTCCGCCACCAAGGGCTTCAATAGTATCTAGAGAGCTATGGATTATTGGGCAGTATTTTTCTATTCTACTAATTTGATCTTCATTTAATGATTGATATGCTGCACCTGACATTACCAAATAAATTTTACCATCTTCTGACCTTACCTGAAGCATATTGCCAGCAAAGCGATGTTTTTGATCTTCTGATATGGCGATAATTTCCTTACCAGTAGTTTCAAGTTTATCAGTGACAGCCTTTCTTTCATCCTGTACGTCAATGCTATCGGTACATAATATAGCAAATTCATCGGCCACACACATCATTACGTTCGTATGATATATCGGTAATCTTTTACCATCAACATCCTGATTTGCTATAAATTTAACAGCTTCATAGCCAAAAGCCTCACAAAACTCGTTTAACGGTGGCTCTTGAGTTCGCTCAGACATTGCCGCATACACTATTTTATTTGGTCTGTCTAAGATCATGCTTCCTGTTCCTTCCAGAAATACATCAGAAGCTTCAAACTCCGTAAAATCAACTAGCGCGCTCACATTAAAATCTGCTCTTAGCGTTTCGATGATATCACTCCTTCTTTCCAGCCTTCTATTCTCTGCAAACATGGGATAGAGTCCGATTCTGCCATCGTCATGAAAAGATATCCAGTTATTTGGGAATATTGAATCTGGCGTATCAGGATCTGAAGTATCATTAACTACAATTACATTAACGCCCTTTAATCGCAACTTTTCTACAAAGTCGTCAAACTCTTTTAACGCTTTTTCCTGCACTTCATTGGAAGATAAACCGTCAAGAACTTTTTGATAATAATTGTTTACTGCTGTCTGTTCGTTCATTCTAAACCGAACGGGTCTAATCATTAATATTGTATCAGTGCTTTGTCCTAATTTATCCATTCTCTATATTATGGTAGTGTTGAACATATTTAAACTTCCATTTCTAAATACTTCCATTTTTGCAATTTCAATAGTTGGAATTTCCTCCATCACATAATCCCAAATTTTCGAATGCTCATTCACCTTCAATCTTACAGTACGAATCATTAACAGTTTTTCGGTTACCTGGATAGCCATTCAATTAGCTCATCATGCTATTGGTAGTTTCTTCCAATATTTCAAAAGCAGTTTCTGCCATTTTATTTTCCGTATCCAATGTTGGATTTACTTCCACCATCTCCCAGCCTACTAACTTTGGAGATTTTACTAACTCGCAATTCAAAATTTTAGCCTCTTCTGCAGTTAATCCATTTTTTACAGGTGTACCGGTACCCACAGAAATCTCAGAATCCATACTATCAACATCAAAAGAAACGTAAATAATGTCGCAGTTATCAAGGCGGTCTAATGCTTGTTTGGCCACTTCTTTTGCGCCCAGCTTTCTAACCTCATCAGTAGTGAAATTTTTAATTGAGTATTTATTCAGCAAGAATTGTTCTGGTTCTTCCAGATCGCGGGCTGAAATGAATACGATGTCAGAAAGGTCAATTTTCGGGCCTTTGAAACCGATATTTTTTATTTTTTCCCACAGTTCTACCGTCTCTTTTTTTGGGTTGTTGATTCGGCAATCCATATTATCTAAAGAACCAACCATTGCTAACGGCATACCGTGCATATTACCTGAAGGAGTGGTGTAAGGCGTATGTAAATCGGCATGTGCATCAATCCAGATTACGCCAAGTCGTTTGTTTTTATAGTGATTTTTAATGCCCATGATTGTGCCGGCCGCAGTAGAATGATCGCCAGCAAGTACTAATGGAAAATTATCTTCATCCAACACCTTTTTCACCATTTCAGAAACTCTTGACTCCATCGTGTAGACACCATCAATAAACTTAGCATGTGGATGCTCAAAACCATCAAAAAGAATTTCATTCACCGTTTCAACTTCTTCTTCATCGAATCTGGTGAAATAATCTGAATTAAGATCTAAACTTGCTATTTTCAGGGCGTCAATACCTAAACTGGCACCTCTTGTACCTGCGGCTATTTCTGATTTTACCTGTACGATTCGAATCCTATCTTCGGAAATATTCTTTTCCATAATTGTTTTTATTAACTTATCAGTCGCCATGTGAAATTTGGCTTTGCAAAGATTGCTAATTTATACCAATATTGCATGGTAATGTTCAAAGACAGATAAGTACCAATTGAATGAAGAAATACGTTGATTTAATAGAGCAAACCTTTTATTTCCCGCAAAAAGAATTTCAGGTTATAAATGATGAATTACATTTTCATGATGTGCCTTTGATGGACATCATTAAAAAATATGGAACGCCACTTAAATTAACTTATTTGCCAAAAATTGGCGAGAACATCAGGTATGCTAAAAAGTTGTTTGCCGATGCTTTCGAAAAACATAAATATGAAGGCTCATACACCTACTGCTATTGCACCAAATCATCGCATTTCAACTTTATTCTTGAAGAAGCTTTAAATAATGATATTCATCTTGAGACTTCATCATCCTATGACATTCCCATTGTAAGAAAACTACATGAGAAGGGAAAGATCAATAAAAACACATACATCGTTTGCAATGGTTTTAAAAGGCCACTTTACCGTGAATACATTTCAGGCTTATTGAATGATGGTTTTAAAAACTGCATTCCGGTGCTAGATAACCTGACGGAACTCAGTCACTATGAAGAGCATGTGAATGGTGAATATCATGTTGGTATTCGTGTGGCTGCAGATGAAGAACCAAATTTTGAGTTCTATACTTCTCGGTTAGGAATCCGATATGGTGATATCAACCATCTGTATAAAGATCAGATTAAGCCAAGTAAAAAGGCTAAACTTAAAATGCTTCACTTTTTTATCAATACAGGTATTAAAGATACAGCTTATTACTGGAGTGAATTAAGTCGTTTTATATTTAAATATTGTGAGCTAAAAAAGGACTGCCCTGAATTAGACACCATAGATATTGGTGGTGGATTTCCGATAAAAACATCCTTACACTTTGAGTACGATTATAAGTACATGATCGAACAGATTGTAGAGAATATCAAATGGATTTGTGGTAAGAACAACGTGCCAGTACCGAATATTTTTACTGAGTTTGGAAGCTTTACTGTAGGCGAAAGTGGTGCGGTGCTCTACTCCATCATGAACGAAAAGCTTCAGAATGACAAAGAGTTGTGGTATATGATTGATGGTTCATTTATTACTCACTTGCCTGATGCGTGGGGGCTGAACCAGAAGTACATTATGCTACCTTTGAACAAGTGGGATAATATGTATCATAAGGTTAATATAGGTGGTTTAACATGTGATAGTATGGACTATTATAACTCTGAGGCACATTCCAGTGAGGTATTCTTGCCAATGTTAGAGTCTAATGAAACCGACCCGTTATATATTGGTTTTTTCCATACTGGGGCTTATCAAGAGTCGTTAGGTGGCTATGGCGGGATACAACATTGTTTAATACCCGCACCTAAGCATGTTTTAATTGATAAGGATAAAAATGGTAAGGTTACAACTAAGTTATTTGCCGATGAGCAAACCAGTGATTCGATGCTTAAAACGCTTGGCTATTAACCGAAAATAACTTCTACCGCATCAGGTAAATCTTTTACCTTATAATCAGCATTGATGCTGTCTGAATAATCTACCTGGATAGTTTTTAATCCAAGTTTTTTGGCTGGAATCAAATCCCTGTCTTTATCACCTATCATCCAAGATAGTTTTGTATCGATGTTGTACTTCGCAATGGCTCTCTCAAACATTAATGAGCCTGGCTTGCGCGACAAGGTTTCTGAAAAACTTGGATGGCCAGGAGCAAAGTAAAAATCATCGATGGCATTATCCCACTTTTGTTGCATAATGTTGTGCACCTTATGCATATCTTCTTCTGAATAAATTCCTTTCGTAATTCCGGATTGATTGGTGATTACAATAATCAAGTACCCTGCATTTTTTAGTGACTTTAGTGAATCCTCTACGCCAGGAAGGATAAATAACTTATCTTCTGAATACACGTAATCAACAAAATCTTTATTTAAAACACCATCTCGATCCAGAAAAACGCATTTATTCAAAATCAATGAATTTTAGTAAAACAAAAGAGGCGTAAAATTAGTATAATGATTAGAAATTCAAATCTTATAAAATAAGATTGGTTAGGATTTAGTATTTTTGAAATTCACTGCAACAAAAAAACTTGAACGACAGCTTAGTAATTATACCTACCTATAATGAGAAAGACAACATACGTCTGATCATTGATGCAGTCGTTTCACTACCGAAGG
>NZ_JAVJUY010000113.1:0-14121 GCF_040220315.1 Fulvivirga sp.
AAAATTGTACTATCCGGTTTAATTGATGCTCAACAAGAAAACTTGATCAGCGTGGACAATGAAATGTCATTAAAGAATATAGCTATTGACAGTATATTCTACGTTTTTGAAAATTTCAATCAAACATTCCTCGAAGACAAACACCTTCAAGGTAAAGTAGATGCTAAAATTATTTCTACCCTTACTTTTGACTCATTTTTAAGATTAAACCCAAGTAGTTTAGAGAGTAAAATCGCTACGACCATTAGAGGTGGTGAGTTGAACAATTTTGCGCCTATACTAAGACTTGAGAGATACGTAGATGATGAAAAGCTAAGCCATTTGACTTTCTCTGATATTTCCACGGATATTCTCATTAAGGATAAGACCGTATATTTTCCTGAAATTGAAGTTAACTCTAATGTTAGCTCACTAAATATATCTGGTACTCATACGTTCGATCAGCGTATTAATTATAAAATTATTACCCCGCTCAGAAGAAAAGAGAAAAGAGATAAAGACGAAGCCTTTGGCGCAATAGAAGAAACAAGCTCTGGAAAAACGTTGGTCCATTTAAAAATTACAGGCACAACCAGTAACTACGCGGTTGCTTACGATAAGGAAGCGGTTAAAAATAAAATTGTTTCAGATCTTAAAAAAGAAATGGAAGAATTGAAGGAAGCCTTTAAAAACAAAGGTCTCAAGGAAAAGAAAAAAGTTGAGCTTGAAGAAGATGATTATTTCGACTGGGAAGAGAACAACTAATTATTTCTTAATATAACCTTCAAAGTCATTATGGTCCTTGGCAAAAAGTTCTTCCTTTGAAAGGGACTTAAAATAATCATACGTGATTTTTAAGCCATCTGCTCTACTCACTTTCGGCTCCCAGCCTAAAATTTCTCTGGCTTTATCGATGTTTGGTTGACGTTGCATTGGATCATCTTTAGGCAGCTCTTTATATACTATTTTCTGATTAGTACCAGTCAGTTTAATAATCTCTTCCGCGAATTGAGAAATGGTTATTTCGTCAGGGTTGCCAATATTTACAGGATAAACGTAATCGCTAAATAACAACCTGTAAATTCCTTCAATTAAATCGTCAACATAACAAAATGATCTTGTTTGTGACCCATCACCGAAAACGGTAAGATCTTCACCGCGAAGGGCCTGGCCAATAAAAGCTGGAAGCACTCTTCCGTCATTCAGTCGCATTCTAGGACCGTAAGTATTAAAAATCCTTACAATCCTTGTTTCCAAACCATGATATGTATGATATGCCATGGTCATTGCTTCCTGAAACCTCTTGGCTTCATCATATACGCCTCGAGGACCGATCGGATTTACATTACCATAATACTCTTCCGTTTGAGGGTGCACCATTGGGTCGCCATATACTTCCGAAGTGGAAGCTATCATCATTCTGGCTCCTTTCGCTTTAGCAAAACCTAGTAAATTATGAGTACCTAGTGATCCAACCTTTAAGGTTTGAATGGGTATTTTAAGATAATCAATCGGGCTAGCTGGCGATGCAAAATGTAGTATATAATCAATGTTACCGGAGACATATACATACCTTGAAACATCGTGGTGGTAAAACTCGAAATTCTTGTTACCAAATAGGTGTTCAATATTTTTAATATTACCTGTTATCAGGTTGTCCATGGCTACTACCTGAAATCCTTCCTTTACAAACCGATCGCACAAATGTGACCCAAGGAATCCAGCAGCTCCGGTGATTAATATTCTTTTACCCATTAATAATTGTTCTGCCTATACTGTAGTATGCAAAGCCTAATTCACCCATTTCATTAGGACTATAAAGGTTTCTGCCATCAAAAATTACTTTATTATTCAACAATGAATGAACACGATCGAAATCCGGAGTTCTGAAAACAGGCCATTCGGTTGCAATCAATAAGGCATCCGCTCCTTCAAGGGCGTGATACTGATCATTGCAATAAGTTATTTTGTCACCTATTACACCTTCTACATTCTCCATTGCTTCAGGATCATAGGCACGTACTTTTGCTCCCAATTTAACAAGCTCATCTATATTATAAAGTGCTGGTGCTTCTCTTATATCATCAGTGTAAGGCTTAAAAGAGAGCCCCCATAGAGCAATTGTTTTACCTGAAAGATCTCCAGAGAAATAATTTTTTATTTGAGGTATAAGCTTTGTTTTCTGTTTATCGTTAACATTCATTACAGATTTGAGAATGTCGAACTCATAATTAACGTCTTGAGCAGATTTCGCCAACGCTTGAACGTCTTTCGGGAAGCAACTTCCACCATAACCAATACCAGCGAACAAGAATCTTTTACCTATACGCGAATCAGTACCAACACCTTTACGAACTGCATCTACATCGGCTCCAAGCAATTCGCACATATTGGCTATCTCATTCATGAAAGTAATCTTCGTTGCCAAGAATGAATTAGCCGCATATTTCGTTAATTCGGCAGATTTTTCATCCATATAAATTACCGGATTTCCCTGACGTACGAGCGGAGCATACAATGTGTCCATGATCTTCTTTGCCTTTTCTGACTTTGTTCCCACCACAACTCTGTCTGGTTTCATGAAATCTTCAACGGCAACACCTTCCCTAAGAAATTCCGGATTTGAAACTACATCAAAATCTACCTTGGCATTTTCTTTTATTTTGGCCGTCACTTTTTCTGCAGTACCAACGGGCACAGTACTTTTATCTACTATAACTGCATAGTCTTTAAGAATAGGGCCAAGATCTTCTGCTACTTTTAATATATACTTTAAGTCCGCTGAGCCATCCTCACCAGGAGGTGTAGGTAACGCCAAGAATATTACTTTGGCTCCTTCTATCCCTTCTTTCAAATTGGTTGTGAAATGTAAGCGACCCTGCTTGATATTTCTTTCGAATAAAGCTTCTAGTCCGGGCTCATAAATAGTGATTTTACCATTATTCAAGCTCTCAACTTTTTTCTCGTCTATATCGATACAAGTAACAGTATTTCCTGTTTCGGCAAAACACGTTCCTGTTACTAAACCTACATATCCTGTACCTACTACAGCTACTTTCATAATTTCATTTATTTTCTAAACGCCTGCAAAAATAGGTTTTTAAATGTTTAAATGCCTTGATATAAAATAACTTTTCTCACTTCACAACCTAACCAAACTAACATTCGTTTGGGTAAGTGTTTATAATCGTTAGTTTTGCAGACCATAATAATTAATTTTTGAAAATGAATACAGTTTTAGAAGCACCTGAAGGAATAGCTTTCCAGGAAAATGAAAATCAAAAAATGATCGCTCAAATGATCAAAGATTTTGGTGAAAAGGAAATTAAACCTCATATGATGGACTGGGATGAATCTCAGGAGTTTCCAATGCAGTTATTTCACAAACTCGGTGAGTTAGGACTTATGGGGGTTTTAGTGCCGCAAGAGTATGGTGGATCAGGATTTGGATATCATGAGTATGTAACGGCAATTGTTGAATTGTCAAAAGTTGACAGTTCCATAGGTTTATCAATGGCCGCCCACAACTCACTATGCACAGGCCATATATTACAATTTGGAAACGAGGAGCAAAAACAGAAGTACTTGCCCAAACTTGCAAGTGGAGAATGGATTGGAGCATGGGGTTTAACTGAACCTAATACAGGATCAGACGCGGGTAATATGCGAACTGTGGCAGAAGCAGATGGCGATTACTATGTGTTGAATGGTGCCAAAAATTTTATAACACACGGCAAATCAGGACATGTGGCTGTAGTCATTGCCCGTACAGGTAAGGTTGGAGATTCACGAGGTATGACTGCTTTTGTAGTGGAGCGAGGAACCCCTGGTTTTTCTGGTGGAAGGAAAGAAAATAAACTGGGCATGCGTGCCTCCGAGACGGCAGAAATGATTTTTGAAAACTGCCGTGTGCACAAGAGCCAGGTTTTAGGAGAAGTGGGTGAAGGCTTCATACAGTCAATGAAAATATTGGACGGAGGAAGAATTTCGATTGCTGCACTTAGTTTGGGAATTGCAGTAGGTTCTTTCGAAGCTGCTTTGCAATACTCTAAAGAACGAGAACAATTCAATCAGCCAATTTCAAAATTTCAGGCAATTGCATTTAAACTAGCTGATATGGCCACAAAGATTGAGGCTGCCAAATTATTAATAATGCAGGCGTCTGAATTAAAAAATCATGGCAAACCAATGACAAAGGAGTCTGCTATGGCTAAATATTATGCTTCAGAAATTGCAGTGGAAGCTGCCAATGAAGCTGTTCAAATCTTTGGTGGTTATGGTTTTACAAAAGATTACCCTGTAGAAAAATTCTATAGAGACGTAAAGCTTTGTACCATCGGTGAAGGTACTTCTGAAATTCAAAAATTGGTTATTTCGAGAGACCTTTTAAAATAACTGACCTTTTTTTTAAGCAATTAGGTTTTATAGATAAGTGGGGCGTGCGTTCCACTTATTTTTTTGATTGTTTTAAAATATCAGACAAAACAACTAAGTTTGCAATCCAAATTGAAGGGAGGTGGTAATATATTATGATAATCATTAACGTAAAAGAAAACGAATCTATTGACAAAGCTCTTAAGAGATTCAAAAAGAAGTTCGAAAAAACTGGTGTTTTAAAAGAACTTAGATCAAGAACATTTTACGAAAAACCTTCAGTAAAGAGAAGAACCGAAGTTATTAAAGCAAAATACATTCAGGATAAATACGCGGAAGAAAATTACTAAACCGCAAGTTATTCCTGCATTAATTGATTAAATTAGTACTACCACGATAGGAGTTGGTAGTACTTTTTTTATGCAGGAAACTTTCATCAAATACCTTCAATATGAAAGGCGCTACAGCCGGCATACGATCCAATCCTACCAGAATGACCTTTCCCAATTAGCGACTTTTTTAAACAGGGAATTTGAAGTTACTGATCTGGCTGAAGCCAATCATTCATTAATAAGAAGTTGGATTGTCAACCTTGTTGAAGCAGGTCTGCAACCAAAATCCATCAACAGAAAAATAGCATCCATCAGAGCTTATTATAAGTTCTTGATGAAACAAGGTGCCATATTAAAAGACCCCACTTCAAAAGTTAAAGTTTTAAAGACAAGTAAGAAGCTCCCTCAGTTTGTAAATGAACAAGACATGAACTTACTGCTGGACAACTGTGAATTTGAAAAAGGATTTACAGGGTTACGGGACAGGCTCGTGCTTGAGCTTCTATACGGTACCGGAATAAGACTTTCGGAACTGATAGAAATAAAACCGAGAGATATTAATTACGAGAACGAAACAATTAAAGTACTTGGTAAACGAAACAAGGAAAGAGTTATTCCTTTTGCTAAAACTCTAGGGCATTTGCTTAAAGAATATTCTCTTGAGAAAAAGAAACTATTTACTACAGAATTAGATGGCACTCTGATCGTTACAGATCAAGGAGCAAAGGTTTACCCAATGTTTATTTACAGATTGGTTAAAAAATATTTAAATTTATTTACAACGATAGATAAGCGTAGTCCACATGTGTTGCGTCACACATTTGCTACGCACCTTCTCAATAAAGGAGCTGAATTGAATGCGGTGAAAGATTTACTTGGACATACGAGTTTGGCGGCAACGCAAGTTTATACACATAACTCTCTTGAGAAGTTAAAAAAGGTCTTTGACCAGGCGCACCCTAAAGCTTAAATTATTATTAACCCTAAAAAAGAACGATTATGAAGCTACAGATTCATTCTATCCATTTTGATGCTGATCAAAAACTTATTGACTTCATACAAAAAAAGACTGATAAACTAGAAACTTTCTACGACCGTATTGTTGACGGTGAGGTCTTTCTAAGAATAAATAATACGGGAATTGAGAATAAAACAGTTGAAATAAAATTAAACATTCCGGGCAATCAATTATTTGCAAAGGAAGAAGCAAAATCATTTGAGGAAGCCACGGATGAGGCAGTAGAGGCACTACGAAGGCAAATACGAAAAATAAAGGTGAAGCAAATGGCCCACTAACAAAAAAGGCTTCCAAATTGGAAGCCTTTTTTGTTGCAAACTTGCGCCAACTTAAGCTCCAAGTACATTTCTAATTACTGTTTGGAATCACACCTCAATATCACATATCCAAACCAATTGAAAATAACCATATGAAAGTGCAGATTAAATCTACATTTAGCTTCCTTTTTTTATTTCATTCTACGCCTAGGTTAAGTTATCAATAAACACGAGTCTTTTATTATTCGTTAATTGAAATCAACCATTCCTTAAGATACAATTATGTTAATTTTATATATCAATTGATAATTGATCAATTAACATCCAATAATTTTAAGGGTTAAATCTTACTTGTTTTTATGAAACTAGTCTCTGCATTTAGTCTTTTTCTAATCTTAATTCTGGGATGTTCTGAAACAAAAGAAAAGAACGTGCCTGGTATTTGCATCTCTTTTGACGACCGGTACGTTGAGGAATGGTATGATCTGCGACCGATGTTTGAAAAGTATGATGCAAGGGTGACATTCTTTATAACGCAGTTTGATTCTCTTACCACCACTGAAGTAAACATGCTTCAAAAACTGCAGAGCGATGGACATGAGATTGGTAACCATGGTGCATTGCATGTACTTTCTGAATATTATATTAAGGATAATTCTTACGACACTTATTTAGAAAATGAGATTATAGCTAATAAAGATGCTTTAAACCATTACAGTTTTGATGCCACTTCATTCGCCTATCCCTATGGTGCGAAACATTGGTTTACCGATTTTTTAATATCAAGCCACCATAGTGCCCTACGCTCAGATGTACCTGTGAATAAAGAAAAAGACCTAACACTGATGGATGAAATTTATTTTGATTTTGATGGTAGTAATGAGTTCTATTCTGTTGGATTTGACTACAACTATGAACTAACTGAGACGATGATTGCCAATGCCCTGACACGAGCTAAATTGAACAATGAAGTGCTATGCCTCCACGGCCACGGACCTGCTGAACAAGGAGACTACCATTTTTCGATAGAAACATTAGAGTTTATTTTAAAAGAAGCAAGAAGGTTAAAGCTTGAATTTTTTACTTATTCTGAATTGATAAGTGAGTAGTTGTAATTCCCACTTATGCGCTTTTGTAAAGCGTGCTGATTTTATTTATTCATCCCAATCGAGTTAAATTAACACTATTCTGCGATCCATTAAAGTTAAAACTTGCGCTACTATTTCAACAATACTCTGAACCTTATATATTTACGCCTGGTCTTTATATTAGACGCTTCACTCTACGCCTAGATTAGCTGGCTATTTCTTTTCGAAATAGACCGTTTCTAATTCTTCGACCTCGTTAAAAAAATTATCTGAAGTAATCAAAGGCAAATCAAAATGCAAGGCACTGGCAATAATAATACTATCTGACAATTTCAATCTATAAGATTTTCTAAGATTGATAATACTGCTCTTAATTGCGCTGTTAATATCTACGATCACGCGGTTTGACGGAAAATCATGTATACTTTTTTCTTCTGAGTTTGACAACTTGAGCTGGCGCGTATCTGTGATGCGTGACTTATTCTTTCTAAACTTTCCTTATTTACAACACTCATTACCTAGCCACGTTGCAATTTGCACTCGTTACAAACGAGCGCTAGCAAGATAGCAGGATGGCTTTGGTAGTATTTTTCAATTTAAAACCGTGCTGACGCACGTGTTCATTTTAGATCGTAGGATCGCTATCGCTTAACCTACGACCAGTTGGGGTGAGGCTGTAGAAGCCCTTCGAAGGCAAATACGAAAAATAAAGGTGAAGCAAATGGCCCACTAACAGAAAAGGCTTCCAAATTGGAAGCCTTTTCTGTTTTATTATACTAGCATCAATCAAATTCCAAAAGCAGATTTAACCTTGTCTACATGGTCCAGCTTTTCCCAAGGGAATAACTCTACTTCCATTTCAATTTTTTCTCCACTGGCAGAGATAAACTCTTTCTTTACAATTTCATTTTCCCTTCCCATGTGGCCGTAAGAAGCAGCCTCAGAATAAATAGGATTTCTTAGTTTTAATCTAGTCTCAATTGCGTAAGGTCGCATATCGAAAATTTCACTGATTTTCTTAGCTATTTCACCATCGGTCATATCAACCTTTGCAGAACCATACGTGTTAACAAAAATTCCCATAGGCTCAACAACACCTATCGCATAAGACACCTGTACTAAAATTTCGTCAGCGATACCAGCCGCCACCATATTCTTAGCAATGTGCCTTGTCGCATAAGCTGCTGATCTATCTACTTTTGAAGGATCTTTACCAGAGAATGCACCACCCCCGTGTGCGCCTTTACCACCATACGTATCAACAATAATTTTTCTTCCTGTTAGACCAGTATCACCATGCGGCCCCCCAATCACAAATTTGCCCGTTGGATTGATGTGGTACTTAATCTGATCATTAAACAGCTTTTGAAGCTCAGGCTTTAGTTGAGCCTTCACTCTAGGAATCAACACTTCAACAATATCTTTTTTGATTGTCTTTAACATCTCTGCTTCAGAAGCAAAGTCATCATGCTGGGTAGAAACCACGATGGCTTCAATTCTTTGGGGAGTATTATCATCAGAATATTCAATAGTTACCTGAGATTTTGCATCCGGGCGCAAGTAAGTTAATTCCTTACCTTCTCTTCTAAGCTTAGCCAGCTCGATTAATATCTTATGTGACAAGTCGAGTGCCAAAGGCATGTAATTCTCTGTCTCATTAGTTGCATAACCAAACATCATCCCTTGATCACCGGCTCCTTGTTCTTCAGGGTTAGATCTATCGACACCTTGATTGATATCAGGAGATTGTTCGTGAATAGCCGATATAACACCACATGAATTACCATCAAACATATATTCACCTTTGGTGTACCCTATTTTGTTAATCACTTCACGAGCGATTTTTTGAACATCCAAATACGCGTTCGACTTCACCTCGCCACTCAATACAGTAAGGCCAGTTGTTACTAACGTTTCGCATGCCACTTTAGAATCTTTATCGAATGCTAAAAAGTTATCGATAAGTGCATCTGAAATCTGATCTGCAATTTTATCCGGGTGTCCTTCTGAAACAGACTCTGAGGTAAACAAATAAGGCATCTATTTTCTATTTATTGTTGTCATTAATTAAAGTGCGCAAATTTAGAGCAATTAGCATTGATAATAAAATCAATTATGCTCTAAAGTTATTTGCCCGCATATAGTAAAAATACAGTAGGTATTTTATGCAGATCGATATTTCTGTTTTGCCAATTTGCTGCGGTATCTGTTACAACAAATTCTTCTTTCCCTGTAATATCCTTGGCCACACAAATTTTGGTTGACGGATGGCATGCTTTGCTTAGGGTAGCAAGCAGTTGGTTATTCCTGTAAGGTGTTTCTATAAAAATTTGTGTTTGATTCTTTTTACCAGATTCTGCTTCCAACGCTTTTATTTCCTTCTCAAGTTCTTTCTTATCGATTGGTAGATATCCATGAAAACAAAACTTCTGGCCATTGAACCCGGAACCCATTAAAGCCATAAGAATTGAAGAAGGGCCCACTAATGGCACCACTTGAATTTTATTCCGTTGTGCCCATTCCACTGCCAGAGCTCCAGGATCAGCTACCCCCGGGCAACCAGATTCGCTAATAATACCAACATTCATTCCTTTCGACAAAGGCTCAAGCAGCTTTCCAAGTCTTTGTGAGTCGGTTTTTTTATCGAGTATCTCGAACTTTAATTCTTCAATAGTAAGGCCCAGCTTAAGTGAACTAATATACCTTCTAGCCGTGCGAACATTCTCAACAAGAAAGTATTCAGTATTCTTAATCACCTCTTTTACCTGTTCTGGTATGGTATTTAGACTATTTTCAGCAATAACTGTAGGAACCAAAAATAATTTCCCTTTCATTCTACTGATTTAAAAAGGCATTTAGCGTTTCTATAAATTCTTCAGGTTTTTCCGCATGTACCCAATGACCTGCACCTTTAATAGTAACCAATTTAGAGCCGGGAAACGTCTCGTCTATCAATGCAAAATCAGATTCTTTAATATAGCCTGACTTCTCACCGTTAATAAAAAGTACAGGTTTGGAATCTGCCAGACTTCCATTTAATCCAGCGCCAATTATTTCAATATTTTTGGTGAGTACTGGTAAATTAATTTTCCAGCTAAATCCATTACTATCTCTATTCAGGTTCTTTAATAAGAATTGCCTCACTCCTAACTCAGGTACATACTCACTTAACTGTGTGTCAGCGTCTCCCCTTGATCCAAGTTCATTTAAATTAAGGTTATTTAAACCTTCAAGTATTCCGTCATGATGAACCGGATAACTCTTAGGAGCTATATCAACTACTATTAACTTCTGCCACTCATTTGGGTAATTTACAGCATATTGCATGGCCACTTTACCACCCATCGAATGCCCCAGAATAATAGGGTTTTTAATAGAATGCTGATCGATAAAATCACTCAAATCATCAGCCATCGTGGGGTAATCAAAAACATCACTGTGTGGTGATTGCCCGTGATTCCGCTGATCTACAGAATAGACATGATAATCTTCAGCTAGTATTTTGGCGATTGAAAGCCAGTTATCAGAAGAGCCAAATAAGCCTTGCAGAATAATTAATGGCTGACCTTCGCCCATTTCACGATAAAATAATTCCATGCGATAAAAATATTTTTGTAAACTTAATAGAATAAAGATTAACTCTTAATTGGATATACTTTTCATTAATGTCTATATTGAAACAAACCCTGTAAACATGAAATTAGTTAACTCACTCCTTTGTTTCTGCCTAATTTGCTTTAGTTGCATTGCTTTGGTTGCCCAAGAGCAACTAAGAAAGTTGCCACCTAATATTAATCAGCCATCTGTAAATTTATACGCACCTGCCTTGAGTGGTGATGGCGAAACATTAGTATATCTCTCTGATTATACAGATGATGGTAGCCTATCCATGCATTTTACCACTAGAAAAACAATTTCTTCCTGGAACGAACCTACCGAGGTTTCTAAAGTGGTCAATCGCCCTACATTAAATTATCAGGGGGGTTATTGTCTGTCTTTTGATGGGCAATTACTCATTTTCACTTCCCGTAAATCTGGGTTGGGTGGCTTTGAGCTATGGTACTCTGAGCGACAAGGAGGAAATTGGGGAGCACCAGTAAATTTTGGGAGACCGATTAATTCGGCTAGCAATGAAGGTACTCCCAGTTTATCTCCAGATGGTGAGAAACTTTATTTTATGCGATGCGATGGCATGACAGAGCTAAAAGGGGCAAAAGGTTGCCAAATTTATGTATCTACCAAGCGATATGGCAAATGGCAGGAGCCTGAACTTTTACCTGTTGCCATTAATACGGGCAATTCACAAAACCCAAAGATATTAGCTGATGGAGAAACTCTTATTTTCTCGTCTGACCAAATGGGAGGCAAAGGTGGTCTTGATTTGTTTATGAGCAAAAATCTGGGTGGTACATGGACTCAGCCAGTACCCATGGATTTTATAAATACCGATAAAGACGATCAATTTATAAGTATACCCTCAAAAGGAAGGTATGCATTTGCCGCACAAAACACCGGGCGTGAACATCAATTGGTTGAGGTATTACTCCCTGATGAGTTTAAACCCAAAAAAGTGATGCGTATTGAAGGCATTGTAACTGATAAGAGTACGGGCGAGCGGGTTGATGCCAAACTCCTAGCTTTTAACGTTGACTTAAGAGATAGGATATGGAACGATAATATTGGCGAAAAAGGGGAGTTTGCACTGGTTCTCAACGAAGGAAGCACTTACGATCTATCCGTATTACACCCGAACCCAGAATATCAGTACTTTTCGAAAATTTATAATCTCGAAACGGTCGGCAGAAGAGACAAGGAACGCCTCAAAATTGAGCTTGTTCTATTATCCAGAGGTCTTGAATTTCAATCTGATATCTTCTTTAAAGAAGCATCAAACGAAATAGATGATCGTTCTACCTATGAATTAAGGAGGTTGAATGATATGATTCGTAAGAATGAGTCGATAAAAATTGAAATAACTGTTCATCAAACAAATTATAAAGAAGACTCTATCCAATCTGACGAAGATTTAACGGAAGTAATGATAGATTCTACGTACTTAGAAAAGGAAGTTCTTGTACCTGCCGCTATAGATAGTTTAGCACCTGCTTCAGCATATGATAGTACTTCACTCGCTTCGAATGAAAAGGATTCAACTTCGATGGATATCGTTGCAGATACTATATCCATTGCAAATGAACCACAGATTAAAATTGTGAGGGAGTTAGTAATTAACAAAACCTACCACAACGACCGAACTAAACAACAGGGTGAGAATATAAAAGCTTACTTCGTTGAAAAAGGGGCGAGTGAATCCTACATCATTATCAAATCCAAAAAAAGTAAACAAGCCGTTGAACCTGAGGAAGGTGAACAGGATGTAAAGGTTACTATTAAGATACTTTCTCTTTAATTAGCCTCGTGCATTGGCACAACAACAAGTGTTTGGTCCCACATCAGGATCATATCAATCTCATTATGCATTTGCTCAAAATCTATTGTGAATTGTTCAAATGTGCTTTTAGTTGAGATAGCGGAAACTTCTACATTCACCACATCTGTTGAAGGGTCTCTGGCCGCTTCACCTGAGAAATCTACACCCCAACCAGGGATGGTACTGTTGAAAATGATATTCCAGCTGTCTTTTTCAGGGATGGTAAACAAAGAATAGGTTCCTTTCGGCAATTCTTCGTTGCCAATCATTAAATCTACATTGGTAGTAAATGTTGTGGCCTCATTTGCTCCTGTTCTCCATACTTTGCCATAAGGCACTAGGCCTCCAAAAATCTGTCTATTCTTTTTATATGGCCTGCCGTATTTCACTTCAATATTTATTGAATTTTGATCATATACAGCGTTACCTTCCGGGCTGAAAGACTTAGTATAAATTCTCATACCGATAAACGCAGCCGCTACTATGGCAATTAAAATACCTGCAACAACAATTAACTTCTTCATAAATTCTATCTCGTGAAATACAGTTACGCCAATTATAGCCTTTTTGTTGCAATACAACTATTAGCATGTAATGAAATGGGACTTACTACGGAAATTAAAAATTTCATAACTTCAAGGCCTATTAATTAAAACTTATTATGAAGAAAATTTATCTGATTGTTTTTTCAGCCATAATTATCTCATGTGGTCCAAAGTCCAATTATGAGGAAGCATACAATGGCATTAATGAAGAAAGTATAAAGAAGCGAGTAGCAACATTGGCTTCTGACGAATTTCTGGGAAGGAAACCTTTTACAGAAGGCGAAACAAAAACCATCAATTACATTAAAAGTGAGTTTGAAAAAATTGGTTTGAAACCTGGAAACGGTGATAGTTATTTTCAGGAAGTGCCAATGGTGGAGCTTACCGCTTCAGTTAAAGACTCATTGATGACATTCAAATCAGATGATTCTAATATCGAGCTCACTTATTGGGATGACTTTGTTGCTCTTACACGAAGAGTAACGGACTCAATATCTGTTGTTGATTCTGAAATGGTTTTTGCTGGTTATGGAATAATTGCACCTGAATATCAATGGAACGACTATGAGGGCATTGATGTGAAGGGTAAAACTGTTGTAGTTCTAATTAACGATCCAGGGTTTGGAATGGAGGACAAGTCATTTTTCAAAGGAAATGAGATGACATACTATGGCCGATGGACTTATAAATATGAAGAAGCAGCGCGCCAAGGTGCTGCGGCTTTAATTATTATACATGAAACTGCTCATGCTAGCTATCCATTCGAGGTAGTGCAAGGTGGCTGGAGTGGCGCTAATCTTTATTTAGAAAGTGCTGATGGAAACATGAGCAGATGTGCTGTAGAGGGTTGGATTTCCTCTGAAAGTGCCAACAAGATGTTTGCAGCAGCTGGTAAAGAAGGGTATGATTATTATGAAGAAGCTAGAAAAAAGGAGTTTGAGCCTTTTGAGTTAAATCAAAAAATGAGTGTCTCTTTGAAAAACGCCATTAAGAAATCTGTTTCTAATAATGTTATCGGCATATATCCAGGAACAGAACGCCCCGAAGAAACAATCATCTATTCTGCGCATTGGGATCATTTTGGAGTAGGGAAAGCG
>NZ_JAVJUY010000114.1:0-2695 GCF_040220315.1 Fulvivirga sp.
AACGAATACGAAAAGTATGGTCAACCCAACTGAGTAAGTTGCCTCCTTTGTCGGCATGACAGGCTCAAATTCAAAGTCATCCTGAGGTACAAAGGACCTTCCCAAGTTAGAACAGCGATAGCGAAGAGTATGGTCAACCTAACTTAGTAAGTTGCCTCCTATTGTCGGCATGACACGCTCAAATTCAAAGTCATCCTGAGGCACGAAGGACCTTCCTAAGTTAGAACAACGAATACGAAAAGTATGGTCAACCCAACTGAGTAAGTTGCCTCCTTTGTCGGCATGACAGGCTCAAATTCAAAGTCATCCTGAGGTACGAAGGATCTTTCTAAGTTAGTACACTGATTACCACACGTGTAGTCAACTTAACTTAGTAAGTTGCCTAATGCTGTTGGCATGGCATTAAAAGTAAATTAACCCAAATACCCCTCAATGCCACCTTCCAAACTTTTTACATTCTTGAATCCTTGTTGAGTAAGATACTTCATAGCCTGGTTGCTTCTGGAGCCGGACTTGCAATGCACGATTACTTCTTGTTCCCTGCAGTAATCAAGCTGTTCGAGAGAGTGGGGTAAGTCACCAAGAGGAATGTTATCAGCGCCAATGTTATACTCATCATACTCCCATGTTTCCCGTACATCTATGATAATTAATGCTTCGCCTTTTGTCAGTCGGGTTTTTAATTCCGTTGCACTGATAACACTCATTTTTTAATGATTTTAAACGTTTTGGTTTGGTTTGATTTTGATACATTGATCATGTAGATTCCCGCTGGGTGCTGAGATAGATCAAAAGAAATTTCGTTTTGAATAGCGGTTTGTGTAGCAATTGTCCTTCCATACATATCAAATAGTATGGCACGATCCACTTCACCCTCTAAGTGCACAATTCCAGAAGTTGGGTTAGGGTAAATCAATGTGTTCTTAAATAATTTATCATCTATACCGGTTACATCATCGGGAACAAACGTTCCGAACACAGGACGAATCATAAAACTACCTTTTAAATCTTCAGCGGGTTTCTGTTGCCACAATGTGCCAATGTTAAAAAACACCTTATCATTAGAGTTATTGTCAATATCATAACCCACACCTAAAACACCTTCATTATTTTGTCGATAGCCAATAAAAAAGGTATCAGCCACAGCTACAGGATTGCTAAATTCATAGCGAATAAACTTATTTGGCTGGGCATCTCTCAAAATAGTAAATGTCTCTCTATAAAGAATATCACCAGGAATAGTATCGACTTTATTCCAAACTATCACATCTACAGACCTGCCTGCAGGCTCGGTAATGGAAAGTGGGAAGTACATATCAATGGCTACTAATGTATCTTCAACCGTAGGTGGGATTGGAAATTGTATTGCAAGGCGGTTTCCCGAAAAATTTAATCCGGCAGTGAGTTCGGCAGAACCATCGTCATAGGCGTAATAATCTTTTAGCACATATTGATTCCTGATGGTATCATTCACACGAAAATCGATAGGAGCAAATTTTAGATCGTAATCGCCAGTAGGAGGCAACACATTATCAGTTGGATTAATAAATGTCTTCACATAAAGAAATATTGAATCCTGATCTTCCGGGATACTGACATTGTTGAAAAAACCATCAAGACTTTCCACATTTCTGTTTGGGGCTTGCACGCTCTCAGTATCTCTGAAAATGGGTGCTATATCAGTTGTATCACCCACGTTATTAAGCCAGGTTATTATCTGTGCTTCGTAAAAATTATCATACGGCTGGCGTTCATCATTAGGATTATCTACCGAAGTAACTTCGTATTCTGGTATTTGATTTTGGTTGGTGCGATAGTGCCTGGCCGGTACAGATGTAAAACCATTCAATATACTGGTAAGTGGCTTACCTATCGTTCTATCCGGATAGTTATCATCGTTCAAACTACGGCCACTATTCATATACACATAGTCGATATTCCAAACATCGAAGAAGCCCACCGGCCTGCCGAAACTTTGGAACCTAAACTGAAATTCATCATGAAAAAAATTGGCACTATCAAGCCTTATTAAACGTTGCACAAAATTTCCTGACCGATCTAACTCAGCACCCCTGGGCCAAACGGGTATCCAAACGCTGTCCGCATTGAGCATCTCAACCCTTAGGGAATCGCCTTCTTCAGGGTTTTCACCATTCCCGCCAAACTGGTAATAGAAACTGAGAAAAACCTCATCATTCACTGTGAGGGTGCTTAAATCTATAAAGCACGAGGTCAGTGCATCTGTTGGGCCAGAAATTGATCCTGAATAGCCCTGACCCAAAGCATTTACTCCATCTAAGCTGGCCACACCAATACTGGGTGGGTTTTCGCCAAGTCCGTTACCTACAAATACGCTATTACTATTATACCATAAACTGTCAGAAGGCACATTATCTGTTGCAAAAGAGAAATCATCCCAAAAAGGAAGGTTTATGGTTTCACTTTCAGTACGAGCATTCGTGTTTTTACCTCTTTTGTCTGGTTTAACTATGGGCGAATAGGTAATTTGCCCATAGAGTAATTGTGATAAGAAGATTAATATGACTACAAAGGAATACCTCATTCTTCCATTTCCTCGTTCAACTCCACATCGCTTTCCGGCACAATCCATAAGTTAACAACATCACCAATCTTTATTTGATGCCCTTCTTCCGGGTCTTGTTTGATAACAATGCTTTTTTGACCGGAAGTATCA
>NZ_JAVJUY010000115.1:0-8871 GCF_040220315.1 Fulvivirga sp.
GTTGTGCAAGAAACTGCCTTCCGTGATGGAGCGGCTTCAGTTTCTTATGCAGCCAAGGAATTAATTGAAGATCTTACTTCCGAATTTAAAGAACCCAAAATACTCATATTAGGTTTGGGGGAAATTGGTGAAGATGTTTGCAGAAATTATGTTGGCACAAACAAGAGTGTAACCATTGCAAACCGTACGAAAGAAAAGGCATTGGCCTTAGGTACTGAATGTAATTTTCCTGTAATTGATTTTCAGCTAGCTCTACAAACACTCGCACAATTTGATGTGATTGTATCTTCAGTAGCTCATTCTGAGCCAATAATTACTAGGGAAATGATTGTCTCCATGAACATTCTTTCTCATAAATTTTTCATAGATCTTTCAGTGCCAAGAAGTATCGAAACTTCTATTGAAGATAATGCAGGGGCATTATTATACAACATAGATAATATTCAAAGTAAAGCCTCAGAAGCCTTAAATAAACGAATTGCATCTGTTCCTGATGTGAAAAGAATCATAACTGAAACCCAGGAAGAGTTTGAAGAGTGGTCGAAAGAAATGGCCGTTTCACCAACCATCAAAAAACTAAAGAGTGCATTGGAAGCAATACGCCAGGAAGAGCTGAAACGCTATTTAAAGGATGGAAACAGTGCAGAAGCTAAAGTGATTGATGCAGTTACCAAAAGTATGATGCAAAAAATTATCAAATTGCCTGTTCTGCAGTTAAAGGCAGCATGCAAACGAGGTGAAGCAGAAACGCTCATTGATGTGCTAAACGATCTCTTTGACCTCGACAAGGCTGATCAAAAGGTTCAATAATTCTCTTAGCTTATTAATATTTCTTTAATAGATTACTTTCTAATCTATCATGCATATTGTATAGATTTGACAGCAAATAGAATTTAGACATGAGAATCTTCGCACTTTTACTGGTAAGCTCGATGCTATCTTTTCCTTCATTTGGCTGGGGGCTAACAGGTCACAGAGCCATTGGGCTGATTGCTCAGCAGCACCTCACTAAAAAGACTAAGCGTAAACTTAGAGAAATACTAAAACATGAATCTTTAGCCGTTGCTAGTGTTTGGATGGATGAGGTAAAATCAGACTCAGCATACAACCATATGACCGATTGGCATTGGGTAACAATCGGTGATGGTAAAACCTATGCCGAAATGGAAAAGAATCCTAATGGTGATGTGATACAAACCCTTAATCGAGTAATTGACGAGCTAGAAAGTGGGACTTTATCCATTGAAGAACAAAAAATCAACATTAAAATACTCGTTCACCTGATAGGCGATATACACATGCCGTTGCATGTGGGTAAAGGAGATGATATTGGAGGCAATGCCGTTAAAGTCAGGTTCTTTGGTGACGACACTAACCTACATACTGTATGGGATTCTAAGATCATTGATAGCAAGAAATTCAGTTATTCAGAATTAGCCGCTGCTATCGATCATTTTGATACTGAATCTTTAGTTGAACAATGGCAAAATGATGATGTTATGGTTTGGGTAGAAGAGTCTATAAGTTACAGAAAATTGGTGTATGACTTACCCAACGACAAGTATATTGGCTATTACTACATTTATGATGCCTGGCCAGTTATTCAAGACAGGCTACATAAAGCAGGAGTACGCTTAGCGGGGGTACTGAACAAGATATACGAATGAGCCTGACAAAAGAAACATTTAACTTTCTTAAAGACCTCTCAAAAAACAATAACCGAGAATGGTTCAATGCGAATAAAGAGAGGTACTTGATTGCCCATGAAAATGCCATTTCTTTTGCCGATGAATTGATCGAGCAAATGAAAAAGCATGATGATATAGAAACACCCAATGGTAAGAAGTCACTATTTCGAATTTACAGAGATGTTCGCTTCTCAAAAGATAAATCCCCTTATAAAAACCATTTTAGTGGATCGTTAAAAAGAGCTGGAAAGCTATTACGAGGTGGGTATTACTTTCATATTGAGCCGGGAAATTCCATGATCGCTTCTGGTTTCTTCCAGCCAGAAAAGGATGACCTGTTAAGAATAAGACAGGAAATTACCGCTGATGCCACGCCTTTAAGAGAGCTACTAAATAATACCACTTTCAAAAATACATTTGGTGTCTTACAGGGCGAACAGCTTAAAACGGCTCCCAAAGGATTTGATAAAGAACACCCAGATATAGATCTGATTAATTACAAAAACTACTATGTGGTAAGCAAGTTTTCAGACGCAGATGCCCAACAGCCAGATTTCGCTAAAAAAGTATCAGAACGCTTTCAAGTGTTACGCCCTTATCTAAACTATTTTAGTGAGGTATTAACTACAGATGAGAATGGCCTTCCTTTGGACTGAGTAGAAACAATAAGTGCCTTAACTTCTCAAGGCACTTATTTGGTATACAGGTTGAAAATAATTTAACCTGTAATTTGTGTGTTAATTCCCGATTTTGCAAATAAATTTTCCATCTATTTTTGTACACATAAGCAATGGGCGAGTTCATTTAATTAGAAGGAAATGAAAATACCATTTCTTTATTTTAAGTCAGCTGTTATACTAACCGGGCAATGATCTGATCCATAATATTCATTGTGAATTTCAGCCTTGTTCACTTTTTCCATAAGTGATTGATTTACAAGGAAATAATCAATTCGCCAACCTACATTTCTTTCCCTTGATTTAAACATTTGATTCCAGTAAGAGTATTTTACCTCATCGGGATTCAGGGCGCGGAAAGAATCTACAAACCCTGCGTTGAGATGTCGCTCTAATCCATCTATTTCAGCCTGAGTATACCCAGCAGATTTATTGTAGTTTGATTTGGGCCTGGCTATGTCCATTTCGGTATGTGCCACGTTTAAATCGCCACATACAACAACAGGTTTGTTCTTTTCCAGTTTTTTTAAGTAATCTAAAAATGCAGCATCCCATTCTTGTCGGTAATCTAACCGTTTAAGGCCTGACCCTGAGTTAGGTGTATAGACATTTACCAGCTGAAACTCTTCAAATTCAGCCATGACTATTCTACCTTCCTGATCATGCTCCTCAACCCCCATGTCGTGTTCTACATTTATGGGTTCCGTTTTACTTAATATTGCCGTACCAGAATACCCTTTTCTAGCCTTAGAGTAATTTATATAAGAGTGATAGTCATCCATAACGCTGAGTGCTGTTTTCGCATCTTCCAGCTGTGCCTTATTTTCTTGAAGGCAAAACACATCCGGTGCCATATCAGCTACATTTTTTTGAAATTCTTTTTTCATTATGGCTCTTACACCATTAACATTCCAGGATACAAGCTTCATCATTCTAATTTTGTTTGCCCGCAAATTGAGCCAATAAGGATGAATTGTCAACCAAATCAATAACTTTAAATCATGAAGGACATTGAGAACAGGGAAGATATTGAAAAGCTTATGACTCAGTTTTATTCTAAGGTTTTACACGATAAGACAATAGGATTTATCTTCACTGATATCGTTAAAATAGATTTAGAAGAACATTTGCCAACTATATCTGATTTTTGGGAAACGCTAATTCTTAAGAATCAGACCTATAAAAAAGATGTAATGGCCATCCACCTTGATTTAAACACCAAAGTGGCATTAACAAAAGAACATTTCGATCAGTGGCTTCGCTTATTTAATGAAACGGTAGAAGCCAATTATCAAGGCCTAAATGCTGATTTTATTAAAATAAGGGCTCAGTCTATCGCTACTGTGATGCAGGTGAAGCTGGCTAATTCTAAGTGACTTCACCATGACTTTCATTTCGGTAAAGATTTCTTCGTTTCACTACGAAATAACAACAGGTCTAAGATTTGTATTAACATAAAAAGGCTCTGATTTCTCAGAGCCTTTAATGAAGCTAATCTATGTTATTCGCCTTTACCTTTTGATTTAGATGAGCCTTTACTGCCAGGTTTGGCTATCGACTCTCTCATCTCTGTATCAGCTTTTATATTATCCATTTTGTAGTAATCCATTATTCCTAAATTACCTTGTCTGAATGCTTCAGCCATGGCTTTAGGAACTTCCGCCTCAGCTTCAATTACTTTAGCACGAGCCTCTTGTGCTTTTGCTTTCATTTCTTGCTCATGTGCAACGGCCATTGCTCTACGCTCTTCCGCTTTGGCTTCAGCTACTTTTAAGTCTGCACTTGCCTGATCGGTTTGAAGCTCAGCTCCAATATTTTTACCTACATCCACATCGGCAATATCTATTGATAGTATTTCAAAGGCTGTTCCTGCATCTAACCCTCTCTGTAATACCAGCTTAGAAATCTTATCAGGATTTTCAAGCACTTCTTTGTGCGTATTTGCAGAACCTATGGATGTTACAATTCCTTCTCCTACCCTCGCTAAAATAGTGTCTTCACCGGCACCACCTACCAATTGTTGAATGTTTGCCCTAACCGTTACTCTGGCAATAGCAATTAACTGAATACCATCAGCTGCCACTGCAGCCACTTTTGGCGTAGTAATCACCTTAGGATTAACTGAAATTTGCACCGCCTCAAATACATCTCTACCCGCCAAATCAATGGCAGTAGCCTGTTTAAAATCTAGATTTATATTGGCTTTATCTGCAGAGATTAATGCCTTAATAACGGATGGCACATGCCCACCAGCCAGGTAATGCGTTTCCAATTCTTTTGTGCTGACCACCAAACCCGCTTTTGTTGCTGTAATTAATGAGTTTACGATCACGCTTGGTGGTACTTTTCTTATTCGCATGAACATCAGTTCAAATAAACCAACGCTCACATTAGAAAATCTTGCAGTGATCCACAAGCCTACCGGAATGAAATAGAGGAATATAAAAAACCCTATAATTCCGAGAAAAATAATAATGATTAGTCCTAGTCCTTCCATTTAAATTTTAGTTGATTGGTTCTACTGTAATATTGTTTTTATCTATTTTAATAATTTTTAAGCGCTGGCCGCTATCTACATACTCGCCTAAGGTTTTAACTTCATAGACAACATCGTTTATCTCGGCTTTGCCCACTGGCTTTAAAGAGCTGATTGCCATACCTTCTAAACCTACTTCTAACAAGGATGTTAGGTTTTCGTTAACTTTTCCAGAATTAGTGTCTTTTAAAGAGAAACGTTCCCAGGTCCTACTTTTAAAACTGTAATAGAGTGCTATGGCAAAACCGATGGTAGAGCCAACCGTAAACCAGGTGGCTGTGGTAGTTCCAAAATACTCGAAACTTAAGTATATGCCAAAGATAGCACAAGCTACTCCCAGTATACCTACAACGGTTGTACCTGGCACAAAAAGTACCTCGGCAATTAATAATAAAATGCCGGCAACAACAAGTGCAATTACTGTGACCCAGTCTCCCATAACGAGTAGCTAAAGTACTAAATAAATCAGTTGGATAAATTTTCCCATTCAGATTTTTTCATCGCCAAATACTGATCATTCCGATCATCATAGATTATTTCATCATAAATTATCGGTATGATATCTACGCCATGCCCTGTGAGGATACCATATTTGTTAAACAGCTTCACCTTTATCTCGCCATTTGGCAATTCTTCCAACTGTTGATATTTAGCATGGATCATCAGAGACCCATCGGTATTGAGCATACCCAACTTGCCCTCCTTTTTGGCTAAGAATTTGCCATTCGGTAACAGGGACAGTTCGTCATAAACAAAAGCTGATAGTTGATTACCTTGTTTATCAATCAAGCCATAGAAATCATTCTCCTTAACTATGGCCATGCCATTCTCAAAATCAGATGCTTTTTGATAAGTTGGCTGTATCACAATGTTTTCATATTTATCGATAAAACCCCATTTACCTATTAGCTTAACTGCCATAAGATCCTCTTTAAAATCTCCTACATCTTCATACCTATTGGCGATAATCAATCTATTAAGGTTATCGACAAAACCATATCTGTTATTAATTTTAACAGCAAACAACCCATTGGATGAAGCACGTATCTCTTGAAATTTTTGCTGTGGTAATTCCCTGTTAACAATTCTCCCACCAAAATCTATTTTCCATAATCCGCCATAACTTAGGTATTCCAAAAGATGGTCTGCCTTTACTTCAACTCTATTTTCGGTGAAGTAAATGGTTTCATCTTCAAAACTTTTTAGTGTGGTTAGATTTTTTGCTTTTACCAGGTACAGTTTGTCATTAATGATTTGAAGCTGCCCTTTTTGGGGTAATACCAACCAATCACCATGCTTATTTAAAATGCCATACTGGCCGTGAAATTTAACGGTTACTTTCCCATGATCAATATCCCCTACTTCATCGTAAACGCAGTGGATAACTTCTTGGCCTTCACGATTTAAAAACCCCCACTTATTATTCTTTTTAATAGCAAAATAATTACCGTATTGCTTGCCAATTGCCTGGTAGTTTTGGTTAGATTTTTTGACACCGTACTGATCATAGATTGACCAATAGCCATCTTTTAGTGCATAAAAATCAGTGGATACAACTACCAATGAATCAAACATTGGCCTAAGTATTATGGAACTATCTTTGGAAATAACTCCCCATTTCTTCTTGAAGCGGTACCTCACATTATCATTTTCGAGGAGGTCTGCCTTTGAAAACCTTGGTGATGTAATTTGTTCCTGTGCTTTATCAATTATCCATTCCCGGCTATTGGAAAAGACTTTGAACAAGTTTTTATCTATTATTTCCACCTTATCATAATGCCATTTCCCTTCTTTTTCATTTTTAGATAAAAACTCCCAGGAATTAAATTTTCTTATCTGTATTTCATCAGCCCACCTCACCTCTTTGTATTGAGGGTTAGCAATTATTTGCCCACTGCTATTAATTACTCCTCTGAGGTGATTATCATAAATAGTTGCGTACCCATTCCGAAAACGTGAGATACTATCGAGGGTAAATCCTATCACCTCTTTACCTGCATCGGTATAAATAGCATATTTTCCTTCCTGATTCCTGACGGCATATCTAAGGTTACCCAAGGCATTTATTTCTTGGTGTTTGACAGGTAGTATCAATTTACCCCCCAAATCTACAATACCATAGAGGTAACCTTCCCCTGATTTGATGCTCACCACGGCCCTGAGCCCTGACAATGCAATAGATGTATACTTAAAAGGCAGAACAACCTTGCCCCTGCTATTGATCATACCCAGAAAATCCTGATGACTGTATTTTCCTTTTTTGGCGGCCACAAAAAGCTCGCTTCCGGCAGGGTAAAGCTGCGTATACTCATTGCTCACAACTACTTCGTTTTGAGTGGTAATGAGCCCCCACAACGAGCCAGATTTAAAACCTAAGTAATTGCCTTTTACCTCTTGCGCGCCATAGCTCCACCCGAGCTGATCGTACTTTGTTGGAATAACCACAGCACCCGAAGAATCTGCTAAACCTACTTTGCCATTATCATAAATGAAATTATAATTTGAAGATTGTGCGACCGATGATATGGCCAAAAGCAAGAATAGGGGCGCTTTAAAAAAATATCGCATTGGGTATCAAAAATTTCTCAAAATTAATTGATTCAACTTATACTGGGCTCAATTAAACAACTAATCTGAGGCAAACCTCGTATTGGAAGTATGAAATTTATTTTAACATTTATTCTTTGGTGTATTTTATTTGTAATTAGCTGGCCAATTGCTGTACTAGCGCTCTTTGCCCTACCTTTCGTCTGGTTACTTTCTATTCCTTTTAGAATTTTAGGTGGGCTGGTAGAAGCTTTGATAAGTTTAATAAAAGCAATTTTATTATTACCATTCAGATTGCTTGGCACAAAGGCCTAGTCTGGTTTTTTGCCACCTTCCTTTTTCATTGCTAATCTAAGGAAGAAAATAAATCCGCCTAAGACTACTCCTATTATTCCTACCATTGAAATAATTGCTCCAACACTCATGATTTCACAAACTTTTTATACAAATACTTATTAAGAATAACGCCAATGCCAATAACAAGCAACCATTGGGTGACCACCGATGCATTGCTGTATACATCAAAAACATTCCAGTTGCCATTTGCATCAAACCAAGGATACTCGGAATACCCCCTTGACATCCACCAATAGATTAGTACAGCTGCTAAAAATACGTTAAACACCAATGTGATGGACAAATAGGCAATAGGTACGGAAATATCAGAATCGGTATCTATAAAATCTTTCTTAAAATTCTTAATGCCATATCTGAGGGCGGCTATAATAATTAGTAATCCACTGATTATCAGTCCAATGCCCCAGACCCAATCCTGGTTATTAAAAATGTCTAAAGACCATGCAGAAGGAAAACCAAAAACAATGCAGAAAATTCCTGCTTTAATGGCGGCTGATTTTCTCGTCATTCCTATATCCTTCAGATTGCTGATAAATAACTCTAGCATTGGAAGCAATGAGCTAAACGCTGCCATAAAAAAGGCTAGAAAGAAAATAAAAGATAAAATAGCCCCACCGTTAACTGTTGAAAATAGCTTAGGGATAATCGTAAAAGTTAATGCCTGGTTTCCTGATTGAAGAAAACTTATGGCTTCTGATTCGTTGACTGCTAATGCGAAAACTGCTGGTAAAATAGCCATTCCTGCCATTATCGAAGCCGTATTGTTGCCGAAACCACTGATAAACGTATTAAGCACTACATCTTCCCGCTTCCTGGAGTACGATGAAATAGTCATTATTAACCCCCAACCCGCACCAGTTGACCAAGCTGATTGTGAAAGTGCCTCAATCCAGATAGTAGGATTCGAAAAATGATTCCAGTTTATACCAAACATATATTCAAGGCCTTTGGTACCATTTTCCATGTTCAGCGCAATCACCGTAATTATGACCAATAATCCGAAAAGACTAGGAATCAGTACTTTGTTGGCCTTTTCCAGTCCGTTTTGTATTCCTTTAATTAGAAG
>NZ_JAVJUY010000116.1:0-8796 GCF_040220315.1 Fulvivirga sp.
CAACCACCAAAAATCCTGTGATAATCGGCAATCGAATATTTTGAAAATAACGCGCTATCTGATTGGCAGCAATTGCTACAATAGAAAATCCAAGTAAAACACCTATCAAATTAAGAATTGCCATAAACACAATTTTGGAATTTGAAAAATAACCAATGTTTATAACAAAAACTTAGGTATTATTTTAAAGTTTATCGACTTATTGAATTTTAACAAGGAATTTAGACAACTTACCTTTTTGTATATGAGAGCTTAAATCAAGTACATAACAGACTCAGTTATATGATATTTTGTGGCTTGGAGTATGACATTTGAGCCATTACCATTCTAATTTCCCCATAGCTAAATGCGTCACCAAGCTCCTCTTTGATGGGTTTAAGGCCAATACCATTTGCTTTATTAATTGCAGCTTTAATTATGTCGATAGTTTCCTGATCTAAAATGTCAACCGCTTTAATTTTTCCATGGCGAATAAGCTGATCAAAATGAGATTCTATCGTGCCATAGGCTAGTCCTCTCTCATTAGCAATTTCGTCAATCGGCTTGCCCTTCTGAAAAAGTTCTAAGGTCTTTAGATACGATTCACCTAACTCTTTGACAGCTTTTCTTTTTGGTTTTGATCGAACAGCACGCATGTTGGAGCCTAGATTATGTTTGGTACAATAGGCTGCTATTTCATTTAGAAGCTCATCACCGTAACGCTGCACTTTGATCTCGCCAAATCCTATAATTTGAGTTAACTCCGGTTTGCTATGAGGCAGAAAAGTGGCTAGTTCGTGAAGAGAAGCATCAGAAAAAACAACGAATGCAGGAACATCTTCACTATCGGCAATTTGCTTCCTCATGTCCCTAAGATTCTTAACAAGTTCACTATGTATTTCAATTTCATTGTGTGATTCAAATTCATTCTTCATCGGCTTAGGAAGCATTACCGTGACAGCACCTTTGAGCACTTCCGAACTTTTTGGAGTAAGCTCCAGCACCGGGTATTCACCTTTCGATCTTCTTAAATACCCTTCCCGAATCAACTCATTGATATAATGTCGCCAATCATCTTTTGAGGTAGTAGCGCCTACGCCATACGTTTTTATCAGTTTGTGCTCCTCTCGCACTTTTACCGATTGTGACCCTCGTAAAAAATCTATGATATAATTAGCTCCATAGCCACGATCTAATCTCGCAACAGCTGAAAGTGCCTTTTGTGCGATTTCCGTGGCGTCAATTTCTTCAAAATTGGTCAAACAGTTATCACAATTGCCGCAACGCGCTTGCGTCTCTTCTCCAAAATATTCAAGCAGATATCTTCTTCTGCAGGATTTCAGGCTGCCGTAATCGGCCATCTGTTTGAGCTTTTCAACCATCACAGCAGATTGCTCAGGGTTATCTTCAACCTCCACCAATTTTTGCATGGAGTAAAAGTCGCTGTAAGAATAAAACATGAGAGCCGTACTTGACAGGCCGTCTCTGCCTGCACGGCCGGTTTCCTGATAATAGCCTTCCACATTTTTAGGCAAATCCATATGCACTACATAGCGCACGTTGGATTTATCGATTCCCATTCCAAAGGCAATGGTGGCCACAATTATCTTTACTTCATCTTTCAGAAATTTCTCCTGATGATCGTTTCTTACCTGCCTTTCTAGTCCTGCATGATACGGTTTGGCCGAAAATCCGTCAGTATTCAACTTTTCTGCAATCTCTTCGGTATCCTTTCTTCGGAGTGTGTAAATAATTCCACTTTCTTCCTTATTCATATCCAGAAAATCAATTAGTTGTTCGTAGCTATTTTTTTTGGGACGAACGAGATATTGAATGTTTGGCCGATTAAATCCGGTGATAAAAACAGTTGGCTTTGGTAATTCCAGCTTATCGATAATATCTTTTCTGCTGAGCTCATCAGCTGTAGCTGTGAGTGCAATGACGGGGACATTTGTCAGGGCCTTCTTAAGTTTTGCCAGTAACAAATACTCTGGACGAAAATCATGGCCCCAGGATGAAATACAATGTGCTTCATCAACGGCAATTAGAGAAATAGTTAGCCCTTGTAGAAAAGAAATAAATTGCTCTTCCTTTCCAAGTAGCCTTTCAGGTGCCAGGTAAAGTAGCTTTAGTTCGCCACTGCGCATGAGTAATAGTATTTGATTCTGTTCTTCTTGTGTCTGGCTTGAATTGAGATAAGCAGCAGCAACACCATGCAAACGAAGTGCATCCACCTGATCCTTCATCAGGGCAATTAATGGCGAGATAACTATGGCGGTACCTTCCTTCACTAAAGCAGGCACTTGATAACAAAGTGATTTGCCTCCACCGGTTGGCATGAGTACTACGGTATCGTTACCAGCTAATACGCTGTTGATGATATCCTCCTGGTGTGGTCGGAAAGTGTTGTAGCCAAAGGTCTTGGATAAAATTTCTAGTGGCTTATTCATTTATAATTGGTTTTGAATTTTATAAGTGTATTTAAATTAGCCTGTCATTTCGGAGAGTAACGGAGAAATCTTGGCCATCATGCAAATAACAGTTGATTGGCTTTGGGGCTAAGATTTCTCCACTTCGTTCCGAAATGACCTATGCATAGTGAATCAGTTCCCTTTGCCGCCCAGCATTAATAACTCATTCATATTTATTTCTGTGATGTATCGCTTCTCGCCTGTATTAGTTTCATACGAACGATGGATGAGTTTACCTGAGATGGCGATTTCCTGACCTTTTTTAACATAGTCGCCTACAATTTGAGCCTGCTTACCCCAGGCAATGACATTATGCCATTGGGTGTCTTCAATTTTTTCGCCATTCGCATTGCGATAGCTGTCTGACGTTGCGATAGAAAATGTCGCTAATGTCTTGCCGCTAGTGAGTTCTTTTACTTCAGGATCTTTTCCAAGTCTTCCGATTAATTGCACGCTGTTTCTTAAATTGTTCATGATAATAAAGTTTAAATTATAAAACATTTTTAATTGCTGCTCGGTATTTCCGATTCGCTGAAGCAAAGTAAGGGGGACAGGCAAGCCGTATTCGGTTATTAATTATTTGTATTCGTTTAAATTACATTTGTAAACGTTTGTTGTCGTTTATAATGTTGAATATCAAATAATTAAGAGAATGTTATTTTATCTTAAAGTTTTTTGAGATTTAGCGTTTTTAAATACTTGATCGATTGAAAGTGTATTTCCTATGTCTTCCAACGGGTTTTTATTGAGCAAAATAATATCGGCTAATTTGCCCGCTTCAATGGACCCGAGGCTGTCTTCTGCGTGCATCATTACGGCAGCATTGTGTGCGGCCATTTTTATAATGTCTAACGGTTTCATGCCGCCCATTTGAAATAGCTCCATTTCTTCATGCAAGCCATACCCCGGAAAAACAAAGGTGCTGATATCTGTTCCCAAGGCAAAGTTGATTCCGATTTCCTGTAGTTTCATAATTTGGGATACCTGATATTGGGCTACATCTGTAATAGTCAAATCATCTTTTTGCAAGTACTCTTTCATAAATCCGAGGTACATTCCTGCTCTCGCTATGTATCCGGAATCATAAGCCAAATTCAGCCTGTCTTCATCATATACATTCTCTTTCCTGACCTTCTCAATCCATTCGGGATAAACCGGATAGATCAACCCTTTGTCAATCATAAGCGTAGTGATCCAGTTAGGTTTAACATCATAAATTTTTTCAAGGAGAACGGTATCTCTGTCGAAATCAATATCCACCCCGGTCCAATGTACTAGGTTTTTGATGCCTGCATCCAGCGCCATTTCTAACTCAATGATATCACTCACATGGGCAAAAACTTTCGTGCCATTTTTGGTGGCTTCTTTTTGTACTTTGTTTACAAAAGCCTGTGGCATCCGCTCAACCCATGGTGGAGTTGGTCCCTCTTCTATTGTTAGCTTAATGCCTTGTATCGGGTATTGAGCCACTCGTTTAACAAGCTCTTCGATCTGGGCCGTATCTTTTAAGAAAAAAATAGATTCACCATCTCGCCACAGTGGACTTGGATAAGTTTTGACCGGATGCCTTCCCTCCATGGTAAAATGTTGGCTGGTATGAAAAACTCTTGGTGCAGGTAGAGAGTCCTGATTGCCCCGCTCTCGCATTTCTGCATAGTACTCATTAGTACATTTACTTCCACCTGTAATAAAGACTGAAGTTACTCCATAGTGCATAAATCTAGGGAAGTCTTTTTCGTAATCAACAGTGTGAACATGGCAATCAAACAGGCCGGGTATTAGGTATTTGCCTGAGCCATCGATTACATTTTCACATTGATCAATCTGATCATTGTTAATGGCTACAATCTTTTTGTCTTTTACATAGACGTTCACACCTTCTTGCATTGGTGACCCGGTGCCATCGATGAGATTTACGTTGCTGATTATAAGATTAAACTGTGGCCTTTCAGGTGCACAAGAAAACATTAAAAAGCAAACCAGCAGAGAGACGATTTGATTTTTCATAGTCTTAGGGTTTAATAGCTTAATTCTTTTTGATATTTACTCATATCTTCAACTTTTAATTGTAGCTAGGTTTTTTGAAACAATCGGCCACCAAACAAACACCATTTCAACAATCACCAGAGGGTAAATCCAGCAAATCCATTCATATAGGGTATAGCGCATCATAGGGTCTTCAATAAATGGAAATACAGATAGTCCGAATTCATCGAGCCGATTAAATAACCGTATGAAGATAAACGCGAGCCCCATCACATAACTTCTGATCATAAATTTGCGGTGGTTTTCTATATCCCGATTTTTAATGCAAATCCATGCAGAAACTGTCATGAAAATCCAGAGTATCGCCAGCACAAATAGTGATGGGACACCCCCCGGAAGAGGATAGCCATTGAAAAGAAGGTAAAAAACTGTGCTAGCACCAATGAGCGTACCTACAATATAAATCTTACCTAAAGTGCGATGAGTAGCCGGATACTTCTTTCTTACTCTTGGCCAAAACTGGATCGGTCCGATAAATAGTGTACAAAATGCGCCCACAAAATGTGCAACCAACCAAGGTTCAATGGCTAGCTTTCTTGGTTCAATGGTTCGAATTAAATAAGGGCCTACACTTTCTAAGTAAAAATAAGTACTTAGCAAGATCAAAAATGTCCAACCAAAGACGGATGAGATTCTTTTTAATATCATTAGTTATTACGTTCAAGTAGGCCAACTAAACATAATAGATACCTCGCTACCCTAACAAGTTACGTAAGAAAGGGATTAAGAACTAATTTTCTTTGTTGAACTGTTTCGCCTTCTCCCAATACTGATCCATCTCATCAAGACTCATTTCACCCATCCTTTTACCATCCTTAGAAGATTCAGATTCGAGATATTGAAAACGCTTAATAAACTTTTTATTAGTTCTCTCCAGGGCCTCCTCCGGATTGATATCAAGAAATCTAGAGTAGTTAATCAACGAAAACAACAAATCACCAAACTCAGCCTGGGCTCTTTCTTTATCAATCTCGGTGTCATACTCAATGTTAAATTCGGCTTTGAACTCATTCATCTCTTCTTCCACTTTTTGCCAAACTTGTTCTTTCTTCTCCCAGTCAAACCCAACTCCTCGAGCTTTTTCCTGAATTCTCATGGCCTTTACCATAGCGGGTAAAGATGTAGGCACACCGCCTAATACCGACTTATCTTGATTGCCCTTTTCCTTGAGCTTAATTTTCTCCCAATTCTCTTTTACGGTCTTCTCATCAGTGGCTTCTACATCACCATAAATGTGTGGGTGCCTTTCAACCAGTTTATCACAAACGGAATTTAGCACATCTGCTATATCAAACTCTCCTTTTTCAGAAGCAATACGCGCGTAAAAAGCATTGTGCAGCATCAAGTCTCCTAATTCCTTTTTCACTTCCTGCATATCATTTTCAATGATGGCATCAGTAAGTTCATAAGTTTCTTCAATGGTTAAATGCCTTAAACTCTCCATCGTTTGTTTCATATCCCACGGGCAATTCTCCCTTAGTTCGTCCATGATGGTCAGCAACCTGTCGAAGGCTTCAAGTTTCGCTTTTCTGTTATGGTCAGGAGTTTTTTTTATTTCTTTCATATACTTACTAGAATCAGAAACTTTGTGTAACACACTGATGTTTAATGCATGAATTGGTAATTTTGTCTAAAAATAAATAAACATGCTTACTTTTCTGTTGGTTATTGGATTTGTCGCACTATTCTTCGCCCTTATGTCGGTACGACTTATATTTTTAAAAAATGGCGAATTCAAAGGCACATGTGCATCTCAGAGTCCATTCCTTAACAAAGAGGGGGCAACTTGCGGTTATTGCGGAAAAACTATGACAGGAGATCAAACCTGTGGCAACCCAGATAATGAAGTAGATAAAGTATTGGCCAAGTTTAATTAGCCTCGGTACACTAAATAGACAATATAGGTTATATAGACGGCCACAAATAGAGCACCTTCCCAACGAACAATTCTGGCTCCTTTGCCAACTGCCACAGCAAAAATTAGGAGTGTACTTGAAAAGATAATCATTACAATATCTGTGTTACTGGCTACATCAAAAGGTAAAGGCCTGATTACAGCACTTACACCCAAAATCCATAAAAGGTTAAAGATATTAGAGCCTACCACATTCCCTACAGCTATGTCTGTGTTCTTCTTAAAAGCAGCCACTGCTGAAGTAAACAACTCAGGAAGTGATGTACCAATAGCCACAACCGTTAATCCTATAAATGTTTGACTCAAACCAAATTGTTTGGCAATAACTACTGCTCCATTTACCACCCATTCCCCGCCAAAAAAAAGTCCTACCAAACCCGCCAATATTAATAAGGTTGACTTACCCATTGGTTGAATATCCGTTGGAATTTCTTTGCTCAACTCTGATTTATCGGATTTAAACACAACATAGATATAGCCCATAAATAGCACAAAGAAAACAAGCAGAATGATGCCATCAACTCTACTTAATGCAAGTGATCTCTCATCTGTAAACAGGGCCGCATTGGCTAAAAAACCAACCAAAAGTGTAGCTACCAGTGAAAACGGAATTTCCGAGAAATAAATGTTTTTAGTAATGGGTAATGGCATAATCAATGCACTTACACCCAATATCAATAATATATTGGCGATATTACTTCCGAAAATATTTCCAATTGCCAGCTCAGGATTACCTGCAACAGAAGCATTAATGTTCACTAAAAGCTCAGGTAAGGATGTACCGAAAGATACAATGGTTAGGCCTATGATCATCTGGCTAACATTATATTTTCGAGCGATATTCGATGCGCCATCGACCAAAAAATCGGCTCCTTTTATCAAGAAAACAAAACCCAGAACAAATAATAAATAAGTCATACCCAAACGATTAACTGTCCAATTTAAATAAATTCTGAAAAAGTCTTACCCTTACGACAAGTATTTTGAATTATTGAAACAACTAGTCACTGAAAAAACTAAAAATGTTAACTTTGCACTCTGAAATTTAAACTCAGTTCGTGTGACTTTAATCAAATCAATTTCTGGTATACGTGGTACCATCGGTGGGAAAACAGGCGAAAATTTAACGCCTTTAGATGTTGTAAAATTTGCTGCTGCTTTTGGTAGTTGGGCAAAGAATAAATCAGGAAAAAATAAGATTGTTATTGGCAGGGATGCAAGAATCTCGGGTGAAATGGTGAGCAATTTAGTTGCGAACACACTTGTAGGGCTTGGCATTGATGTTATCGACCTTGGGTTGTCTACAACACCTACCGTTGAAATAGCTGTACCATTAGAAGATGCAGCAGGTGGAATTATACTTACTGCCAGCCATAACCCAGCACAATGGAATGCACTCAAATTGCTCAATGACAAAGGAGAGTTTATAAGTGGCGCAGATGGTGCTGAGGTTCTTGAATTAGGCGAGAACGCCAATTTTGATTTTGCTGAGGTAAATCATTTAGGATCGATAAAAAAAGATGACTCTTACATTGATAAGCATATCCAAATGATTCTTGATCTGCCATTGGTAGATGTCGAAGCGATTAAATCCAGAGGTTTTAAAGTGGTAATTGATGCTGTTAATTCTACAGGAGGTATCGCCATTCCTAAGCTTCTTGATGCTTTAGGGGTGGAATGCAAAAAATTATTCTGTGAGCCTACAGGCCATTTCCCTCATAATCCAGAGCCTCTGCCAGAGAACCTAACCCAGATTTCATCTGAGTTAGAAAAAGGTAAGTACGATTTAGGTATTGTGGTAGATCCTGATGTTGACAGATTGGCGTTAATCCAGGAAGATGGTACGCCATTCGGTGAGGAATATACATTGGTGGCTGTTGCCGATTATATATTAAGCAAGCTGAAAGGAGCTACCGTGTCAAATATGTCTTCTTCCATGGCCTTAAGAGTAGTTACTGAAAAGCATGGAGGAACATATAGTGCCGCAGCAGTGGGTGAAGTAAATGTTGTTGAAGAGATGAAGCGCACTAACGCGATCATCGGTGGCGAAGGTAATGGCGGAATTATTTATCCTGAATTACATTATGGAAGAGATGCTTTGGTGGGCATTGCTTTGTTCTTAACTCATTTAGCCAAGTTTGGCAAATCTTGTTCACGATTAAGGGGCACATATCCTAATTATCATATTTCTAAAAACAAGATTGAATTAACACCAGAAGTAGATGTAGATCGCATCCTGGTGGAAATGAAGAATCAATATTCTAAGAATAAAATTAATGATATTGATGGTGTTAAGATTGAGTTTGAAAATGAGTGGGTGCATTTGAGAAAATCTAACACCGAGCCAATTATCAGAATCTATTGTGAGTCTGAATCTGAAGCTAC
>NZ_JAVJUY010000117.1:0-5381 GCF_040220315.1 Fulvivirga sp.
TACATTCAAAGAGAACAATTTTATAGGCAATTCCTTTGACCTGTCTTATAATTCGCAGCTTAACGACAACACGTTTAATAATAACTTTTGGAGTGATTATACAGGATACGACCTTGACAAAGATGGCAAAGGAGATGTACCTTACCGGCCGGTTAAATTGTTCTCCTATATTGTAAATCAAACACCCGAAACTATTATTTTACTTCGCAGCCTTTTCGTAGATATCATAAATTTCTCTGAGAAGGTATCGCCTGTTTTCACACCCGACAAACTAGTAGATGCAACACCTTCAATCCGTACTTTTCAATGATAGCAGTAAAAAATCTTAGAAAATCTTTTGGTAACCTAACCGTTTTAGATGACCTTACCTTTACACTCGACAAGGGAGGGATTTACGCTATACTCGGCCCAAATGGTTCTGGAAAAACCACCTTTCTGAAAACTATTCTTGGAATGGTTTTGCCTGATAAGGGAACAGTTATTTTTGATCAAGTGGATATATCCACATCCCATGATTACAGAAAAAATTTGGGGTATCTACCTCAGATAGCACGGTTTCCTGATAATATCACGGTGAATGAATTAATTCACATGATCATTGACATCCGCCAGGTTCCCGCACAGCCAGAGCCTTTGGTTGAATTATTCGGGTTAAAACCCTTTTTAGATAAAAAACTGGGTAACCTTTCAGGCGGAACGAGGCAAAAGGTAAATATTGTACTCACTTTTATGTTCGATACATCTGTATTGATACTTGATGAACCTACTGCTGGTTTAGATCCTGTATCGCTGATAAAGCTGAAGGAGTTGATAGCCAATGCCAAACAGCAAGGAAAAATTATACTCATTACATCACACATTATGAACCTGGTGGAAGAATTGGCAGATCAGATTATTTTCCTTCTGGAAGGTGAGATCCATTTTCATGGCACACTGAATGCGTTGAAGGAAAAAACAAAAGAGAGAGATTTGGAACACGCTATTGCCTCATTACTACAGTCATGATAAAGATCTTAAAATACAGCTTTTCGGACCTGATGCGTAGCAAATGGAGCTACATTTATCTGGCCTTTTACCTTATACTCGGGTTTGTACTACTATTTCTCAATAATGACATTTCCAAGGCCATAATTACCCTGATGAACCTGATCGTGGTGCTCACCCCACTAATAGGAACCATATTTGGTATCATGTACTTTTATAACTCCCGTGAGTTTACAGAACTACTACTTGCCCAACCTGTTAGCCGTTCAAAAATATTCTTTGGTCAATACCTGGGTATTGCACTTTCATTAAGCCTCAGTTTGGTCATAGGCCTGGGTGTACCGTTTTTAGTTTATGGTTTATTTCAATCTGCAGAAATTTTTAACTTCATTATGCTTCTCGTTTCTGGAGCCTTTTTAACCTTTATTTTTGTTGCACTATCTGTTCTCATTGGCCTTTATAATTCAAACAAAATAAAGGGGTTTGGATATGCGATACTTATGTGGCTCTTTTTAGCTGTTATCTACGATGGTGCTCTCTTAATTGCTATGGTCATGTTCCGTGATTACCCCTTAGATAACCTGGCCCTTGCGGCTAGTTTCTTTAATCCAATCGATTTGTCTAGAATAATGATTTTATTAAAACTGGATATTTCAGCGCTCTTAGGATATACGGGGGCTTTATTCCAGCAGTTTTTTGGTACAGGCACTGGTGTTGTAGTTTCAATGATTATCCTGCTGCTTTGGGTAATTTTTCCTCTAGTAATGATGCTTCAGAAATCTAAAAGTAAAGACTTTTGATGGTCACAGAAAAGAATTCTATTTCAGCCATTAGGGTTCGCATTGCGTTGCTCAACTTATTTCTACTAGCCTGTCTGGGCACACTCATCAGGTATCACTTTTACGAACCAATAGAAGGCGTCAATTTAACTTATCTGCACCATGCTCATTCGCACCTGGCATTTCTGGGTTGGGTTTTCATGGCGCTATTTGTACTTGTTACGCACCAGTTTCTACAGAAAAACCGGTTTTTTGATAAAAGCTACACCTACCTATTTTTTGCACTACAGGGCGCCAACTTTGGCATGTTATTTACATTTCCATTTACTGGATATGCCCCCTGGTCAATCGCTTTTTCTACACTGCATACCATCTGTGCAATAATTTTTACCTTCATTTTTATTAGCGACCTAAAGAAAGAATATACTGGTATGATGTGGCCTATGTCAGCACGGTTTGTTATTTGGGCGCTCATATTTATGCTAATCTCTAATCTGGCACCTTTTGCACTCGGCCCGGTAGTGAGTATGTTTGGCAAAACCGATGCTTATTATTTTCTCGTCAACTCCTATCTTCATTTTCAATACAATGGCTGGTTTACTTTTGCTTTATTGGGGCTGGTTATCCGATTTTTAGAAACTAAGGATATTAACACAAATCATCCATTCATTAAGAGAGGTTTAGTACTAAAGGCAGTTGCCATTTTTCCTGCTTTGTCTATTTCCATTTTATCGGAGGACGAAAATGAATTATGGTTTTATTTAGCACTGCTTGCTTCTATTATCCAGCTTCTCGGTTTGTGCTATCTTTTGATATTCTTTTGGGGCAATAGGTCACATCTAGCTTTTAAAACCCAAAAGTGGGTGGGCTATATAGCTCTATTTGCCTTTAGTGCGTTACTATTGCAGCACATACTGCACGTTTTAGGTGCATTACCTGCAGCGGTTGACCTTCTTATTAACCGTCAACTAGTGGTTGCCTATTTGCACCTTGTTTTTATTGGCTTTGTTACCTTTTTGATCTTTCACCAATTGATTACTCTCGGCATTCTCAATTCAGGAACCTATATGTTCTTGGGAATGGCCTTGCTATTAATAGCATTTATTGCCTCCGAATTATTACTCTTGACAAGGAACTTTGTGTCTCATTCTAACCTGCTGCTATTCATACTTGCACTGTTACATTTGATCGGCATTCTCACAATTTTTTCTCAACACAAACATAGATTTTTACCAAAGGATGATAACATACCAAAACAATCGAATATCATTAAAACAATAGCACAAACACACCAAAAAACTCAAGTTAAATGATAATTTTGCTCACAATAATATCTCTTTTTCCCCTGATTTTAATCATAAAAGTGCTATACGAATTCGGTTACTATTGTGTAAAGAAATGAAGCTTTTAATCACGCATATAGCTCTATTTACAATAATTATCCATCTTTTTTTTACGTCAGGATATCTGGTGGATTATTACGTGAACACAGATGCGTATAAGGCAAGGTGTGAGAACAAAGCCTTCCCGGAAATGAAGTGTGATGGTAAATGTTTGCTAGCCAAAAAAATTGCCATGGCCAAGGCAGAAAAGCCTGATGAACCTGCCCCAATTCCCACAATAAGCTCTGAGTATTTATATGACTTACTAGAGCTTGAACTTAATCAGAAAGAGCCATTTTCAAAAACAGTTAGAGTCAACGATCGATATATTAATTTATATCATTTCAATTACCTTCATTCATTGTTAAAGCCTCCCATTGGATAATCATCATAGCAACATTGGCATAAGCCAATTCTAACGATTGATTATTACTATTTAAAATTTTAAAACAATGAAATCTTTATATATAACTATGCTCATTGGGCTGGTTGCACTTGGCGCCTGCTCAGATGATGAGGATGCTACACCTTTATTTCAAACTGATCTCCAGGAGATCACTTCACATACAGACAATGGTATTACTATCACATTATTTGCGCAAGAAACCTTGTTTGTAGGTTACAATCGAATTACTGCCAAAATTGAAGACAAAGACGGAAACCTACTTAACAGTACTGCCAGCGTTATGCCGATGATGGATATGATGACTATGCAACATGCTGCTCCGATAGAGTTGTCGGCAACTGATGCGGTTAAAAATGGTAGTTTTGAATTCAATGTCGTTTTTGTAATGCCATCAGGTGAAATGGGCAGCTGGTCTCTCGATTTTATAATTAATGAAACCGAAATAAAAGTACCTGTGACTGTTGTACAACCAGAATACGCTCGCTTAACTTCATTTGTAAGCCAAATGGACGAGACAACCAAATACTTTGTGGCCTACATTCAGCCAGAAGCACCACAAGTAGGTCAAAATGACCTGGAAATTGCCATCTTCAAAAAACAAAGCATGATGGAATGGCCTCCGGTTGATGGCCTCACACTGGAGCTGGAGCCATGGATGGTTTCTATGGATCATGGTTCACCTAATAATATAGCTCCTGTAAGTATCGGTGATGGGCACTACCAAGGCAAGGTCAATTTCACCATGACAGGAGACTGGCAAATACGTTTGAAAGTCATGGAAAATGGGCAATTGTGTGGAGAGCCATACTTTGATATCATGTTTCAATAACCGGTCATGAGATTCGTTTCAATCCTTTTAATACTGGTCATAGGCAGCAATGTCTATGGCCAGTCAAAATTAACAGAAGAGGAGAAATACCTTGCATGGCTCGATTCTATGAAAAGTGAAACATACATCGCTATTGAGCTGACATTGGATGAACTGGAGGTATTAGGAGAAAAAGAGAAAGATCTACTCATCAGAAACAAACGAAGGTTTAACCTAAATAATACCGATCAGTTTCTGCACAGAATGCCGGGTATGGTAATGGTTAGGCGAGGCAACTTTGCCCATGAGCCTATGCTTCGAGGTCTAACCTCTGAAAGATATGCTATTAGTATCGATGGAATGCGCATTTTTGGTGCGTGTACAGACAAAATGGACCCTGTATCATCATACATAGAGCCCATCAACCTGAGAAGTTTGGATGTTAGTTTTGGCGCACAATCGAATGGTATTGGTGGAAGTACTGGTGGTGCGATCAATTTCAATCTTAAAAAGCCAGTTTTTAATTTAGATAAACCATTGTTTGCTAGTATAGGTATGCATTATGGTTCAAATGCAAATACATTTGATCAGTCGGTGGATTTTAACTATTCAACCAAAAAGATAGCCATCAGACTTAGTGGTGTACACCGCGATGCAGCAAATTATCTTGATGGCAATAATGAAGAAGTGCGCTACTCTCAATATGAAAAATATAACCATGCAGCGTCATTAAGTTACCGGCTAAATGAAACCAGCTTATTAATGCTCGATTATGTGGGTGATAATGCATATAATGTGGGATACCCGGCTCTGCCGATGGATGTTTCATCAGCAAAGGCAAACATGTTTGCACTTACCTATATAGCCCCGGCATGGAACTTCTTAAAGTCTCCCGAAATAAAAGTATATCACAATTTTATTAAACATGTGATGGACGATACCAAGCGAGATTCTGTGGCAATGCACATGGATATGCCCGGTGAAACTGAAACTACTGGAGCATATATAAAGTCAGAGTTGTT
>NZ_JAVJUY010000118.1:0-3711 GCF_040220315.1 Fulvivirga sp.
TGGTCTCAAATTTTTTTATGACCGGCTGTAATTTTGAAAGAGCAAATTGTCGAAATTTTTGAAGAAGGTCTCTATCAAAAATATTATCTGACATCATATAAGAATGCCCGTATAATGTATTTACAGAAGCGTTGTTTTTGAGAACCTTTACTCTATTGGACAATCCCAAATAATCAAGAGAATCCTTCTGGAAATTGCTTAAACGAGACCCGGTAAGTAATACCACTTCCTTATTTTTTGAGGTATCCGAAAACATAAATACGCGACACAATACATCGTACATCCAGTGGAAGTAATTGCCACTCCATGAGGTGTCTAATAAAACAGCTTCATCTATTACCTCTCTAGATTTTTTCAGACGATAAGAAAACAAAAATCTGAAATAGTTTAGTTTAAGACTCCCTTTGAAATAATATGGATCAACAAGTTGCCAGAGTATTTTTTTTCTCCAAACTGGAATAATCCTGTTCATTGTCACCATTTGAACACCATAATAGGTCATTAATTGTGTTCCTGAAGAAGCAATTGCCATTTTATCCTTAAGCACTTGTCCAGATACTGCATCACGTAACGATGATAAATGCACAACAGAAGGCATTGTTATCATAAATGATTCATCGTTTCCGGAATCGATTTTCCAAATTACTGAAGTACCCGCAATATTTGCAGCTATGAATAAAGCATTTAGTTTATCATAAACCCTCCTGATCATGTTCTCAAACCAAATGCCCTGGTTAATGTATTTTGAATGACTTCATCAGAATGGTCATGCCTAAACAATTCAATTTTATCTTCTTCCACTCTGTCCATAAGTAAAATATCAGGGTTTGACATTAATTCCTCATAGGTGATTCCAATTCCATATTTGCCAGCTCTACGGGCCATCAATGAATCACCTTTGACAATCACTGACCGACCCGCCGAGATTGCCATGGTCATAAAACTGCTACTATAGGGATGATTAGGGTAAACTAAAAAAACCGTATTGGATAATTCTAAGAGATCATATAGCTCCTCATCACAGGCTCTCTTTTCAATGATGAACAAATTGGATATCGTATTTTTCAGTTCAAGGTATTGATTGAATTCCTCATCCGTAAAATGGTCTCTATATAACGACCCTACTGCTAGAAAGCTGACACTATCTTCACTATACTTGCTTGCTAATCGGCAAAATCCGAGAATCTCCTTTTTTCTTTGGCTAAGGCCTCCAACATATAAAACTACATTCCTGGCAAGGGGCAGTTCTTTTATTTCATTTATCAACCAAGAATGCTGAAGTTCATTTTTTTTTAGAAGTATTGCTTCAGGTAACCAATAACAATTAGTTATTCCGATTGATTGATAATATCTACAGGCCTCCTCATTTAATAGCAGAATTGACTTAATACTTGAACTTCTATATAAGCTATTGTTTACTGTAAAGTTTACATCAAAACCCATATTCTCAACCAACGTAGGATTAATACTTAACCCGTCCAGTATTACAATGTCTTGTGGTATCGCCCAATGACTTAGCTGAGTGTTATTTGCATATTTTAATGGGAACCAAAGAATGAATGGTATGTATGGTTTATTGATTTTAAATTGTCTTAGGGATAAATTGAGCCTGAGCCAAAATATTAAGCTTTCAATTGATTGTAATCTTATCCATGCATTTAATTTGGTAAGAAAAGAAATTGCAAAATGGCTTTTGAAGTATTTAATACTCTTGTCATCAATACTCATAATCCTTCGCGCTATCCGATCGGCATCTTTGCTGTCAGCAACTAATATTTTTATTTCCAATCCAAGTCTAGAAAGCTGATTATAATAGTACTCCAGATATCCTTCATGATGCCCTTCTAGTTTAAAAGAATCAATGAGTACTACTGGTTTCGAAAAATTCACTATTCTTTTTACTCAAACATTTAGGAACAAGTCCAGTTTATGTTTACTGAACTTCGAATACAGATGTGGAAATAATACAAATCTTAGAAATGGAACCTTCAATATTTTCAACCAGTGTATCTTAGATATTATCTTATCCCTGTTATTAATGCTTAAATAGATACTATACCATTCAGGATCACAATACTCTTTGATCAAACCATTGATCTCATTGGTCCTTATTACACCCCCTGTTCCTGACTTATGCTCATCGTGCTTCCGGTATATACAGAAATAATCTTCTGAACGTATGAATTTAGCATACTGCTTGGCCCTTAGGTACCAGTCCCAGTCAAAAACATAGTGCATGGACTTATTCAGAGGACCGGTTTTCTCCCAGAGACCTCTTGTCCAAAAAGTGGTTGGTTGTACAAATGGATCTGAGTAGGTAAGTTTTTCTCTCACATTGGTATCGTTCCTGGCAAACACATCGAGTTTCCCCTCATGGGTATGGATACAACCTCCATGCACAAGTACAGGATCAGTAATTCTGCCCTGTAGTAAACTTGCGATTTTTAACAGGGTTCCAGGTAAGTAATAATCATCACTATTCAGCCACGCCAGGATATCACCGGTAGCCCGTTCAAAACCCCGATTGATGGCATCAGCCTGGCCCTTGTCCTTTTTACTAACCCAATAGGTAATATGTTTTTCGTACTTTTTGATGATCTCCACCGAATTATCCGTACTACCTCCATCCATGATGATGTATTCAAGGTTCGGATACATCTGGCCGATCACAGAAAGGATGGTCTGCTCCAGGTATTGGCCCTGGTTATAGGAGGGAGTGATAATGGAGATTTTGGGAAGATTCATTTAAAGGAATAATAATCCTCCGGATAGGAAAAGTATGTAATATCCTCCTTGAAAGCCTCCTTCACCATATCATAAGTCTCTTTGCTGTAGTAGTTTTTATAGGAGTCATACGTGCTTTTATTGTCATGTGATAGCTGAGTGTTTACAACACCTATTTTAGAACAGATCTTATCAAAATCGTGTTGGAAGTTTTCCAGTTTCCCAACTTTATCGACAAGCAGATCATCTTGACCATTTGTTAACAACTCCTTTTGCAACGCCAAACCATCAATGATGCGCCAATCAAGGTACTCATCAAAATTCTTCATTCTTTTGATAAATACGTGCTGTGGATGCTTTTCATACTTCAACATGAAATTGTAGAGTGATACTTGCCAATCCCATGGGTTCCTCACAAACGCAAATTTGTAGTAAGAATTAAAGATTGAATCTGGTATTTTTTCTCTCAAATCATTTGCAGAAATATGGTGTGGAAAATCAGTGTGAAATATTCTTGGTTTCAATTTGAAGAGATACTTTACCTTATTGATTTTTGAGGCCGTCCAGAAGCTGTAATCGCAGTACTTCGAAAGCACCGTACTGATACTGGTCCCCCCAACCTTGTATACGTGAATGAATATAAATTTTTTACTGTGTGAGATGAGCATAATTATTGATCAGTTTCAAAAAAAGTTTTCCGAATTCCATCTGATTTTGCCTATAGTCCATATTATAAGTTATTGCATTTCCTGAAACCTTTAATAATAGTTCCATTAACTCACTTGAATCCTTGGGATCAAAAAAGTAACCAGCTTTACCCAATTGTTCTTTGTGAACATCCAGGTTAGAAGCGAGTACAGGTTTACCAAGTAATTTTGCATCTTCTATAACTGTACTCCACCCCTCAAAAAAAGAGGGTTGTATCACAGCTAAGGAATTTTTCATTAGAATGAGTTGATCTTCACGATCTACAAAACCTACATTCAC
>NZ_JAVJUY010000119.1:0-21836 GCF_040220315.1 Fulvivirga sp.
CTGATTTATATATGGCTCATCCTGATACTGCACCTATGATTGTTTTATTTCATCAGGCAAATTGGAGCAGGGGTGAGTATATTGAAATTGCGCCTGAATTAAATGCCTTAGGTTATAACTGCCTGGCTGTTGATTTGAGATCTGGAGGCGCAGTTAATAATGTTACTAACCTCACGCGAATTAATGCATCAAAGGCAATGAAATCTACCCAATATGCTGATGCTTTACCAGATATGCGAGCAGCAATCAAATACGCAAAGAATAACTTGACAACGGATAAGGTAATAATTTGGGGTAGTTCTTATTCATCTGCACTAGCTCTGAAATTAGCTGGAAGCATGGTAGGTATAGATGCTGTTTTGGCATTTTCACCTGCCGAGTATTTTGTTAATCAAGGCAAGCCAAGAGATTATATAACTTCTGATGCTACCAATATTGAAGTGCCGGTATTTATAGCATCTGCCAGATCAGAAAAAGGAAGTTGGTGGGGAATATATGTAGCCATTAATGAAGATAGAAAATCGCATTTTATACCAGAAACTCCTGGTAACCATGGTTCTAAGGCATTATGGTCTAAATTTACTGATTCTAAAGATTATTGGAGTGCGGTTAAATCATTTCTAGCCTCCATTTAATTTAATTATTCTTTACCTTTGCTCTTCAAAGCTGTATCCAGGTGGTGCAGCTTAATTTTTTATAGTAAAAACATCATGAAGAGATTATTAGTGGTAGCACTATTGATGAGTGCGATGGGTTGTAAAAATGAAAACTCCAATGAAGGTGATATACACTTCAGTCAGGGCAATTACGAGAAAGCCATAGAGTCATACACCATCTACCTAAATACAGAACCCAGGGATATAAAGACGATCTATAACAGAGGAAGAGCTTATGAAGAACTTGGTAAATTCGAACTGGCTTTAAAAGATTTTAGAAGGGTAATTAAAGAAGATCCATTAAATGTGAATGCACATTTAAGCATTACATCAGATTATTATTACAGGTTAAATGATTATGAAAACACCATCTTTTATGCCGAAAAGGTTTTAAAACTTGACGAAACAAATGCAACTGCCTTTACACTAATGGGCAAGGCACATCAAAAGTTAGGAAACGTTCAGGATGCATTATCGGCATATAATTCAGCAATTAGTGTAGATAAGGAGTACCCAGAAGCATATCTTTCCAGAGGATCACTAAGAATTTATGGGAAGCAATATTCACGGGCATGTGCTGATTTTAGAATGGCTAAAACGCTTGGTGTAGAAAAAGCGGATGAGTTAATTAAAAAGTACTGTAGGTAAAAATTTCGTTCGCACTAAAAAGGCCATCCACTTACTAATGGATGGCCTTTTTTATTGTTAAATTTTATTAATTTTTAAACTGATCTGCTACAATTAAATCTTTAGTGCCATGTCCCCAAGAGTAGAAACCATTACCAGATTTTACGCCTTTATGTCCGGCCTCTACCATATTTACCAACAGCGGGCATGGTGCATATTTGGGGTTTCCAAAACCTTCGTAAAGTACGTTGAGAATTGAAAGGCAAACATCCAGACCAATAAAATCTGCTAATTGCAAAGGACCCATTGGATGCGCCATGCCTAATTTCATGACGGTATCTATTTCTTCAACACCAGCCACACTTTCGTAAAGAGAATAGATGGCCTCATTAATCATAGGCATCAAAATACGATTCGCAATAAAGCCGGGGTAGTCGTTTACCTCCACAGGTACTTTACCTAAGTCTTTAGACAAAGACATTATTTGCTCCGTAACCTCGTCACTGGTATTATAGCCTCTTATTACCTCTACAAGTTTCATCACAGGCACAGGATTCATAAAGTGCATGCCAATTACCTTATCTGCCCTGTTAGTAACAGCTGCAATTTTAGTAATGGAAATAGAAGATGTGTTAGTCGCAAGTATTGTTCTAGCATCACATGCTCCGTCAAGATCCTTGAAAATCTTAAGTTTTAGATCAATATTTTCAGTGGCAGCTTCAACAACAAGGTCACAACCTTTAACACCTACCTTTGTATCTGTATGAGTTGTAATATTGTCTAATGTAGTTTTCTTCTCTGCCTCTGTAATTTTTTCTTTAGCAATTTGTCTGTCAAGGTTTTTAGATATGGTGGCAATTGCTTTTTCTAATGCCGATGCGGATATATCAATTAACGAAACATGATAACCAGTTTGGGCAAAAACATGTGCGATACCATTTCCCATTGTTCCCGAACCAATTACTGCAATATTTTTCATAGATAGTAGATTTAATTTAAGCTTTGAGGGAGGCAAATATATAAAAAAATGCAGCGTATAGATATCAATTGTTGGTAAATTGCCACCATGACTATTGGCGAATATTACGAGCTGGAAATCCTACGGCAAGTAGATTTTGGCATGTATTTAAAATCTGATTTAGGTGATGTTTTATTGCCTGTAAAGTATATACCCGAGGGTTATAAAGTAGGTGACTCTATACGGGTTTTTTTGCATCGAGATTCTGAAGATCGGTTATTGGCCACGACCCTCGAACCCTACGGAAAACTAAATGACTTTGTGGCATTACAGGTTAGGGATATAGCACCGCATGGTGCGTTTATGGATTGGGGTCTTGAGAAAGATTTATTTGTTCCAGTAAAGGAACAACCCAGAAGGTATCAGGTTGGAGATATCGAAGTTGTGAAAATCTGCCTTGATCATAAAACGGACAGACTTTTAGGTGTAGGAAAACTAAATGTGTTTTTAGATAAAGATGCAAGCGAATTAAGTGAAGGGGAGGAAGTTGATATTTTGGTATTCGATGAATCTGATTTAGGTTATCAGAGTGTAGTTAATCAACGTTATTCTGGCTTGCTCTACAAAAACGAATTATTTCAACCAGTGCGAGTGGGTGATGAATTGAAAGGCTTTGTTTCAAAAATACGGGAAGATGGCAAACTTGACTTAAGATTAAATAAAGTAGGTGTAGAAGCGATAGATGAAAACGCAAAGCGTTTGATTGAAGCTTTGGAAAAGAATGATGGAGAATTGGCATTGCACGATAAATCCTCTCCCGAAGAGATACAGCGAGAACTAAAAATGAGCAAAAAAGCTTTTAAGAAAGCCCTCGGTGGGCTTTATAAAAACAAGAGGGTTGAATTACTTGATTCGGGAATAAAGCTATTAAACTAATCTCGTCTTAAATGAGGTGGAACCTTAAAGCTATTATTACTATTAACTTCTAACCTTAATATATCAGTTGGTTTCTGACAAAAAACTGCCTTATTATGGTAAATGGCAATGGGTGCTTTTAGAAGCTCTGGGGTGTGGGCAAGTACATCCAACAGGCCTGTCATTGTATAATGATTATCTGCAATTTTTTCTTTGAACAACTGACTACCTTTATCCATTATTTCTTCAGGATGAAGCTTAAGCATATTCACAATTTCTTTCCAAAGGGTAGTTGTAAGTTTTACATTTCTCAAATCTACTTCGTTTACATTGTTGGAAACAGATTTGGCATATGCACGTGTTTGCTTACCGGTTGTTGAACTTGGATCATAATAAACCAATAATAACTCATTTGGATGAAATTGGATACTACTCATTCTTTTCAGTTTAATTTGAATCAATAAGTTAGAAAAAAAAACTGAAATAAGAAATTGATTATTCCTGATACACGATGATTTCTTTGGCTAAACCTGTAGCATTAAATCGGACACTAAGATATTGCCTGGGGATAACATCATCATTCTCCGGGCAGTTCGTTGGGGTGATGTTATAAATAAAAAACTTCTGATTCCTTTTATATAGTTCATTTTGATCTGGCTTTCCTAATACAGAAATAATTTCATCCTGATTTAGGCCCTTAATTAAGTCTTTGTCCATCTCAATAGCTTTAAGCTGATTAAACCTGATGCCTTTGCATCCGTTCAAGTCACTTTGCCATAACACTTCATCTACATTTGGTAGATCTGGCACATTATTGCAGGAAAATAATAGGGCAAGTAGTAAAAGAGTTATGTATTTCATTTGGCTAGTTCTGCTGATTTACTTCTGGAAGGCAAAACTACTATGGAAAGAATTAAATATACCACGCTCGCTAAATATAACCAGCTCATAGAATACATAAAAGCAATGAATACGCCAATAACTAGAAAAACTATAAGCCTTGAAAACTCCATTGGATAGCCCCAGCTTTTGTTATCTAATAAAGCACCTGCACTAACCACAGTTACCATTATTGATAAAACTGCACCTATTTGATAGACAACGTCCAGCTTGGAATAATTAAATAAAAAAAGTGCTGTAATACCTAGAGCTATAATATACTGAAATAACACATAGGCATTTAACCTTGTTGGTGTTTGTGTATGATATTTCGTATACGTAGCCTTATCCACTTCTTGAGGCGCTTGATAACCACCTAATTCTTCGGGCAGCCAACCTGGCTTATTAAACAAAAATTTTAATTTATTATTAATCCCCTTTATCTGAGGCCATTGCTTCACCATTTGTGCATAGTGGTCAAGGTTAACCCATACTGGATTCCAACTGTTTATTGGTTTCGTTATACCATAAGTTGGCTTTTCTTCTTCTTTTTGAAAGGTTCCAAACATCTTATCCCAAATTATAAATACACCTGCATGGTTTTTATCAATATACTTTGGGTCTCTACCATGATGTACGCGATGGTGGGATGGAGTATTGAAAACCAATTCAAACCAGCCCATTTTATTAATAGTTTCAGTGTGTATCCAAAACTGGTAAACAGTTACTAGGGCTGAGACAAACACAAAATCAACAGGCTTAAAACCGATGATGGCAAGTGGGAAGTAGAAGAAGAATGTCCACAATATTTGAAATGAACCTTGACGCAGTGCAACAGAAAAGTTATAATCTTCACTTTGATGATGCACCACATGACCACCCCAAAAAAGGTTAATTTCATGACTCATACGGTGAGCCCAATAATAGAAAAAGTCAGCGCCTATAAATAAGACTATAAACCAATACCAGGTTGATGGTATTTCAAAAATGTGAAAGTAGTGGTAAACTAGGGCATAGGCACCAACACCCAATACCTTAAGAAATATTCCTGAAAGCTGTTGTGTAATACCACAGGATATGTTGGTCACAGCATCATTAAGCCTGTAAAGCTTCTTTTTTGTAACCCACTGGATAATAAGCTCAATTCCAATTAAAAGAAAATAGATAGGTATAGAAAGAATGATAGGGTTAATATTCATGGTAATTAAGCTGCATGCATAATATTGTAAATTTAAAGAATTTCAGCAAACATCTGTTAATTCTGTTTTTAGTAAACCATGATAGTACTATTTTCGCAGTCAATTAATTATTTACTATGAACAGACTCATCAAAGCCCTTTGGTTTACCACACTTCTAGCCGTATCTGCATTTTTACTATTTGTTTATGCGGGCTTTAGAGAAGACCAATTAATATTTATTAATAACACTTTCGAAGGGTTGGATCGGGAGACCTTCTTTTTCCTGGCTTTAACGTTAATAACCGTTTCAAATTTTACTTTTTATATTCTGTCCTGGCGTCTAAGAAAGCAAGACAATAAAATGACTGAATTTATTAAAGGCTGGCTAATGGGCATGGCTGCTGCACTAAATTTTTTCTTAATTGTAGTACTGTCATTCTTACAAATATTTAATGGCGGAGAAAACTTCAATTACCAAAGTATAGGGTATTTGATATTTGTTTCTTTAGGAGCTGTGATAATTAGTGTGCTGTCGCTACCCGTTTTTCTGGTAAAAGAAAAAATATCCTCTTAAACCTTTATTTTATTCCTATGCTTTTAACTATCTAACTTTCTGTAAGTTAAGTGGATGGTTTTCATTTTTTAATCGTAAGGCCTTGAAAATCAATATAGTTAAGGCGCTTGAATTAGTGTAATTTTTGGTGTTTATTCGCTCGTTGAGCAGGTATTTTAGATAAAATTTTATGGCAGTTGATCATGTAGCATATACCGAGGACAGTATTAAATCCCTTGATTGGAAAGAGCATATTCGTTTAAGACCAGGGATGTATATTGGTAAACTGGGCGATGGTTCAGCACAGGACGATGGTATTTACGTGCTGGTGAAAGAAGTAATTGACAATTGTATTGATGAGCACATGATGGGCTATGGTAAAACCATCGATGTGAAAATTACAGATCATAGAGTTGAGGTTAGAGACTATGGCAGAGGGATTCCGCTAGGAAAAGTGGTTGATTGTGTTTCGAAAATCAACACTGGAGGTAAGTATGACTCAGGAGCTTTTCAGAAATCGGTTGGACTAAATGGAGTAGGTACCAAAGCGGTTAATGCACTTTCTAATTATTTCAAGGTGCAATCGTTTAGAGATGGCGAAACCAAAGTAGCAGAGTTTGAACGCGGAAATGTAAAGAATGACGCCAAAGTAGTGAAGTCCAGCGGCCGCAATGGTACGCTTATCTGCTTTGAGCCGGATGATACAGTATTCAAAAATTTCAACTTCATTCCAGATTATCTGAATGACCTGATCTGGAACTATGTTTTTCTTAATTCTGGACTTACAATCAATTTTAATGGCCAGAAATTTCACTCTGAAAATGGCTTAAAAGATTTACTAGAGCGTAAGACAGATGTTGAAACACTTCGTTATCCTATTGTTCATTTGAAAGGTGAAGATATTGAGGTTGCTCTTTCGCATTGTAACCAGTATGGTGAAGAATACTATTCATTTGTTAATGGGCAATATACAACGCAAGGTGGTACACATTTGGCAGCCTTTAGAGAAGCGCTCGTTAAAACGATTAGAGACTTCTACAAAAAGGATTTTGATGCCACCGATGTAAGAGCTTCAATAGTTGGCGCTATAGCGGTTAGGGTTCAAGAACCGGTTTTTGAATCGCAAACAAAAACAAAATTAGGTTCTCAAAATGTTGGACCAGATGGCCCGACAATGCGAACCTTTATTAACGACTTCTTAAAAACGGAGCTGGATAATTTCCTTCATCGTAATAGTGAAGTGGCGGATGCCTTGCTAAAGCGTATCATCCAGTCAGAAAGGGAGCGTAAAGAAATTGCAGGTATAAAAAAGTTGGCAAATGAAAGGGCCAAAAAAGCCAATTTACACAATAAAAAGCTCAGGGATTGCCGCATCCACTATGATGATAAAAAAGGGGATAGGGTTGATGAAACGATGATTTTTATCACCGAGGGAGATTCTGCCAGTGGATCAATAACGAAATCGAGAGATGTGCAAACACAGGCAGTGTTTAGTTTGAGAGGAAAGCCTTTGAACTGTTTTAATCTTACGAAAAAGGTGGTGTATGAAAATGAAGAGTTCAACCTACTTCAACATGCATTAAATATAGAGGATGGTATTGAAGGGTTGAGGTACAGAAAAATTGTGATAGCCACAGATGCCGATGTAGACGGTATGCATATTAGATTGCTATTGCTTACATTCTTTCTACAGTTTTTCCCTGATTTGGTGAAACAAGGTCATGTTTACATACTGGATACACCTTTGTTTAGAGTAAGAAATAAGAAAGAAACTATTTACTGTTACTCAGATGAAGAGCGCAAAGCGGCAATAGCTAAACTTGGCAATAAACCGGAAATAACCCGTTTTAAAGGGCTTGGAGAAATATCACCCGAAGAATTTGGAAACTTTATAGGTGAAGACATTCGTCTGGATCCGATCATCTTAAACAAAGACACCTCGATAAAGCAATTACTCGAATTTTATATGGGTAAAAATACACCTGACAGGCAGGAGTTTATCGTTGGTAATTTGAAGGTTGAAAAAGATATTGTTGGAGCAGAAGTAGCATAAATCATAATTAATGGCTGAAGAAAAAGAGCCTCAAGGCGAGGCACATGAGAATTATGACAACGAAGATGTAATCCATGATGTAATACCAGTTTCTGGAATGTACCAAAACTGGTTTTTGGAATATGCATCGTATGTAATTTTAGAAAGAGCAGTACCTGCTATTGAAGACGGATTTAAACCCGTTCAGCGTAGAATCATGCATGCTCTTAAAGAGATGGATGATGGTAGGTACAACAAGGTTGCCAATGTCATTGGTCAGACCATGCAGTATCACCCTCATGGTGATGCATCTATTGCTGATGCAATGGTTAATATAGGCCAAAAGGATTTATTGATAGACACCCAAGGTAATTGGGGAGATATTAGGACAGGTGACAGTGCTGCTGCCCCTCGATACATAGAAGCCAGGCCATCAAAGTTTGCGTTAGATGTACTATACAACCCACAAACTACAGACTGGCAGCTTTCTTATGATGGAAGAAAGAAGGAGCCTGTAACGCTTCCAGTTAAGTTTCCATTGTTGCTTGCACAAGGAGTTGAGGGTATAGCAGTAGGTTTATCCACTAAAATTCTTCCGCACAATTTCTGCGAACTAATAAAAGCCTCAATCGATCTTTTGAAAGGCAAAAAAGTTAAAGTATACCCAGATTTTGCCACCGGAGGGATGGCTGATTTTTCTGAATACAATCAAGGATTAAGAGGTGGAAAGATTAAGGTAAGGGCCAAAATAGAAGAGCAAGATAAGAAGTCATTAATAATCAAAGACATTCCTTTTGGAACCACCACTACAGGCTTGATTGAATCCATCATTAAAGCGAATGATAAGGGTAAAATTAAGATTAAAAAGGTTGTTGATAATACCGCTAAAGATGTTGAGATTATTGTTGATTTAGCTCCAGGACAATCGCCTGATATAACTATTGATGCACTGTATGCTTTTACGGATTGTGAGGTTTCTATCTCTCCGAATGCCTGTGTAATCATTGATGAGAAGCCTCTCTTTATTCCAGTAAATGAAATTCTCAAGTTAAATACGGATCAAACGGTCAGTCTTCTTACACAAGAATTAGAGATTAGGAAAGCTGAGTTAATGGAGAAGATTTTATTTTCTTCATTAGAGCGAATATTCATAGAAAATAGAATCTACAGGGACATTGAAGAGTGCGAAACCTGGGAAGCAGTAATAGAAACAATCGATAAGGGTCTAGATCCTTATAAAGAACAATTCTATAGAGAAATAACAGAGGAAGATATTGTTAAGCTTACAGAGATAAAAATTAAGCGTATCTCTAAGTTTGACTCATTCAAAGCAGATGAGTTACTAAAAAAATTAGAGGAAGAATTAAAACAAACGGAGCATCATTTAGCGCATATTACAGATTACGCTATTGACTATTACTCAAATTTATTGGAGAAATATGGCAAAGGTAGAGAGCGTAAAACTGAAATCAAGTCATTTGATTCGATAGATACAACCATTGTTGCTGCCAATAACCAGAAACTGTATGTGAACAGGCAAGATGGCATGGTGGGCTATGGCCTGAAGAAAGATGAGTTTGTTTGCGAATGCTCAGACCTGGATGATATCATTGCCATTAGACGAGATGGTAAGTTAGTGGTTTCAAGAATTTCAGATAAAACCTTCATGGGTAAAGATATTATGCATGTGGGAGTTTGGAATAAAGGGGATGATCGGATGACATATAATATGGTTTACCTCGATGGCAAAACAGGTAGGTCTATGGTGAAAAGGTTTCAGGTTACTGCCATTACGCGTGACAAGGAATATGATTTAACCAAAGGTGCCAAAGGCTCTAAAACTTTATACTTAACAGCCAACCCTAATGGTGAAGCAGAAGTGGTAACCGTTAAACTAACTTCGGGCAGTAAAGCTAGAATTAAGGTGTTTGATTTTGATTTTTCAACCATTGATATCAAAGGAAGAGGAGCTGGCGGAAATATTCTGACTAAATATCCCGTAAGGAAAATAGAGTTAAAAACAGAAGGAGTCTCTACTTTGAGTGGCTTGGATATCTGGTATGATGAAAATGTTGGCCGACTTAATAAAGATGAGCGAGGTATTCACATCGGCAAATTTAATGGTGATGACCATATTCTTGTGATTTATAATGATGGGACTTACGAATTGACATCCTATGAATTAACTAACAGGTACGAACCTAACAAAGTGGTGCATATTGCCAGGTTTGATCCAAAAAAGCCTGTTTCAGCGGTACATTATGAAGGTGAGAGTAAAAACTATTTAGTAAAACGATTTTTAGTTGAAACCACAACCACAGAAAAGAAATTCTTATTTATAAGCGAATCGGCTGGTTCTAAGTTAATACTGGCTACAACGGATTCCAACCCCATGATTGAAGTCGAGTATGTGAAAGGTAAATCTAAAGATAAAATTAAAGAAGAATTAAACCTTAATGACCTGATTGATGTAAAAGGCTGGAAGGCCCTGGGTAACAGGCTCCATCAGCATAATGTTAAAAAGGTTAAATTGCTCGAATCAGCCAAGTCAGAACAGGTAGAAGAAAAACATAAGGCAGTTAACGCAGAAGATAAGCCAAAAGTAGAAGTAAAGCCTGAAATGAAAGCGGATATTAAAACTGAGAATGATAAGTCTTCCAAAGGCCCGTCTGGTTATAATGTTGGAGATACAATTGAGCTTGACTTCTAATTTATTAATTATTCTATGAAAAAATTGCTTTAAGATGGGTTTATCTAAAAGCTATTAATTTACTTTACCCTTTAATTCAAAATGTAACGATCCGGTGAAGTTAGACAGGGTTATTTTTCTTTCCATTTTCTTTCTTGTTTCATGGTCTGCAACTGCGCAAAAAACAGTTGTTTCAGGTCGTGTTACGGATGCCTCTACAGGAGATCCAATCCCATTTGCTAATGTTATTTTCAAGGATCAGACAACCGGAACAACCACCGATTTTGAAGGCTACTATAAGGTTGAAATAGGACTATGGGTCGACTCTGTTCTTTGCTCTTATATTGGTTACAAGCCGAAGGTTAAGCCTATTAATAACGGTCAGACACAAGTGGTTAACTTTCAACTTCAGGAAGATGTGGCCACTTTGCAGGAGGTGGTATTTATTGCTGGAGAAAACCCCGCCTTTCCCATACTTAGAAACGTTATCGCCAATAAACCAATAAATGATAAGAAAACGTTGGAGGCTTATCAATACGAAACATATTCTAAAGTTGAGATTGATGTGGACAACATTACAGATCGGTTCAAGAAAAAGAAATTTGTTAAGAAGATTACACAGGTAATGGATAGTGTAGAGCAAATTGCAGGTGAAGATGGTAAGCCTATCTTACCCGTTTTTATCTCTGAGACTATATCAAAATTCTATTTCAGAAATAATCCAGAACTGAAGCATGAAGAAATCCTTAAATCAAAAATTACTGGTGTTGGGGTAGAAGATGGTTCTTTGATTTCACAGTTTATAGGATCCTCTTTTCAGGAATATAATTTCTATCAGAATTGGCTAAATATTGTCAGCAAAGATTTTATTTCTCCAATTGCTGACGGCTGGAAACTTTATTATGATTATGACTTGCTAGACAGTGCAATGGTTGGTAATGACTATTGCTATAGGCTTGATTTTTATCCAAAAAGAGAGCAAGACCTTGCATTTTTTGGTACAATGTGGATTACAAAGAACGAGTATGCATTGAAGCAGATTGATGCCACAGTAACTAAAGCAGCTAACCTAAATTATATTGAAAAGATTAAAATACAGCAGGAATTAGTAAAAACCGATGCTGGTGCCTGGATACCTACTAAGAATAGAATATTACTGGATATTGGAGAGATTACTGAAAATATGGCGGGTGTTTTGGCGAAGTTTTATACTTCAAACCAAGACATTGAAGTGAATAAGCCTTATGAGAATAAATTTTATGAGAAGCCAATTGTAGTTGCTGAAGATTTTAGAATTGGCAATACAGATGAATTTTGGGAAAATAAACGCCACGAGCCATTAAGTCCAACAGAAATGAGTGTTTACCGTATGATAGACACGCTAAAAAATATTCCTATTGTAAAGACTTATACAGAACTCATAAATATTGCCATTAACGGATATAAAAAAGTAGGCAAATTTGATGTAGGGCCTTATTTATCTATATACGCTAATAATAGGATTGAAGGAAATCGTTTTCAACTTGGGTTAAGAACTAATTCAGATTTTAGTAACCGTTGGATATTGGGGGGTTATTTAGCTTATGGAACAAGGGATGATGAATTTAAATACAATGGCTTTGTTAAGCGGATACTTTCACGGGATAGATGGACAACCATCCAGGCGCAATACACCCACGATATAGACCAGGTAGGGCTAGCAGCTGAAGACCTGATAGGCTATTCTGTATTTTTAACTGCAACTAAGTTTGGAAATTTGGTTAGGCCTTATTATTACGATCAATTCAAGTTTATTGCCCAACGAGAGTTATTTAAGGGATATAATCAAAAAATCACGTTCAATTACAGAACTTTCGACCCCCTATATAGTTTCGCTTATCGGACAGAGCCAGAAAGTATGGACTCGCCTTTGGAGCGTGAAATCCAAACCGCAGAAGTAACCATAGAATCCAGGTTTGCCAAAGATGAATTATTTATTCAAAATGAAAATGACAGAATTAGCCTTGGGGCTAACAAATGGCCAATTTTTACTTTGAAGTACACACGAGGTATTGCAGGCATTGCAGGTAGCGATTTCTCCTATAATCGTATGGGCATTAATATTCGAAAAGATTTGCGATTAGGCTTATTTGGAACCTCAAACTTTGATGTTTCAGCCGAACACATATTTGAAACGTTGCCTTATCCATTATTAAAAGCGCATATTGGAAATGAGTCTACCTTCTTTTCTCAGGCGGCTTTTAACCTAATGAACTTCTCAGAGTTTGCCAGTTCTTCCTATGCCTCGCTGCGATATAATCATTATTTCGAGGGATTTATCCTTAATAGGATTCCTCTTATGAAGAAGCTTAAATGGAGGCTTGTAGCCACAGCAAATGTACTGTACGGTTATCTCGATACTGAGAATCTGAACTTGCTGCCGGAGTTTGATGAAAATGGTGTAGAGATCGAGCAAATTGGCCGTCTCACTGATGATCCTTACATAGAACTTGGCTATGGAGTAGAAAACATTTTTAAGGTATTAAGAGTTGATTTTTTACATCGTTTAACGTATTTAGACAATCCAGACGCTTCAAAATTTGCCGTTAAATTTAGTTTCCAATTCATTCTATAGCTTGAAGTATTTCATTCTTATATCACTGTTGCTTTTAGGCGCTTGTAAGCGCCATTCGAAGCATAGCATGGTAGCTATGGATGGCCACTCAAGTGAAAAAGAGGCTTTAGTATATTTAAATGAGATCATTGAATCGGGTAGTGCCAATCAGTTAACTTATTTTAAAAGGGCAGAAGTTAATTATAAGCTTCATAATTATTCACGTGCATTAATTGATGTTCAAAAGTCCTTAGAACTAGACCCAACATATCAAGAGTCTTATTTACTTCAAAGTCAGATTCTATACAATAAAGGTGAAGTTCAGCAAAGTATCAATTCAGCCCTCCAGGCAGAACAGCGAGGCTTACGAAATTATGAGTTGTATAGGCTTCTGGCCATAAATTACCTAAAACTTGACCAGGCTGATGATGCAGAAAAAGCCATACAACGGTTGCTTGATTTTAATTATTCAGCTGAAAACCTATCGCTCAAAGGAGATATTTATTTGAGTTTGAAAGATACTGTTACCGCTATTTCAAGTTATACGAAAGCTATTGAGGTTGCACCCGAACTATCCAGACCATATAAATCGCTTTATCACATTTATATGAAAAAGAATGTTGGTTTGGCAGAAAAGTATATTTCTCAATATCTAGAATTAAATGAAGATAATCAGGATTTCTTATTAATTCAGGCCGATATTTATGCCACTAGAAATTCCTACGATAGTGCTATTTCGATATACAAACGCTTAGTGGAGCAAGTAGATACCTCCAAGGTATTAATGAATAACTTGGCCCTTTATTATTATCAGTTAGGCAAATACGATTCGGCCTTGGTACTGGCAAAAAAATCATTACTGAGCGATAGCGTTACCAATCGTGACGCGAAACTTTTAGTTGCAAGGTCGTTTGATAATTTAAGAGAATACAACGAATCTAAGGTGTATTATGAGGCTTTAGTTAAATATGATTCTACTGATGTAATTGCTTTGAATGAACTGGATAAGTTGAATAGAAAAATTGCATATTTGTGGCGATTACGGCAACAGGAAAGAAATTTTGATAGTATAAGAACAAGTACTCCACCTGTGGTTGAACGTAAAGATGTGAATCAGTAAAATGAGTGGAATGATTAAAATCACCCTACCGGACGGGACAATAAAGGAGTTTAATAAGGGCATTACCAGTCACGATGTGGCCATGAGCATAAGTGAAGGCCTTGCAAGAAATGTATTATCTGCTAAAGTGAATGGTGAAGTTTGGGATTCGTCCAGACCCATTAATGAAGATGCAACGGTACAATTGTTAACATGGAACGACAACGAAGGAAAATCTACCTTCTGGCATTCTTCAGCTCACGTTTTGGCAGAAGCCTTAGAAGAATTATACCCAGGAGTAAAGTTTGGTATCGGACCGCCCATTGAAAATGGCTTTTATTACGATGTTGACTTAGGGGATATTGATTTTGGAGATGAAGAATTAGCAGCCGTTGAAAAAAAGATGACTGAGCTGGCTCGCAATAAAAATGAGTTTGCCAGAAGTGAGGTTTCCAAAAAAGATGCACTCAAGTATTTCAAAGAAAAAGACGATGAGTATAAAATTGAACTCATCAATGATTTAGAGGACGGTACTATTACATTTTACCAGCAAGGTAACTTTATAGATTTATGTAGAGGACCTCATATACCGCATACAGGGCTAATTAAGGCTATTAAACTGATGAGTGTTGCTGGTGCATACTGGAGAGGTGATGAAAAAAGGAAGCAGTTAACCCGTATCTATGGCATTACATTTCCAAAGCAAAAGGAGCTATCAGAATATTTAGAAAGGCTGGAAGAAGCAAAAAAGAGGGATCATAGAAAATTAGGCAAAGAACTTGAGCTCTTTACTTTTTCTGAGAAAGTGGGAATGGGCTTACCATTATGGTTACCTAAAGGAACCATACTCCGCGAAAGACTAGAGAACTTCATGCGTAAGGCTCAGGTGAAAGCTGGTTATGATCCTGTTGTAACCCCACATATAGGTTCTAAGCAGTTATATATAACATCCGGGCATTACGAAAAATATGGTGCCGATTCATTTCAGCCGATTAAAACTCCAAATGAAGATGAGGAATTTTTGCTTAAGCCAATGAATTGCCCGCATCATTGCGAAATCTACAATTCAAAACCAAGATCTTATAAAGACCTTCCGGTGAGGCTTGCTGAGTTCGGCACGGTATACCGTTACGAGCAAAGCGGTGAACTGCACGGCCTAACGAGGGTGAGGGGCTTTACTCAAGATGATGCACATATCTTTTGCCGACCAGATCAGGTAAAAGATGAGTTTGTAAAGGTAATAGACCTAGTGCTATATACTTTTAAGGCGTTAGGGTTCGAGAATTATACGGCTCAGGTTTCATTGCGAGATAAAAGTAATAAAGCAAAATACATTGGTGACGATGAATTGTGGGATAGGGCAGAACGTGAAATTCAGGAAGCCGCAGACGAACGAGGCCTCATTACCGTATCAGTTGAGGGCGAAGCCGCATTTTACGGCCCAAAGCTGGACTTCATGGTGAAAGATGCCTTGGGTAGAAGTTGGCAATTAGGCACTATACAAGTTGACTATACACTACCTGAACGCTTTGAACTGGAGTACACTGGTTCTGATAATCAAAAGCATAGACCAGTAATGATTCACAGGGCTCCATTTGGTTCCATGGAAAGGTTTGTAGCGGTGCTCATTGAACATTGTGCAGGAAACTTTCCGCTATGGTTAGCGCCTGATCAAATAGCGATACTTCCAATTTCTGAAAAATATCATTCGTATGCAGAAGTATTAAAAACCCTATTAAATGAAAAAGACATCAGAGGATTTTTAGATAGCAGGGATGAGAAGATTGGAAGAAAAATTCGTGATGCTGAGGTGAAGAAAGTGCCTTATATGCTTATAGTGGGCGAAAAGGAAGAGGCCAATCGGCAAATTTCAGTACGGAAGCATGGCGAGGGGGATTTAGGAAGTATGAGTATTGAAGATTTCATTGGACATTTTGAGAAAAAAGTCTCAATATAAAGGATAAATCAACTGTTGATCAATTTTAAAAAGATTTTATACTTTTTGATTAACGAAAATATATGTTGATATTTGCAAACTGTTTTTTCAAGGTAAACTAAAGGAGGTAACAATTAGTAAACAAAGATTTCAGAGAAGAGGGCCTCGAGGGAGAGTAGAAGAGCCCTACAGAGTAAATGAACTTATAACTGCTCGTAATGTGAGGGTTGTTGGTGAGAATGTCAAAGTTGATGTATATCCGATAAGTAAGGCTCTGGAACTGGCTAAAGAACAGAATCTAGACTTAGTGGAAATATCACCTAAGGCTGATCCTCCAGTTTGTAAAATCATTGATTACTCGAAGTTCAAATACGAACAGAAGAAAAAACAGAAGGAAATTAAGGCGAAAGCTCAGAAAACGGTGATTAAAGAGATCCGTTTTGGGCCTAATACCGAGGAGCATGATTTCAATTTTAAATTGAATCACGCGATAAACTTTCTAAAAGAAGGTTCTAAGGTAAAGGCTTACGTTCACTTTGTTGGAAGAACGATAGTATTTAAAGAGCGTGGTGAAATTTTATTATTAAAGTTTGCCCAGGCCCTTGAAGACTATGGAAAGGTAGAACAGCTACCTAAGTTGGAAGGTAAACGAATGATTATGTTCGTAGCGCCTAAACCGGCTAAAAAGAAATAAGAATACAGATCGATAATAATTATATAAAATGCCAAAAGTTAAAACTAAGTCAGGAGCGAAGAAGAGATTCAAGCTTACAGGTAGTGGCAAATTAAAGCGTAAACACGCTTTTAAAAGCCACATCTTGACTAAAAAGGAAACGAAGCAAAAAAGAAATCTGACTCATATGACATTGGTTCATAAGTCGGATGAAAAGAGTATTAAAGAACAATTAAACATCTAGTTTATTTTTTCAACTACTCAGGTTTTAAATTTTAACCCGACTATAAGGCACCAGCAAAGACTTTATTGAATTAGAGCGCCAATAGTCAAAAACAATTAAAGAAATGCCAAGATCAGTTAATCACGTAGCATCAAAAGCTAGAAGAAAAAAAATCCTAAAGGCCGCTAAAGGTTATTGGGGAAGAAGAAGTAATGTATGGACAGTTGCTAAAAACGCTGTCGAAAAAGGTTGGACTTACGCTTACCGCGATAGAAAAGCTAAGAAAAGGGATTTTAGAAAATTATGGATTCAGCGTATTAATGCCGGAGCCAGAATGCACGGAATGTCTTATTCTCAATTAATGGGTAATTTAAAGAAAGCCAATATCGATCTTAACAGAAAAGTATTAGCAGACTTAGCAATGAATCATCCAGAGGCTTTCGAAGCAATTGTAAAGAAAGTAAGCAAATAAACGTTTAACCACGATCTGTATTATTAAGCCTATCTCATTGAGATAGGCTTTTTTATTTAATGGACATGGCTATATCTTTTTATGATTTAAACTGTTATAGAACAAAATCCGAACCTTATTAGAATAACGTATATAACCATATGAATAATACACGACTTCTTTCTTCCACTAAAGCGCCTATATTCAATTTAACGGATGTTTTTGGAAGACAAATTAATCTGGAAGATTATAAAGGTAAAAAGACCTTAATAGGCTTTTACCGGCATGCTGGTTGCCCTTTTTGTAATATGCGAGTGCATGCGCTAACAAAATTGTATTCAAAAAACGAGTTGAATAATATGGAAATGATATTCTTTTTCGAATCAAAGAAAGAGATTATTTTAAGAAGTACCTTCCACAAAGAAGTTTCACCTGTACCTATTATATCAGACCCTGAAAATGTTTGGTACCAGGCCTATGGAATCGAAAAGTCAGGCTATAAATCGGCAGTTAGTCATATAACATCATTTGTGCAAACAGCAATAAAAGCAGGTAAAACAGGTGTGCCAATGCACTTGATGGCGGGTGATGAATCTATTAAAACGATGCCAGCAGAGTTTTTACTAGATGAAGATTTAATTATTCGAAAACTGCATTACTCTGAGCGCCTGAATAGTAGAATGTTGGTAAATGAGATTGTTGATTTTGCGAACGGAATATCTAATGATTTAATAGTGTAGGTAGTATAATTCCGTTAGTTTAGAATTTGATCACAAACGCCAATAAGAATTGCCACAAATAAGTATTGAAAATAAAGCACCTATTTATGAGGCGTTTAATGGTAGCTCTAAATTGCTGGTGTCATTTGGCGGGATTAGACAAGGCTTGGGTATACCAGTTTTTGAGTTCTTCAATTCATTAAGCACTGTAGATTGCGATAAGCTATTTATACGTGATTTTAATCAAGCCTGGTACCATCAAGGCGTGGATTCCAGATATTCTTCTATTGATGCTCTTAAGGATTACTTAGCTCAGCTGATTAAAGAGAATGAATACGCACGGGTATGCTTTATTGGTAATTCTATGGGTGGTTATGCGGCCATTTTATTAGGGGCAATGCTCAACGTAAATGTGGTTCTTGCCTTTGCGCCTCAAACATTCATAAATAAGTTGAAAAGACTACTTCATTGGGATCACAGATGGCCAAGAGAGATGAAAGGGCTACATTTTGACAAAAATAAAAACCCTGAATTATTTGACCTTAAAAAGGTATTGAAAAGTATTGATTTTAAAACAGAGATAAAAGTTTACTATTCAAATCAATACAGATTAGACAAAGTACATGCGAAACAACTAAAAAACTTTAAACAAGTTGAGCTAATAGGAATGCAGGAGGGGGACCACGAAATTGTAAGGGTCTTAAGAGATAGTGGGAAACTACTTTCTATTATAAGCTCCAGCTTACAATCTAATTAGTTAGTTCTTGACGTTTTTTTACTTGAAGATCGATAGAGGTTGTTAATTCAGATGGAGCTGACCCTCTGTAGCTACCCTGAACAGGTAATGTATTGGTTGGGTGATAGCTTGCTGCAATGGGAATATAGAATTCGGTAATAAATAAACCTGATGATGGGTCTACTCCAATCCATCCTGCCCCATGCACCCATACTTCCACCCATGCGTGTAATTCGTGGCCTGTTAATTCAGGATTATAGCTGTAGCCACTTACAAATCGTGCTGGATAGCCAACATGTCTAAGCATTTGAATCATCATCCATGCCAAATCTCTGCAAGAAGCAGCTTTAAAATCAAAGCACTTGTTAGGATCAAGCAATTCTGTATCATAGCTTGTTGTATGATCCCATTTATCATGTATTGATTGACATAAACTTCCTATAAACGAAATAGGATCATTATTTTCAATCGTTTTGAGCCATTCGACTGATTCCTTCTTTAGTGATAATTGATCCTTTAAATAGAGATCTACGGCCTTATTCATTTCTGTTTTTGGTGCTTCTTCTACTAAGAAATCAAATTGATTTAATTGATCCAGTTCTAATTCTATCTCAACATTAATTTCCAAATGATCAGTTAATTCATTAAACCAACATTGGTTATAAGGGTTACCTTCAATATCAATTCTTATCGCGTTTCCAGTAGGCTTTGGATTGACTTCTAATTTAAAGTCAATAATATTTAGATAACCTCTACTAAGAGGAGTAAAATAAAGGTGTTGAGGTTCTGGAAAAATAGGAGTAGGGTACTGATAATTTGTATGATGTTTAATTTTAAGTATCATCGGTTATCCCTTCTAATTTTTTAAAACTTAAAGCATTATTCAAGGTGTTTGCAGGCAATTTATTGATTGCGTCCTTCAATTTTGAATTCCAAAAATCAGCGATATGACCTAAGTCTTTCTCTTGAAAGCGGTGTTCAATCATTCTGAATTCATCCTTTTTTAATACTACCGTGTCAATGGGGTAATCTACATCATTGGCCGAAATTCTCGTAGCATCAAATGATAGAAAGCCACTTTTAAGGCCAAATTCAAGACTAGAATCATACGTTAGTGAACGTTTTAATATGGGTGTTCCAAACCCAGAGTTACCAATGATAACAAAAGGGGTACCTTCACCAATTTCAATCCAATTTCCTTGAGGGTAAAGTAGATATAGTTTTGGATATTCATCTTCCTCTAGTTGGCCGCCAACAATAGCCTGAAGGTTAAAACTCATTCCTGAATCTTTAAGATGAGCACCATCTTCATCTGCAACACGCTTTACTTGTTCTCCAAATTTATTAACTGCCTTATACAGCTTATTAAAATTTTTATCCTGATCGTCAATTACTTCGCTAAAATAGGTAATAGCCTTATCCCTTACGGATCTCAGCCCAGAAGTCATTATAAAATACGAATGCTTCTCTCTTTGGACAGTAAAAATTTTCTTAGAAACAGTGGTGTCACTACCCGATGTAATTCTAGTATCTGCTAAACCAACTATACCTTCTTTGCTGAAAATACCTAAACAATATGTCATTCTTGGATTTGAATTTCTTCTGTAAAATTAGGTCTTATTTTAAAATATTGATCATAGATTAGATCAGAGATGTTGTTTAATTTTAGTTGTATATTATCCAGATATTCGTGTAATCCATCATTAAAAATATCATTTACATCTGCGAATTCTAAATCTGATCTCATGTTTCCAATGGCCTTTTCGGCCATATTTGAATAACCCTGTTTGGAGCCAGAAATTTCATGTAAACAGTCTTCGATATTTTGAAGACAAAAAAGAACTGATCTAGGGAAGAAACGGTTTAAAACGAGATAATCAACGATGGATTCAGGTTTAATTATACCATATATTCTTCTATAAGCATTAAAACCACTCACTGATTTTAGTAATGCTACCCAATGGAGAAAATCTAAAGGTGAACCTACATCGTCAAGTGAAGGCAAAAGAAAGTGATATTTTACATCTAAAATTCTAGATGTTTTATCTGCGCGCTCCAAAAACTGCCCTAGTTTGGAGAAGTACCAACCTTGAGTTCTGGGCACATTATCGTAGGCGATTCCATTGAGCAACTGTATCTGACTTTTGATATATTTGAAGCAATCTTTAGGGTCTTCTTTTTTCCAAATCTTCTTGTCTTTAGCTTCTTCTACGTAATAATGTAGGTCATTTAAAACCTCCCAGGTTTCTTTAGGAATACTTTCCCTCACTATTCGTGCATTTTCACGAGCGAATTTTACAGAGTTATAAATAGAGTTAAGGTTTCTTTCATCAAATCCTAAAAAAAGAATTGCATTTGCACGGGTTATTTCCTCACCGAATAATTCTATGTATTGCTCCTTACCTCCTGTGGCTTGAAGTAATGGATCCCATTGTTCCTCAATACCTGGTGGCAAATCCAATGATAGATTGAAATTTACGTCAATAAAACGGGCGTAATTTTCAGCTCGTTCCGTATATCTTCCTAACCAAAATAATGAATCAGCAACTCTGCTTAACATATAATTTATTTAAATTCTAATCAAATAACACCCATGTGTCTTTACTTCCTCCTCCTTGAGAAGAATTAACAACCAGTGAGTCTTTTACCATAGCAACCCGTGTTAATGCACCCGGAATTATGTCAATTGATTTACCGTAAAGTGCATAGGGGCGAAGATCCACGTGACGAGGGGCAAAGCCTTCATCGCTCATGGTAGGCACTGTTGACAATGATAAAGTTGGCTGCGCTATATAATTTCTTGGATTCGCCTTTAATAACCCTTTAAATTTCTCATGTTCCTCTTTTGTAGCCTTAGGCCCAATTAACATTCCATAACCACCTGCTGCATTCGTTTCTTTCACCACCAAATCAGCTAT
>NZ_JAVJUY010000120.1:0-14846 GCF_040220315.1 Fulvivirga sp.
ATAATACAAATCAAGGTACTGCTTAATGTAAAAGGCCGGGAGATCTCGCACGACTATTAAAAGAACAAGGTTGTGAAGTGTTAGTGATTACTAGAAACCATTTCAGTAATAATATTGAGTATCCAGAACCAAACGTCATATTAATCCCAGGTAAGGCATTGAAGTCTGATAAGTGGTGGTTGATTAGAAAGCTATTTACTTTATACTATGCACTTTTTTTTGGAGATATATCAGGACTATGGGGTAAAAATGTTGCTGAATACTTGTTAGGTAGTAGAATTGTTAAAAAGGGGGATAGTGTTATTTCTTTTTTTACACCACGCGGGCCAATTTTTGCGGGTTATCTAATTAAAAATAAAATCAAATGTGATTGGATTGTTGATTTTCAAGATAATCATGATATTGGTCAAAAATATAAGTTTTTAAGTCGATACTGGATGAAAAGAGTGCTTAAAAACGCAGACAAATGTGTACATGTTTCTCCAGAATGGGCAGAAAAAGATGGAGAAAAGCTTGGTAAATCTTTTATGGTAATCAGACATGCACTCCCTAAAAAGGAGCATATTGTTTCTTTATTTGGAGAAGAGGAGTTTACTTTTTTTTATTATGGTGGGTTTAATGTCGATTATCAATATCATGAATTTTTTTTCAAATATTTAAATGATAATCCTGAGACAAAATTTGCCTATGCTGGATTTGAACAAGTTGATCAAATATTTAGTTCCAAATTAAATTCTGATCAGTACATCTATTTAGGGTGGTTGTCGTCTTATGAACTATTTGATCAACTAAGTAGAGCGAAATTTGTAGTAGTTTTTGGGTTTACTTTAGCATCTCGGAGTGTGGTTCCTAGTAAGTTGTATGAATTGATTGCATTGAAAATTCCGATTATTATTATTGGAAATGATTCAGGAGGTATAAAGGATTTGGAAAATGAAACTTCTTTTATGTTTAGCTGGGCCAAAAATGAAAAACAATTACAAGCAATAGTTGACTCTCCTCAAATGATAAATCAAGATTATTCAGCATTTGATATCTACAATCAAGATTCATTCATAAATAACTATTTGAATATTCTAGAACCAAATGATAATTAGATTTCTTACAGTTGAAAACTGAAAGTTCAATTTAATGAAGATTCAATTCTACATATTCTCAATAATGGTTTTTCTTATTGGGCTTTTAATAGAAAATGAGATTATAATCAATATTGCCGCAATAGTCCTTTGCATTAATGTTTGTTATTCTAATTATCAAAGAAAAGGAGCAGAGTCAATAGATGTCATATTCATGTTTCTGATAGCATCGGGATTAACAGCATTAGGAAACACAATAGCTATTTTGAGTCAAGGAGAGGCAAATGAATCTGTTTATTTTTTGTATATGGTTCCAGAGCATATCTTAAAAGCATCAACTATCCATTATGTTGGAACATTATTTATTTTAGTCGGATATAATTTGATACCTAATAAAAATATTTTACCGAAGATTAATAAATTTCAAATAAAGCCAAGATATACTTCTGGGATTTTGATTCTTGGTATAATTATTATCTATATAATAATTTCTGGTCGCTTGCCTCAATTAGGAACTGTATCTAGTTATATAAAACTATTTCCTATTTTAATTATATTCTTTTTGGCTAGATATGGTGCATCTATCGGTTCTACTAAAATTAAAAATTTCGCATTTATTTTGTTAATTATAGAGTCTCTTAGAGCATTATTTTTTGAGTATTTGAGAACGAATATTATTTTACCCTTAGTGGCCTATTTTTTTGGTCTACTAATAGGCTATAAAAATTTTAAATATATACTAAGCAATCGCTTTTATGTTATTTACGTTGCCGCATTTTTCGCGTTTAGCTATTTTACTACATTTGGAGCCTTAAGGAGCACCTACGTTACGGGAGTAGAAAGGATCAGCTTATTAGCAACTGAAGAGGAGAGTCGTGAAAATACCTTTTGGAGCAGACTAAGTAATTTGAATCAATTAACCAATATTGTAGATCTTGAATCATCAAATGGATATTATGATGGGGCGACTTTAAATTATTTTGCATTTGCACTAATTCCGCGCTTTTTGTGGCCTGAAAAACCTAAAATTGCCAAAGGGAGGTGGTTTGCTATAGAAATAGGTCAAGCTTATGAGAAGGATGATGGTCAAGTAAATAATTCTATAAATATGACCGTTCCAGGGGAGTTTCATCTTAATTATGGGTGGCCAGGATTGGTAGTTGGTTGCATATTATTTGGCATCTTGATTTCTATGATTTGGAATACCTGTGATTTTTGGTCAGCTGATTACAACATATTCCGTAGTGTTTTTGGATTTTATCTCCTTTTTTTAGGGTTATTTTCGCTGGGTGCTGATCTGCAAGTTGTGATAACCATAATAGCCATTTATTTATTGACCTTATTAGTATCTAAATTGTTTATAACCATTGCATAAGATTCTTTGTATTGGTGAAGAATGGAGAGGCAGCAATTCTTCAGGTTTGTTTTATGCTTTATCGAGGATAGGTCACCAGATTGAACTAGTTAATGAGTTAAATTACATTAGTTTAAATGGGAAATCCTTTCAATCTAAATTTTTTAATAAACTTATTAGATATCCTCAAATTAAAGATTTCAATGAACAAATAATTGAAAAGGCAAAACAAGTTAAACCTGATATTATTTTCATATATAAGGGAGCTTTCATTTTTCCGGAAACATTGAAGACATTAAAAATGGAAGGGCATTTATTAATTAATTTTTATCCAGATGTTAGTTTGTTTACTCATGGGTCCTATATTCCTAAATGTATTCCCTTATACGATCATATCTTTACTACTAAGTCATTTGCTATCAGAGACCTGAAAAACAAGTTTAATTATGAAAATGTAACGTTTATTCCTCACGGTTATGATCCGTCACTTCACAATATCGATAAATTACAAAAGCAATCTTTGTTTTCCTGTGATGTGTCTTTCATAGGAACATGGTCTCCAAAAAAGGAGCGCATACTTTCTCATATAGCTAATTATATTCCTGAACTAAATATGAAAATATGGGGCAATCAATGGCAGAAGTGTACCACTTCTAGTTTAGCAAGTGCTATTCAGGGCGTAGCTTTATTTGGAGATCAGTATGTTGAAGCAATTCAGCATTCAAAAATCAATTTAGGGATTCTTTCAGAAGTCAGAAAAGGAGCTTCTTCAGGTGATCTAATTACCTCACGTACTTTTCACATTCCAGCGAGTGGTGGATTCATGTTGCATGAAAAAACGGATGAAGTATTGTTGTATTTTAAAGAGGGTCTTGAATTCGTTAGCTATGTAGATATATACGACTTAATTGACAAAATCATTTACTACTTGAAACAAAGTGAGGAGCGCGAGTTGGTGGCAAAAATGGGCTTGAAACGAGCTCAGAATGACCACTCACTAGATCAGCGTGCTCTAGAAATAATTAATATTTTGAAAAATATAACCAACATTAAAAGTGAATATTAACCCATTTGTAGTAAGGAATATCTGCAAACTTTTACCCATTAGAAGAATCAAATTTCATATTGCAAAATGGCTTTATGATTATCAAGATAGTAATATCAAAGGAAAAAAAATTGTCATTAATTATTTAAATGGGTTAAAAATTCGAGTTACTACCAATGAAATCATAGGTTGGAATATATTTTTTTTAGGTGAGTATGAGCCTGATATCAATGAACTGTTAAGAAAATATTTGAAAGAGGGTGATATTGTTATTGAGGCAGGATCTAATATTGGGAGTGAGACTCTTTTAATTTCGAATATAATTGGTAGTAAGGGTGTTGTTTACGGGTTTGAGCCATTTCCCAAAGTGTATTTAGAGCTTGAATACAATTTGGAAATAAATCAGATTACTAATGTTAAACCTGTTGAAATGGCTTTAGGTGACTCCAATTGTATTATTGATTTTAATATCATGGACGAAGATTACCCCAATCAAGGCATGTCTTCCGTGATAAAAACAGGTCATTCACAATCAATACGAGTTAAACAAGTGATTTTGGATGATTATATTATAGATAATGAAATAAAGAAAGTTAATCTAATCAAGATGGATATACAAGGGGCTGAGTTTAACCTGTTAAAGGGGGCACTCAAAACAGTAAGAACGTATAATCCAGTTTTAATTTTAGAAGCATCCAACCCTTGGAGTGATTTAAATGCGCTTTTTCAATTACTAAAGTCACTCAATTATGATATATTCAACATTGATTCTGGCATGGATAAATTGAGTGATATAAAGATTAGCGATGGTAATTGGCTATGTCTTCCCAAGAAATAAAAACGGTAACATTATTTTTTAGAGATCCTCGTCAAGGCAATTATAGCATTGAACAAATTTTTCAAAGCATTTCACAGGAGATGAAATCTACTTTTAATGTTAGATTGTTTTATGTAGATAGCTCTAAAGGACTAATTGCTAATATTCTAAATGCTAGAAAATCCCAGGGCGATGTTAATCATATAACAGGTGATGTCAATTGGTTAATATATGGCCTTGATAGAAGAAGATCAATAATTACAATTCATGATTTAGGTCATTTTGAATCAACACTCAAGGGATGGAAAAGGTTAATTTTTAAAAAAATATGGCTAGAATGGCCTTTAAAAAGAGCTAGAAGTATTACATCAATTTCAAATTTTACTAAAGATAGATTACTATATCATTTTCCATATCTACAAGGTAAAATTAATGTCATTTATAATCCTCTTCCAATTGTTTATAGAGATAGTAATTCAGTGAGTAGATCATTAAGCACTACACCTAAAATATTGCAAGTCGGGGCAATGGAAAACAAGAATATTGAAAGACTAATTGCAGCCGTGACAGATATACACTGTGAGCTTATTCTGTTAAGAGATTATGATAATATACTTCAAAAGCTACTTAATAGGCTCAAGATTAAGCATAAATTCCTATCTAATTTGAACCAAGAAGATGTTATGAGATTGTATAGAGGGGCAGATATATTATATTTCGCCAGCACCTATGAAGGCTTCGGTATGCCTATAATTGAGGCACAGTCGCAAGGTTGCGTTGTGTTAACATCTAATTTAGCCTCAATGCCTGAAGTTTCAGGAAATGGTGCTTGTCTTGTTGATCCTTACAATATTGATTCTATAAATGACGGATTAGTTAAGGTTATTAGTAACGAAGGTTACAGATTGAAGTTAATAACAAATGGGTATTTAAATTTAAAACGTTTTGATATTGAAGGCATCAAACAAAAATACTTGAATTTGTATAAGCAAATTATCTGTGAAGGTGAAGGAAAAGGTTAATTTACTTTGGCTTTCATGGCATCCCACTCATTATAATGATTATTTGTTTGATGCAGTAGAACAAAGTAATGAATTTAATTTAAGAGTCTTTTATTTGGCAGGTCAATTAAGTTCACACCCTTGGAGCGAAAAAGGAAATTATAAATATCAATATACCCGAATGAAAGGTTCAGGTTTATTGAAATATTACCGGTCGGTTTTGTTCAGTCAAGGAATCTTTTTAATAGCTGGATGGAATAACTATCATCACATATTTTCAATTTTTCTTTTGTCAATACTGAAAAGAAAATTCATTATTTGGACAGATACGCCACAAGTAGATATTAAAAGAACATTTTTCAAACGTATTTTTCGTAAAGCGTTACTTGGCATTATTTTTAAAAATGCTAAGTATTTGTTCACAACTGGAAAAATTGGTATTAAGAATTTTAAAAAAAACGGAGCTCCTAAATCAAAACTTATCAACTTTCCCTTTGCAACAGATACTAATTTCTTCACCAAAGGGGGTTCAATTCACAAACATATTTTCGTTACATCAGGAAGACTTGATATTTCTAATAAACGTCAAGATCTTTCAATTCAATCAATCAGAAAATTAAAGGAGTTAGGTTTTGACGTTCAGTTAAAGATCGCTGGAGAAGGCAGAGATAAACAATTATTAATGGATTTAGTGAAACAACTTGACCTTCAAGATTGTGTTGAGTTTTCTGGTTGGCTTCAACTGGATGAGCTAGCTAAATTTTATCATAAGAGTAGATATTTCTTACATACAGCCGCGTATGATCCATTTCCCAATGCAGTCTTGGAGGCTCTATCTTGTGGATTACCGGTGGTTGGCAGTGATACATCCGGAAGCGTTGTTGACAGAGTAGTACCTGGAAAGAATGGATATATATTTAAAACAAATGATTTAGATGACCTTGTGGAGAAAATGACTTTAATAATACAAAATAAGAATTATGAAAAGTTAGTTGAAAATGCCCGAGAATCAGCTATTAGTAATAATGTAGAAAAAAATATTAAGACCCTTCTAGCAATAAAGAATGAATTATATTAGGATTATTATAGCAACATTATTGGCAAATAATTTGACTGGTTTTTTAATAAGAAGACTTGTAAATAATACATTCTCTGTAAAAGGTGCAATTATAAATACCGACTCAAAATTTATTACAAATACCACATGTGCTCATCTTTTTTTTAGAATGTATGAAAGTTCTGAAATTAGATTTGTGTTGAAGTATATAAACCCCCAAACAACTATTCTGGAATTAGGAAGTAGCATTGGTGTAATTGCTAGTGTCCTCTCCTGTAATGTTCAAAAGCTTGAGTTTCATTGCATAGAGGCAAATCTAAATCTGATGGAAACACTAAAAGAGAATTTAGATAAAAATGTCAGTGGTAATTATGGTTTGTATAATTATGCTGTAGTTGGTAATGACAATAATTCACAGCTTTATTTCCAAACAGGTAATGATTCAACAACTGGTCATATTTGTCATGAAAAAACTGATCTTATCATTCCAACTATTACGCTTTCTGAGTTTCTAGCAACAAGAAAAATTAAAGAGTACACTCTTATTTGTGATATTGAAGGGGCCGAAGTTGAAATATTAAAAAATGACTCAAAAGCCTTAGACTTATGTCAAATGGTTATAATTGAATTACATGAAACTTCTTATTCAAACAGTTTCTATTCAATAGAAAAACTTAGTAAAATTATCATAGAGTGCGGCTTTAAAGTCGTAGAGAAAGATGGACCGAATTATGTTTTTATAAGAAAATGATTCTAGCCATTGACGCTTCTAATATTACAACTGGAGGAGGTATTACACATTTGGTTGAACTATTGAAAAAAATCAATACTTCAGACATAATGGTTAATAAAGTATACGTTTGGTCTTCTCAAAGAACACTAGATAAAATTCCTGAATTTTCATATTTATTTAAGAGAACTCATAAATGGCTTAATAGAGGTGTTTTACTGAGATTTCTTTGGCAAAAAACTTATCTTCCAAAGCAGGCTAAATTAAATAATGTTGATATCCTTTTATTACCGGCAGGTAATGACATTAGGTTTAGTCCTACCATTTCGATGTGCCAAAACCTGCTGCCATTTGAAAATGCCGAAAAAGCGAGGTTCGGTCTATCTTTGACAAGAATTAGGTTAGAAGTGTTAAAACTCATCCAGCTGAGATCTTTTAAAAATGCGGAAGGTGTAATTTTTCTTAGTGATTATTCTAAAAGAAAAGTAGAAAACATGTCAGTTTCTATGAAGAATTGTGTGGTAATTCCTCATGGTGTCTCTGAGATTTTCGAAACATTACGAGTGAAAAGCAATGAAGAATTTAATGATACAACCAATATTCTTTATGTATCGTCTATTGATCAATATAAACATCAATGGAATGTCGTTAAGGCAGTATATGATTTAATAGATCAACATTATAAAATAAAACTCACATTGATTGGACCTCAGAACCCTAAGTCAATGTTGGCTTTAAACAAGGCTATAAATGTTAGAATTGAGTATTCAGATAACATAGTAGTGATTGATAAATTGGAATACAATCAACTTCCTTCTTACTATGGGCAAGCTGATTTGTTTGTTTATGCTTCTTCTTGTGAAACCTTCGGAATGACAGTATTGGAAGCTATGAGAGCAAGACTCCCAATTGCATGCTCAAGTATGAGTTCAATGCCGGAAATTTTAGGTGATACGGGCATTTACTTTGATCCATTGGATATTGATTCAATTGGGCAAGCATTGAAGTTCTTCTTAGATGATAAAAATATTCAAAATGAATATGCTTTTCAGGCATACAGAAGGTCAAAAAAATACAGTTGGGAAAAGTGTGCAAATCAAACCATTGAGTTTATTAGTGACACATTAAAAGCTTACAATGAAAGGAATTAATGCTGTGGATTTTCACTCCATAATTGCAGAGGATTTTGCAGATAGTTATTCTAAAAGTTACAGCTTCAGGAAAAGATTTGGAGTTTGGACCGACCTGTTTAAAAAAATTAAACCAAAGGGTAAGGTGTTAGATGTGGGGTGTGGTTCTGGCATATTTTCTCTACATCTAGCTAAGCTGGGCTATGAAGTAATTGGTTTGGATGGTTCTCAACAAATGATTAATATTTGTAATAGGCATAAAAGCACTAATCTTAAATTAGTTTTTAATAGAGAGTTGTTTCCAGATTGTGATTTAAAACAATATGGAACATTTGATGCCATTATCGCTTCAAGCTCTCTTGAATATGTCAGTAATATAGATTTTTTTTTAGAAAAACTATTAAATCAGTTAGCTAAAGATGGTTTACTTATAATCTCATTTCCAAATAAAGAGAGCTTATTCCGTTATGTTGAACGATGGTGTTTTAAATTAATAAGATGGCCAACTTATTATAAGTTCGTGAAAAATATATTCAGTCCATCCGAGTTCTTGATTAGGACCTCGAAATTCAATCTTGAGTTTAAAGAAATTAAATATGATGGATCCATTAAGTTTTTAGATATTTTTTTTTCTTGGTTACCAAATAAATACTTAAAGACTATGACAATTTATGTTTTTCAAAAGAAAAACTGATTTTTTACAATTTATCTATCACATTGAAAAAAATACTTTTCCTATTCGGAACCCGACCAGAGGCCATCAAGATGGCCCCTTTAATAAAAAGATTTCAAAAGAAAGATTCTCGTTTTCAAGCGGTTGTTGCTGTCACAGGTCAGCATCGGGAAATGCTGGACCAAGTTCTGTCTTTTTTTCAAATCAAACCTGATTTTGATTTAAATCTTATGTCTTCAGGACAAAGTTTGGCCCAATTGACGGCTAGGTTAGCGGATGCTTTGGATATATTATTTTCAGAGGTTAAACCCGATGTGTTGTTTGTTCAGGGGGACACTACAACTGCTATGATGGGTGGATTAATAGGTTATTATCATCAGTTAAAGATTGTTCATATTGAAGCTGGCCTTCGCAGTAATGATATTTTCTCACCGTTTCCTGAGGAGGTTAACAGGAAAATTGTTGGAAATGTAGCTTTTGCTCATATGGTACCTACTATTGGTGCTCAGAAAAATCTTGAACGTGAAGGTTATGTCAATAATATTTTCATTACAGGTAATACTGTAGTTGATGCCTTATTTTTAGGATTGAATATGATAAATGAAAAGCCTGAAAGTATTGATAAATCGAAGTACGGAGCCCTTCATCTTGAACAACCTTTTATACTAGTGACAGGGCATAGGAGAGAGAGCTTTGGAGTTTCATTTGAAGATATTTGTTATGCTATTCTTTCGCTAAAAAATCAATTTGCGAATTTTCAATTTGTTTATCCTGTACATCTAAATCCTAAGGTAAAAGAACCTGTGAATAGGATTTTAGGTAGGGTAGAAGGTATTCATTTGATAGATCCTTTAGACTATCCGCACTTAATATTTTTAATGCAAAAAAGTTACCTCATTTTGACTGATTCAGGGGGGATACAGGAAGAAGCACCATCATTGGGTAAGCCTGTTTTGGTAATGCGTGATGTAACAGAAAGAATGGAAGGAGTTTCTGCAGGAACAGCAAAGTTAGTTGGCACCGATAAAGAGACTATAATAAAGGAGGTGTCTAACTTGATTAATGATAAAAATCATTATGATGTGATGTCAAAAGCCACTAATCCTTATGGCGATGGTAAGGCTTCAAATAAAATTTACGATGCACTGATAGAATTAGTTTAATGCAAAATAACTTTAAAACAACAGTAATTGGTCTTGGTTATATTGGCTTGCCGACTGCAGCACTAATAGCCAGCAGAAGATTGCAGGTAACAGGTGTAGATATTAGTAAAAAAGTAGTAGACACGATTAATCAGGGCAAAATACACATCGTTGAGCCTGATTTAGAAGGCTTGGTAAGTTATGTTGTGAGCAATGGATATTTGAAAGCACAAACAGAAATAAACGCATCGGATGTTTTTGTTATAGCTGTTCCAACTCCATTTAATGAAGATAAAACCCCAGATCTAACCTATGTTCAAAATGCTGTAGAAAATATTATACCTGTATTAGAAGCCGGAAATACAATTATTATTGAGTCAACCTCACCAGTGGGCACTACCGAAAAAATGGCGCAATTGATGTTTGAAAAAAGGCCTGATCTAAAAGGGGAGATTCATATCGCTTATTGCCCTGAAAGAGTACTTCCTGGTCATATTATTCATGAATTGGAGCATAATGATAGGGTCATTGGAGGTGTTAATGAGGCATCAGGCTTAAAGGCAAAGGCATTTTATCAACATTTTGTAAAAGGTGATCTTTTCATTACCAATGACCGAACGGCTGAAATGTGCAAGTTGGTGGAAAATGCATCGCGCGATAGTAATATTGCCTTCGCCAATGAACTATCAATAATATGTGATGAAGCAAATATTGATGTATATGAATTAATACGTTTGGCAAATAGGCACCCCAGGGTAAATATTTTGAAACCCGGTCCGGGTGTAGGAGGACATTGTATTGCGGTAGATCCATGGTTTATAGTATCAGAATTCCCTAAAAGTGCGAGAATGATCAGGCTTGCACGTGAAATTAATGATGGTAAAACTGAATGGGTAATTGATAAGGTTTCTGAGCGGGTAGCAGATTTTGAAAAAAGACATAAAAGGAAACCAGTTGTAGCATGTCTTGGGTTGGCATTCAAACCAAATATTGATGACTTGAGAGAGTCACCGGCTTTGCATGTTGTATTTGAGTTAATAAAAAAAGGGTTTAATATAAAGGCCGTAGAACCCAATATTCACGAGCACGGTACAATCAAATTATATTCTTTAGAAAGCGCGCTGGCATCAGCTGATATCGTGGTGTTTTTAGTGGCGCACAATCAATTCAAGGATATTCAAATTATGGCGAATCATTTAGTATTTTGCGATTTAAGCTAACATGAAACAAATCTTACAAAGTTTTAAAACTGGTAAAACAGAATTAACAGAAATACCGGTGCCTAATGTTGGTAAAGGTCAGGTATTGATAAGAACTACAAGATCGCTAGTTTCCCTTGGCACTGAAAAAATGCTTGTAGACTTTGGTAAAGCAAACCTTTTTCAGAAAGCTCAACAGCAACCAGACAAAGTAAAAATGGTACTTGATAAGGTGAAGTCAGATGGCCTGAGACCAACTCTGGAAGCAGTTTTTAACAAATTGGAGCAACCACTGCCATTAGGTTATAGCAATGTAGGTGTAGTTGAAGAACTAGGGGAAGGTGTAAAAGAATTCAAAAAAGGAGATCGTGTGGTCTCAAATGGTCCTCATGCTGAATTCGTAGTAGTGCCAAAAAATTTGGTTGCTTTGATACCCGAAAACGTATCGGACGATGAAGCGGCATTTACAGTTATAGCTTCCATTGGCCTGCAAGGAATTCGGCTTGTTAACCCCACATTGGGAGAGACGGTAGTTGTAACAGGCTTAGGTTTAATAGGTCTGTTAACGGCTCAGTTACTTAAAGCCAATGGATGTAGAGTAATAGGAATTGATATTGATCAAAGCAAATGTGACCTGGCTTCATCATGGGGAATTGATACTATTAATCCTGCTCAAAATGATCCTGTAAATCGTGCATTAGAACTAACTGATAACATCGGTGTGGATGCTGTAATTATTACTGCCTCTACAAAATCAAATGAAGTGATTTCACAATCAGCTAAAATGTGCAGAAAGCGCGGAAGAGTTGTGCTCGTAGGTGTTATTGGTTTGGAATTAAGTAGGGCTGATTTTTATGAAAAGGAAATTACTTTTCAGGTTTCATGCAGTTATGGGCCTGGCAGATATGATATAAGTTATGAACAGAAGGGTAATGATTACCCCATAGGGTTTGTCCGCTGGACAGAAAAGAGAAATTTCGAAACAATTTTAAAAGCTATTAGTGCTGGTCAGTTGGAGGTTAAATCACTGATTTCTGAAATAGTTGAGTTAAAGGATTATCAGAATATTTATAGTGAAATGGGTAACGCCAATACCATTGCCTCTATTATTAAATATTCAGATTCACCACAGCGTATAAACCGAGGTATAGAAATTAACCCCCGGTCTTTTAAGGGTCAGAAAGGGGTTTTTGGTATTGTTGGTGCAGGTAATTTTACTAAAATGACTTTGCTACCGGCATTAAAAGGTTTTTCTCCTAATATTAAGTGTATAGTATCATCTAAGGGCGTTAATGGCACTGCGTTGGCAACAAAATATGGAATCTCAAAAAGTGCTACCGACATTCAGGAAGTGTTACAGGATGATGAAATTGATACTATCATCATTACAACGCAACATAATGCGCATGCACATCAAGTTGTAGATGGATTGAAGGCCGGTAAAAACGTTTTTGTGGAAAAACCTTTGGCTTTGAGCCAGTTAGAGCTCAAGTCCATTGAAAATGCTTTAGAGACAACCAAAGGGTCATTGATGGTTGGGTTTAACAGAAGGTTTTCGCCTCACATTAAGCAAATTAAGAAAAGCCTAGGCGCTGAACCGGGTCTAATTAATTTACAGGCAACAATGAATGCAGGTTTTATTCCTCCTGATTCATGGGTGCATGATTTGCAAATAGGGGGCGGTAGAATAATAGGTGAAGCCTGCCATTTCGTTGATTTAGCTGTTTATTTGACCGATTCATTGGTGTCCTCTGTATGTTTTAATGCATTAGGTAAGTACCCTGAAGAAAACACTGATAACGGTACACTTTTGCTTAAACATGAAAGCGGTGCCATTTCTACCATCAATTATTTCTCAAATGGAGCTAAGTCGTATAGTAAGGAGAGAGTGGAGGTATACTCTCAAAACCGAACCTGGATCGTAGATAATTTTAGAGTTACGAATGGTTATAATGTAAAAGGATTTAAAAAACTTAAGACAAAGTTAGATAAAGGTCATAAAGCACAGTTTGAGGCATACTTAGATCATATTCAAACTGGCGGTATACCGCTGATACCAATAACCGAACTTCTAAATGTAAGTAAAGCTTCATTGGCTGCAATAGAAAGTCTTAAATCTGGAAAATGGGTGAATGTTGATTGATGAACACTTTTTCTAAAGTAGTACAGGTTTACCAAAATATGGGAAGTCGATATTTTTTGTATCGACTTGTATATGAGTTAAAGAAAAGAACCGGATTACTCAAAAGAAGATTCCCTGTAAGCCCTAAAATCAAATATTTTATTCCTCTTGAGGATTGGAAAAAACAGCACTCGATTTTTTACTTTGATGATCGGGAGAGCCTTGTATTTAAGAAGTCTAGAGATGCCAAGCTTGCCTCCAAAGCTGAAAAGATATTGAATGGGCAGTTGCTATTTTTTAATTCACAATGGTTCGACTTAGGTAAAAATTATGATTGGATAACCAATCCATCCAATGAATTTACTTACTCAAAAAACAAGCACTGGACAGAAATAGAGGATTATTCAAAGGCAAATGGTGATATTAAATATGTTTGGGAGAAATCCCGGTTTTCGTATTTATTAACGCTATTGAAGTATGATTATCATTTTGATGAAGATCATTCTGAATTTGTTTTTTCGGAAATTGACAGTTGGATCAATGCAAGCCCAATTAATCAGGGCCCAAATTGGAGGTGCAGTCAGGAGATGTCGCTGCGTCTTATCAACTGGTGTTTTGCTTTAAATTTTTATAAAAATTCTTCCGCACTCACCGAGCAAAGGTGGGCAAATTATCAACATATTATATATTGGCACTTACACCATATTTATCAGCATATTAATTTTTCCAGGATAGCAGTTAGAAATAATCATGCTATCACCGAAACCATGATACTGAGTCTTTCCACTTTTTTATTTCCGTTTATTCCAGAAACGAGAATTTGGGCACTAAAAGGGAGGAGATGGTTTGAAGAAGAAGTAGAGTATCAAATATATCAAGATGGTACTTATTTGCAGTTTAGCATGAACTATCATAGGGTAGTAATACAATTGCTAACAGCGGGGATAAGATTGGCTGAATTAAATGGTAAGCCTTACTCAGAGTTGCTTTATGAACGAGCAAATAAGTCAATAGAATTTTTATATACCTGCCAATCTCCAAGCGGTTATGTTCCTAATTACGGAGCCAATGATGGGGCATTATTCTTTCCTTGGTCTGATGATTTTCTCGATTATCGTCCTCAATTAGAAGCTTTGCATAGAGTACTAAATGGCACTTCTCTTTATGATCAAGATTTTGAAGATTGTAATTGGTGGGGCTGGGAGTCTAAATCCCAATCAAAAAAAGTTACTCGTAAAGAAGGAATCTCATATTTTGGTAGTGGGGGATATGTTGTCATAAGAGATAAGGACACGCTCACATTTTTAAGAGCCGGCAGTCATAAAGACAGACCATCACAAGCTGATAATTTACATCTCGATATCTGGATTGGTGATGATAATATTCTCCATGATGGAGGCTCCTATTCTTATAATTCTGAAGAAACTGTTTTGAAATATTATTTCGGAACGGCCTCACATAATACTGTTCAATTAAAAGATTATGATCAGATGCTGAAAG
>NZ_JAVJUY010000121.1:0-3088 GCF_040220315.1 Fulvivirga sp.
CTAGAGAGTCTTTATAGTTAGAAACTCTTGGAATTTCATCAACATCAATATACTCACCTGACCCATCAAATATTTGTTTTAACTTAATTGCAAGGCTGGCTATTTCTTCATTACTTCTTTCATCCTTTTTCAGAGCTTTCGATGCAATTTCTGGATAATAACTATTAGGTTGTAAATATTGTAGATGAGTAATAACCGCATCGTAAGGGGTAGCCAGGCTATAGCGTATTGTATCTTTTTCCTGAGCTTTTAAAGCTACTGCTGCACTAAAAACTAATATCAATAAAATAAACCTCATACTTAAAACTTTAATCTTGAATATGTATCTCCTGAAACAATGTACATAGTGTATTCATTTGATACTTCTGAATATAATAGTCCAATTTCGTTATCACTACTTACAGGCCTGGAATTTATCAAATCACCATTAGACCTATATAAATAAGTAAACCCTTGCAGTTTATCAGTTATGGCATAAATCATATTTCCTGGAGAGAAAAAATAATATTGAACGTCCAACTTCTCCGAACCTAAATAGTCTTTCGCCAATATCTCTTGAAAGTTTTGGTCTAACAAAACCAGTCTTTGCTTTTCTTGCCTTGCAATTACATATGTTTCCTCAAGAGCATCCGGTATGATATAAAAATTAGCCTTTTGTGTTTGTCTGAATAACTCCTGAGTACTTTCAATTTCACCTTCTAAATTTATTCGAAAGAATTTACCAGAATTAGAAACTAAATGAAGATACGATTTAGAATAGTCACTTCCTGTTTCTACAAATACCTCTGAGCTGAATCTATCATCGAGTTTATTAGGAAAACCATTCACTATTTGCCCCCGTCTATTATAAAGAGTTAAAGTGCCATCTTTCAATAGTGTAACAAAACAGTCTTTACCTCTTATTCTGATATGAAAAGGCGTAAATACGTGTTCACCACTAATTTTTAGTGGATTCCAACCCTCCAGAGGCTTACCATGTTTGTTAAATAAATAAACATCGCCTGTATTTGATGTGAGCACAAATCGATAAGACCTGCTCTTATCATAATCAACTACTTTTGAACCCGTACTTTTAAATGTTAACTTTTTAGGATAGTCTTCAACATAATTACCGAGTCTATCTATCAAATATATTTGACTCTCGGTTGTGAAAAAATACTGGAGTTTATCATTTTTATAAAAATCAATCTGATCTATATCGGAATTTATTTGTTCATCTATTTTTATAGTCCAAAGCTTTTTCCCCTCATTTGAAATAAGAGACACATTATTTAGTGAGTCTTGAACAACCGTTTCCAACAAATTGGTATTATGATTTCTAACAACATGTGGCTTACTAGTAAGAGGATTGGAGAAAGTTAGTGTATGTTCTGGTTTAAATACCGACCTGGTTAAGTTCTTAACCTGCCTTGATTTCTCAAATGAAACGTTAGTATAAAAACTATCATCAATTCTACTTAATTGAATTAAACCCAACCTGTAACTTTTGATTTCAGCTTCATTTTCAATAAAAAATTCCTTCCAATTAGCGTCTACATTTTCAATGATCAATGGCCAGAGTCTAGGTAGATTATAATTATATCCTATATTTATTTCCTCCAACCCGCTTGAAAAATAATTATTAAAGGTCAATTCCCTACCCCATGTTTTCTCTGATTCAATACTTTGTACCATATCTTTTAATACATTTATACCCGAACCAAAAACTATGTATTCATTCAATTTTAAAAAGTAGACAGATTCATAACCTTCGATGTTATCCCCGTACATAAACTTAGGAAATTCAGGGATGTTCAACTCAGATATAAAATAATCTCCATAAGACTCAACATAAACTGAGTCCCCAATGATCATACTTGCAGATTCTGACAATTGATTAAGATTTGATAAGTATTCATTTACATCATTAACTGAAACATATGTTAAATATTCTATAGATGGGCCATCCAATATTTCAACATAACAAAGGCCATCCTTTAGGTTAGAAAAATAATCATCCTCATTAATCTTATATTTTCTTAGGAAATCATTTCTGGATATTGAGAAATTACCTTTAGTATTTTTCCAATAATCCACAAGTCTACTTTTCCATTTTAATGGATCGCTAACTAGAAATTTATTCGCAGATAAGGCATTTGAAGGAATTACATAATTAAATCTATCATTAACAGGTACTTGATCCATAAAAGTGCTAGAAAAAGCATCCTTATCGGTATAAGTAAAGCCATTGAATGAGATTGAATTTTCATTAAAAGAGGCGTCTAGAAAGGTGTTCACACCATATGACTCAATAAAATCCTCGTTCTTTTTCGTAAATACATTCAGGAGATCGTTAAGCCTTTTAATATTTATATACACATTACCATCATCACTCGACAATTTTGGAACATTGTGTAACTTATAATTAATTGCCTTAAATAATTTTATATTTGAATCAGAACCCGCCCTAATTACATCTTCTATTAACAAAGGTGATGAGCTAAAAATAACATACTCATCATCAAAAGTATAGGAATAACTAATATCATTAATTTTAATTTCATATATTTCCTTCTCGAGATACTTTCTTCCAACTGCTGAATTTTTACTTAAAAGATTACCAATGAGAGGTTTAAACAACTTAGATGTTGAAGATACTATTAAAGTATGATTATAAACTGACTTACCAGTTTGGTAATAAGATAATAGAAACTTGTCTGTATTTTTATTAAGATATGATGAGTCGATAAAATTTTCCTGCAGAAAACCAATGTTAAGTTTAGCTAATATGTTCGGCTCTTCACTTGATTTTAATAATCTAGCATTAGTCAATTCTAGCACCAAACACGCATGCTCTGTCACATACTTCCATTCATCAGAATTCTCTTTAGAATAGTTCTTATTGTAATACAGGTAAAGAACACCCGAAATGAATATTATGAGTGTTAAGAGTAGGGCTCGTTTATTCAATTTAGCTTTTTTACAAATAAACTCAATTTGAATTTCATCTCCCAGTATAGTTAGTAGTTACTATAAATGAAAAAACCCTTAGTGTTTTACTAAGGGTTTTGATCTACAGGTGTAGATTAATAAAATCTGGCAACGACCT
>NZ_JAVJUY010000122.1:0-3520 GCF_040220315.1 Fulvivirga sp.
ATAATCTGTCTTAATAGATTGAAAGACAAAATATTGACTTCTTTATTTTGATGAGATCCATTAAGAGACTTGGTATGAAAGCTGCAAAAGGAATATCAATGGTAATATTTGTAACAATTATTGCTATCGCTACTAAGCTTTTTATTTTGGAAGTATATGTGGTTCCATCCAGATCAATGGAGCCCGAGATCAGAACTGGTGAGTATATTTTGGTTAGTAAATTAATATATGGTCCGAAATGGCCAGAAAGTCCTTTGGAAATACCTTTATTCAACCTACTTGCGCTTAGTAATGATTTTTTTTTGTGGTTCAATAATACCTCTTGGAGATATAAAAGATGGCCAGTTGGAAGAAAGGTTGCAAGGGATGATGTATTTGTTTTTCATGGACCTTGGAAAAGCAAAATGATACTAGTAAAAAGATGCAAAGGATTACCCGGGGAAATTTTGGAATTGAGTAATGGTTATCTGGTTATTAATAATCAACTGATCGTCGAAAAAAATGCTGTTAGTTGTAAATATTATAGTAAAATCACTGCTGAAAGAACTATTCAAAGCTACAATGAAGACGTAATTAAGATTTATCAAACATCTCCGGGAAATAGAAGCATTGATGATTATGGACCTGTCGAAATACCATCTTCTGGTGCAACAATTAATATTAAACAATACTCTTCAGATATTATGAAGCATTATTTTAGAATAATCAAGAGTTTTGAAAACCCGTCATTTCAAGATTCTTTATTTATGAAGAATCTTGACGATTCAACTTTTACATTTATGAATAACTACTACTTTGTTATGGGTGACAATAGAGATAATTCTTTAGACTCACGCAAATGGGGGATGATACCCGAACAATCGATAATAGGCAAAGTATTATTCTGAAGTCTACAGGATAAGTACAGGTGCTTATGACAACCTTACTACAATATATTCACAATATGGTTGGCTTAGATGTTAAATGCCTGTAACTTCTTCAAATAAATATTTTTGGGAATTGTACATAAACTTGACTTTTCCAAAGGTCCAAAATGAACTTTTGGAATTGGTTGTATTTTGCTATTACTGACCAGACTGAAATTCTGATGTCTTTTTCTGACTCACCATACAAAGTTTTTGAAATGCAAAACTTTTGATCTATATTGGTCTAATTATCCACAAAATATTAAATGTCATGAAAAAAAAGATTTCAATGTTGATCTTAGGATTATTCATTTCTGGGATCGCTATGTTTAACTTACTTGCAAGTTTTGAATTTGATAAAAATTCGCAAAGGCTAAGTTTAAACGATCTACGAATTGGTGCTACAGCACAAGCAGAATTAGTGATTCCTGGTTACTATAGTTTAGCGGCTTACTGCCCTAATAGTAGCGATATTTATCTTTATTGTGTATGGTCTGGAGATGGTTGTATTCAAACATCATGTAATTGAATTTTTAAGAGTGCTGCAAAACATGCAGCATCTCTTTACCTTAAATTATCTTTAGAAAAATTTCTAAGAGATTCTTAGGGCTAAGTCATTTTAATTTTTTTGATTACAAAAAGTAGTAGGAACAATTATAGCGTATTTGGCAAGACTGGCTTTAGGTTAAAGAAGTGAGTGTACATGAGTACATTGGTGGCTGATTTTGTATATAAATAAAATTCTTTAGGAATATAATGTTGGAGTTGTCGGTTTTAATTTACTAAAATATGAGCAAACTTAAGCTTCAGTACATACTTTTAATATTGCTAATTAGTAGTCTTCTCTCTAATTGTGATAGCAATGTTGAGTCAAAGTCACATACAGAATTGATAAGAATAAAGATAGGATCAAACGAGAGAGACCAAAAAAAAGATATTTTAAATATTCTGCAAGATTTGTCTTTTATTCCCTTGGAAACAAATAGCGAATCGCTAATTAGAAGAATAGCTAAAGTTGAGAACGTAGAAGACAGATTGTATATTCACGATCAAATGAATGATGCAATACTTGTATTTGACATTGACGGTACATTTCTTCATAAAATAGGTTCAATCGGAGCAGGTCCTGGTGAATTTATTGATTTGCAAGATTTTTGTATTGATAGAAGTTCAAATGAAGTGTTAATCTTATCTACTGGTAAGCGACAAGTATTAAGATACTCCTTGGATGGGATACACCTTGAAACAAGTAATTTACCCTTTCAGTCATGGAGTATTAATCAAATGGGTACAAATTACTACGCTCATAATGTTGGTTATTTTGATGATCAAAATACTAATTTGAAAATTATGGGAAGCAACCATGAAAATATTGTTAATTCATTATTCGAATTTCCTAGCTCATTGCACGCCATTGGATTACTAGCTCTGACAGGAAATATAACAAGTAATAATGAAGGACTTTTATACAGTGACCAAACCTCTTCATATATACATCAGGTAACATTAAATGGTAAACATTATCCAAAATATTTTATTGATTTTGGTGATTCTTTTTGGCCAGAAGAAGAAAGATATGAGTTCGAGGCTTTTTTTAGAAAAGCACAAAATAGGGAATTGAATTTTTTATCAAATTCTTATGAGGAAATTGAAGACAAGTTGGTATTTGGTTACACTATTAAATCTACTATCAATGGCAAGCCTACTCCACTCTTAAACGCATTCTACAATAGATCTACAAAACAACTATTTGATCATACAAACATCATAAACAATATGAGTTACGTATTGCTTAGCCCTCCGGTTGGTGTAATGGAAAATAGTTACTTCATTTCAATATTGTATTCCGAAAGTTATGATTATTTTCTTGATAAATATGAAAATGATCCTCTTTGGGAAGAGCTTTTTTCGAGTAATCCGATTGGTTCAAATCCAATAGTTTGTCTTTTCAAATTTTAGAATAATGTTAAAAAGTATACTGTTTTTAATTATTGGTTTACTAATACCAATACTAATAGTCACCATATTGAATATCGATTATCTAAGGACTCCAACCCAATTATTTACGGAGGTCACTGTTAAAAATCATGTAATTGATTTGGGATTGGTTGATACAACAAAAAATTTAGTAGGAGTTTTTGAACTGCAGAATACTGGAAAAAATGACTTAGTTATTAATGATGTTCAAGTATCATGTTTATGCACTGTTGTTGATTGGCCTAAAGGCCGTATAGCCCCGAATGAGAGTGTAAAGATTGAGGTTGAATACAATCCAAAATCATCAGGATTTTTCAATCAGAAGATTCAAGTATTTTGCAATATTGAAAATTCGCTGATTATTCTGATTTTGAAAGGAAAAGTAGAATTGTAAAATTTCGATTTTCCGAGACTGTAATCTCAACTCTGTCTAAGCTTTGAATTTAGTTTTAAAATTTATAAGTATTAGACATGAGTGAACAAGAGAAAGAAACCCTAAAAGAGAAAGCACTACGACAATTTAAGAATGGAGAGCCCTTATTTGGGAAAGATGGAGCATTTGCCCCAATGCTGAAGGAGTTTTTGGAGGAGGCTCTGGAAGCTGAGATGGACGGCCACCTGGCTAGTGACGAATCTGG
>NZ_JAVJUY010000123.1:0-17422 GCF_040220315.1 Fulvivirga sp.
ACACCTCTACCATCAGCTACTTTACCAGCATTTGTTCTGCCATAACCTAAAGCAAGACCAACCGTTCCCGGTGCCTGGCCTGGTTGTATAACAACTGGAAGTTTTACAGTTTTCCCTCCTGCAGTAAGATTTACCATGTTAGCCTTACCTTCAAAAGCTTTTACTCCATTGGCCGTTGCCCATGACTGAGAAACCGTTAGATAGTTATCCCATGTAGCCTTAGTAATTGGATCCGGCATTTCCTGCAACCAAGGATTATTAGCCTGTGTTCCATCACCAATTCCAACTTTTGTATAAACAGCCAATTCGAGATCAGCTGAATTCATAGATGTGGCTGAACGAGCTGCAGAATTAACATCGCCAGCAAATTCAAATGTTTGCTCTTCAGTAGATTCTACTTCAACTACGCCATTGTATAGTGCTTTATCCCAATACATGTCGAAACTGCCACTTACCGGCATTGTGCTTCTCCAAGTATCTCTTAAATAAGTGTAGTAATCTTTATTTGCACCAGCCCATGTTAAAAATGAATCTTGCGCTTGTCGTGTCTTAAATATTGGAGTAATTGTAGGCTGAGCTAAGCTATATGAACCTTTTTTAGGCTCAGCGTCATTCCATGATTCCAAATAATGATGATCAGGAGCTATATAATCACAAGCCACTGCTGTTTCATCAGGTCTATCAGAAGTAGATACTTTCAATGAAACTTTAGCAAGGGCTGCCTTAAGCTCACCACCTCTTGAGTGGTTATAAACCGGATTGCAATTGTAGAAAACTACAGCTGCAACCTGCCCGCCTTTTGCATCAGTAATGAATTTATCCATAGCTGACGCATTACCCTGACGGAAATTAGCGTGTTTATCAAGATTTATAGTCGTACCATAGTTGGAAAGCATACTGTTAATCCCGTTAACCAATGTCTGAACTCCCTCATTATTTGAGCCAGATACAACAATAGACTTACCTCTTGCTTTCAATAAATCAGCAGCAGCTTTATCAATGTTTGGATATTTACCAGCACCAGAAACTGAGGAACCTCCAGTTTTTGCAGCAACAGCGTTATAAAGTGCAGCAACTGCCTTTCCTTCATCTGAAGGCTTAATCATTGTACGGTAATCAGCGTTAGATCCCGTTAATGATAAATTAGACTCAAACTGATAGTGGCGAGACATTGTCTTTTTACCATCATTCAATTTTCTTGTCTTACTATATTGTTTCGTGAATTCAATAGGAGAAATCCATGTTCCTAAGAAATCAGCAGTGAAACTTACTATTACATCGGCCTTACTGAAGTCATAAGAAGGGATTGCTCTTTTACCAAATGATGATTCATTGGCAATCAACATACCTTCCGAGGATATCGGATCGTAAGCAACATGCTCAGTAGTAGGATATTTTGCCTGGAAATCAGCAATTACTTTTTTAGTAGTCGGACTCAAAACAGTATTCGATACTATTCGGATTGCCCCACCTTGCGCAGCAATTGAACCTAACTTGGTCATTACTTCTTTATCAAGAGTTTCCCAGTCTATATTCTTATCGCCAGCTTTCGGACCTCTCAATCTTTCATTATCGTAAAGAGAGAGAACCGATGCATCAACTTGTGCGCTTGTTCCACCTTGTGTTATTTTAGAAAGCTTGTTACCCTCGATTTTAATAGGTCTACCCTCTCTTGTTTTGACTACGATGCTACAGTAGTCTCCACCAGAAGCATATGTGGAAGCATAATAATTAGGAATGCCAGGATCTACGTCCATCGGTTTGTTTACATAAGGTATCGCCTTTCTTACTGGGGCTTCACAAGCCGCCAAGGATACTGCTGCAACACCAAACCCCATCAATTTAAGGAAATCCCTTCTTGTGCTACCTTCTCCTTCACCGTTACCAGTAGGTAAAAATTCAGGGAATTCGCTCTCAGCTTTTTTTACAAACTCAGGATCGTTAGATAACTGTTCAATTCCTTTCCAGTATGTCTTTTTATTATCCTTCATCATATTTTATATATCGATGTATATTTAATTTTAATTAATTAGTAATGGCACTTAGAGCACTCTAATCCTCCGATATCTTCTACCTTCAATGCCTCTTTACTTTCTTGCTCGTGAAGTTCAACTAACTTGTCATAGTATTCATTACCTTTTGTATTAACATCGGTTTTTCTATGACAGTCAATACACCAACCCATTGTTAATAAAGAAGCCTGCTGTACCACTTCCATTTCTTTTATTTCACCATGACATGTTTCACATTCGATTCCTCCAACCTGAACGTGCTGTGCGTGATTGAAATACGCTAAATCCGGTAAGTTATGAATTCTAACCCATTCGATAGGCTTATCATTTTCTATGGCTGCGTATATCTTTTGAATTTCCGGTGACTCGGTTTTGATCGCACTATGACAATTCATACAGATATTTGGAGAAGGAATGTTAGCACTTTTACTTATTCTTACACCTGTGTGGCAGTAATTACAGTCAATTTCATATTGACCTGCGTGAAGTTTGTGAGAGAAAGCAATTGGTTGCTTAGGGGCATAGCCTTTTTGAACACCTACTGCATACAAATTATTAATTACCACTTTAAATGAAATTGCGGCAAATAAGAAAATAACAATAAAGATGAACGGCTTACTTTTTATTAATCCATCAAAGCTAAAAGTAGGATTAACGATGGCCTTGTCATCCTCATCAAGATCATCTTTTTGGTTTAAATATTTTTGAAGAATAGTGGTGATGAGTATTAGAACAACTAAAATCAGAACTAATACGATGATTAATCCTACCATGATTGCATTGATATAAGATGTAGGAACGCCAGAACCTTCACCTCCACCCGTTGCGGTAGCACCATCTGTAGAAACAGCTGCCACAGCCGGGCCTTTCTCTGTTTCGTCTTTGATATACGCTAATATTGACATTATCTGATCCCTTGAAAAAGAAGGGAAAGCAGTCATTTGAGTTTTGTTGTATTCTTCATAAAGCGCATTAGCATATTCATCACCGCTTGCGATAACTTTTGATGAGTTTTGAACGAAATTCACAATCCAGTCGATTGAAGGAGCTCTATCGTACACATCTTTCAATGCCGGGCCAACCAGTTTTTCGTGTACTTTATGACACGTCTTACAATTTCCATTGAACAATGATTGCCCCTCACTGATTCTTTCAGGTTCAGTTGGTATTTCATCTTGCCCATATGAGCTAGATCCAATAAATAATAGGGGTAGTGAAAGAGTAAGAAGAATTAAAACGCGTGTAAACAATTTATTGTGCGTCATGCTATTGAATAGTTTTAAATCAAGTAATGCAACCTTACATTACCTTTAACTCGGCACAAATCTAATAATGGAATATTATATTTCAAACATATTATGAACCCCATTTTTTCACAGGTGAAACAAAACGCCATACTAGTTCGTAGTGATTTTTTAAAATAGCTTTTTTTACGCCAAAAATGCTATTCTTATCTCTAATTTAGAATATTTATAAATAGTAGATGGGCTCTTTTTTTACTTTTTTCCAATTAAAAAAGCCGGCTATTCAAATGTAATGACCTCAGGTCTGTTAACCCGAAAGCCATTTAGCTCTAAATTTCGCGCACCGGAGAAATCAAGGTCATAAGCAGCTACACCTGTTGGACTATTAGGATACCACCCGAAACGGAGTTGAAATGTGTTAAAGGCTAGGTTTTCATTTCTAAACCTTAAACCGAGCCCATAACCTTGATACATAGTATTATCAAATAATCTTTCCGTTTTGTTGTTAATAAATGCAAAATCAATAAATCCAAATATGGCCATTCTAAAACCGGCAAAATAAATGGGCGTAAACGCCACTGTTTCTGCCTGAAAGGTTAATTTTTCTGTTCCTCTAAGTGAAATATCTGCTAGTCCTCGAACTCCTCTTTCATCATTAATATCAATAAATTCTGTATTGAACCGATTAATGCCTTTAGTATATTTAAAGCTAATAAACTGCCTTAAGTTGGTTCTGCGTATGCGGTATAGAAAACTGAAGTAGTCTATTTGTACTTTAAGAACACCCTGCTCAAAATCTTTGTTTTCAAAGAAGCTGCCGAATGTGATACTTGGTCTTATAAAGCCTACTCGATCAAAGTACTCTCCATAGGCTAATTGAGACCCAAAATATGTTCTGTTTGTAAATGTATTGTTTTCCCTGCCTACTGTTAGCTCCGCAAGATAGCCGAGGGGTATATCCTCTGTTCGTCCAAAGCCTAAAATCAGACTACTTCTATCGAATCTTCTTTTTGCAATACCAATAGATAATAACCTGGTATGGCTATCTAAAAAAACCTGATTAGTATCTTGAGTGGCAATAGGTCGTTCAATAAAATCATTCACAACGTACGCACCAGCCAACTGAAAGTTAGTTCTGCTTCCATCATCATCTTCATCAATTAAAAAAGAGCGACCATACCAGTAATCCTGAAAACTAAGTCGCGTATTAAATGTGATGGTAGTGTCAGCAAATACTCTGGCAATAAGCCTGCGTTCTTGCGCTATTTCAATTCCACCGGCATGTTTTGTTTCAGGTGTTATAAAGTTTCTAAAAAGCTCAATGCCTCTTCTATCAAAATTGAAAGACCTGGCCAAAGTTAATTCACCTACAATAAAGGTTCCTTTTATATTATTTGCTCTATAGGTTCCAAGGTATCCTAAATTAGGCTTTCCTAACGTTGAATAAGGAAATTCATTTTCGAATTCGTAGCCAAACCCCATAAAATTCTTATCTGTCAGGCTGAATTCAAAATTTTCAGGATCACTGTAAGAAGCTGAACCTGAAATGTTCCAAACGTCTTTGGTGATGACAAGAATATCTACCTCAAACGTGCCTTTGATTGGTAAAATATACACCCTGGCATCTCTTAAAAATGGCAGCCTTCGCAAAATACGTTCAGCATCCCTAAGAATTTCTTCATCTACTTCATCTCCTTCCTTTATTAACAGGTTGTTTTTTACAACCCATTCTCTCGTTGTAGCATGTGTTCTATTGCCAAGCTTGGAGAAGGTATCTGTTGCCAGTTGTGTTGTATCAGTTACTTTAGTACCAAATGGATCTAACCTTTTGATAATTATTTTATTAATGATCCTGCCATTATATAATTCAAAATCATCGGTGGGGCCATCAACGTTTTTTATTGCTGACTTGGGTTTAGATGTATCATTAAAGAGCAGATCGTACAGTTCTTTGGTTATTTTTCTCTTTGATAATTTCTCTTTCAGCTTCTGATAGAATTCTGTGGTTCTACCCTCCCTGTCTTTTTTAAGCCTGGCAACAACTGAATCAGGCAGATATAATATGGTATCCCTTTTTACATAGATAGATGTGTCAGACAGAACCAGAAATGACTTCCCTTTCACGTGAATACTATCAGTACCCAAACTCTTATTCTTACGTTGCGCATAAACAACAACGCTCATAAGCGATATGAACAGTATGACTAATGATCTACGCAATCCTGACTTTTAATGACTGGTTACACATAATATACTTCTATGACATTTTTTAATTGAGATGAGCATGATAAGAATATTGCCAAAATTGAAGTTTCAATATCCAACGATTTTAATCACTAATTCTTATAAACAACTCTCTTCCATCTCTTGGCTTTATAGAGTTATAGCAAGGTTCGATTGAGACATTTTTGAAATACTTTCGAAATAGTGTTAGATACTCGTGCCTCGTGCCACCAAACGGTGGGTGATCAACATTTAGGGTGTCATTAAATAATATTCCTACAAGCTTTCCCTTCAAAGATAGTAGCTTCTTTACTTTCATTGCATATTTGATTCTTTCTGATGGATGCAATGCGCAAAAAAAGGTCTGCTCAATTATTAAATCAAACTTACTGGCCAATTCAAAGAAATCGCCATGATGAATATTTTTAACAGGGAAACTTGGGTTATTATATTTGAATTTTTCTAAAGGAACTATACTTATATCTATAAGATGAATATTATTAAAGCCTTTTGAGTGTAAGTAGGCTGCTTCATAAGCATTACCGCAGCCGGGAATAAGTATCTTTACATTTTTATCTGTTAATTGATCAAAATATTCTTTCAATGGTGTAGAAATGTACCCTATATCCCATTGTGTTTTTTGGTTTAGGTAACGGTCAGACCAATAAGCCTCTTCAAAGTGTGTGCGTGCCATTTAACATTAAATAAATACAATTGATTGTTAAACTATTGAATAGTCTTTAATAAACAATATTTTTGTATCGATTACGAAACTGAAAATGGAAGAACAAAATACAAATCAAAGTCAGCCATCGAATAAATTGCCCGAAAGAAAGAGTAACAAGAACCGAATAATAGTAATTATTCTTTCTCTTATTGTGATAGCTCAGGCTATTAAAATTTATTTGGATCATCAAGAAAATACGAAACAGGAGAACCAATTATTGAACACTGAAGAAGAGCTTGCCACAACTATGCAGAAGCTTACTGACATTAGTGCTGAGCTTGATGAAAAAATTGCCGAAATAGAAGCGTTGGGTGGTAATGTGGAAGAACTTCAGAAAGCTAAAGCCGAAGTGGAAGCCGAACTTAATAGAACCAGAAAACGTGACCGGCAAGCCATTGCAGATTTAAGGGATAAGGTAGAAGGTTTTCAGGAATTATTAAAGCTGAAAGACGAAGAAATAGTAAAACTGAAGGATCTTAATAAAGAGTTACTTACAGAAAATACCTCCCTTAAAACGGAGAAAAATGTATTATCTTCAACCATCAAGGAAATTAATGAGTCTAAAGAGGAATTGGAATCTAAAGTCGCAATTGCATCACAGTTAAAAGCAGAGAACTTTCAGATTCTTGCTGTTAACCAGAGAGGTAAGGAACGCGAAATGCCTGCAAAAAGCCGGCAGGTAGATAAAATTAAAGTGTCTTTTAACATTGCTGAAAATAACGTAGCCCCAATAGAAGGCAAAGACATTTTGATAAGAATTGTGGATCAGAAAGGTCAGGTAATTTTTGATGTATCTAAGGGCTCTGGTACATTTATGTACAATAATAAGGAGGAGTTTTATACTGCAAATCAGGAAATTTTATTTGACAATTCTAAGCAGCGCTTGACTTTTGAGTATACCAAAGGATCAGAATATGAAGAAGGGCTATACACCCTCGAGGTTTATACAGACGATTACAAAATGGGCTCCAGCAAATTTGAAATAAAGTAATTACTTATCTACTTTATATCATTTAAGTTCCAGTCATACTCCAGAAAATCTACATCTGCATCTTCGTTTATATGAGTGTCAGAATACTTATTTAAGAACGATATTAAGCTGCCATTTTGTTTAAAATCTCCTTTAAACCAACTAAATATTTTGGATATTCTAGGGTTATTTGGGGTGATAACATTCATTTGGGTATTGTTTATAAATTTTACTGCCTGTTCCTCCAATTGTTCATTTAATTTTTCCGCTACAAATGCTTCATTTCTTAATGGAGGGCACGATACTGAGGCGCAGTTGATTGCAAAATGGATACGTGGTTCATTAAATTGCTTTCTTAAGATTTTATGCTCAACTTCATCCAAACTAGTCTCCACCCCACCTATTTTAAAGAATTTTTTATGCCAGACCGTATTTAAAAGAGGTAGGTAAATTTTTGGATGTAAATCTTGTATGCTTGCAACGGGGTAATTGTCAATTATTAATTTCAGCGTAAACGCATTATAAACATTAATCCAATAAGCAATTTTTTCATTTTCTGTCCAATTTTCAGAGGGTGCATTGTTGCTCAATAAATTGAGATAGCTCTTGAACTCTGACTGGTTCTCCTTTAGCCCCTGATAATCAAATCTATCGCCTTTTACATAGCGCTGCAATAGCTGATCAAAAATCTGATGAGATGGTGGCACCATACTTACTTGCCGGCTATCCTGGCTATGGCAACCAACAACACTAATCATCAATAATGTAATAATCTGGAGATATTTGAATAAATACATACTATTAATAACGTATCGATCTGCAATTAGATATAACAAAGAGTTAGAATCAAGTTTTAATAAAAGAAAGAATTTGATTAAGTTTGCACCTCAAATTTTTAAACTAATACAATTATGAACAATTACGAGACGGTATTCATTTTAAATCCCGTTTTATCTGAAGAGCAGATGAAGGATACTGTCAAGAAGTTCGTACAGGTGATCAAAGATGCAGGTGCAAAAGTGATCAACGAAGAGCAGTGGGGCTTGAAGAAATTGGCTTACCCAATTCAGCACAAGTCTACTGGTTTTTATAACCTGGTCGAATTCGAGGCAGCCTCAGAAGCAGTGGATAAACTGGAGACAGAGTTCAGAAGAGACGAAGCAGTGATGAGATTCTTAACAGTATCTCTAGACAAACACGCTGTTGCGTACAATGACAAAAGAAGAAACGGAGCATTCCGTAAAGACAAAAAGAAAGTAGCTAAGGAGGAGCCAGTAGCATGACATTAATGAACGAGCCTATTAACAGAGGCGAACAAGGAAAGAAATACTGCCGATTCAAAAAGAATGGCATTAAATACATAGATTACAAGGATCCTGACTTCTTATTGAAGTTTGTTAATGAACAAGGTAAAATTTTACCAAGAAGGTTGACGGGTACTAGCTTGAAATTCCAAAAGAAAGTTTCTCAGGCAGTAAAAAGAGCAAGACACTTGGCATTATTGCCTTACGTTACTGATTCACTTAAATAAGATCTGAATTATGGAAGTAATATTAAAAGACGACATACAAGGTCTTGGCTATAAGAATGATACAGTAACTGTAAAGCCAGGATATGCAAGAAACTACTTGATACCTCAGGGGTTTGCTATCATTGCTAATGATGCAAATAAAAAAGTAGTAGAAGAGAATATCAAACAAGCTGCACACAAAGCTGAAAAGTTGAAAAAAGATGCTGAAGAAATCGCTAATAAAATGGGCGATCTTACTTTGGAAATCGGAACTAAAGCTGGAGAAAGCGGTAAAATCTTTGGTGCCATCACTACCATTCAGGTAGCTGAAGGTTTGAAAAACAAAGGTTTTGATATTGACAGAAAGAAAATATCATTCAACCCTATTAAGCAAATAGGTGACTATAAAGCAATGATAGATTTACACAGAGATGTTCAGCATGAAATTTCTATTAAAGTAGTAGCTGAATAATATTTTTATAAATTCAAAAAAGCCCTGATTTAAGATTAAATCAGGGCTTTTTTTATATCCTTATTTGCCTATTCAAGAGTGATTGACTAGCTTCAACGGCCTAAACAAACCCAACATTTATGAGAATCAAGTATTTATTATATATCGTCTTGTTTTTAATAATTATACAGGCCTGTAACCCAGGTGCTGAAACAGAAGAGAAAACATATAGCGAGGAAGAAATTAAGCAGGAAACAGCCAAGGCCAATGATTTCTTTGAAAAAGCATTTCAAACTGCATTGGATAGATCTCCTATGCAGCAAAGTTATCTGGGTATAAAAACTGACTATGGTAAATGGGATGATTTGTCAGATGCGCATGCTCAGGAAGATTTGGAAATTACCAAAAGTCAACTTCAATATTTGCTTGACTCTATCAACCCTGACGCATTAGACAAGCAAGCCAAAATAAGCTATCAGCTATTTAAGGAAAATGCGGAAAATGAAATAGCTGATTTTAAATGGAGGTTTCATAACTACCCTGTAAATCAAATGTTTGGTATGCACTCACAAGTACCATCATTTTTAATCAATATCCACCAGGTTTCTGATTCCAGTGATGCTGCAGCCTATATATCAAGACTTAATGAAGTGTCTCAATTGTTTGATCAGCTCATAACTGGACTGAAAACAAGAGAAGAAAAAGGAATAGTACCTCCAAAGTTTGTCTTTCCTTATGTGATAGAAGACTCTAAAAATATTCTTAAAGGTGCCCCATTCGAAAAAGGTGAGTCAAGTACCATTCTTGCTGATTTTACAAAAAAGGTAAATGCACTTGAACTTGATGAAAGCGTAAAAAACAATCTGATTGAAGAAGCAAAAACAGCTTTAAGCAACTCTGTAAAATCGGGCTACGAAAAGTTAATTGCCTTTTTGGATGACCAACAAACAAGAGCGACTACGGAAGATGGCGCATGGAAATTCCCTGATGGCAAAGAGTACTATGACATAGCTCTGCAGAGAACAACCACAACAGATCTTACCGCTGAAGAAATACATCAAATTGGCCTTGATGAGGTAGCCAGAATTCATGGCGAAATGCGAAAAATAATGAAAAAGGTAAATTTCGAAGGAGACCTCCAGGCCTTTTTCACATTTATGAGAGAAGAACCTATGTTCTACTACCCTAATACAGATGAAGGAAAGGAGCAATATTTAGATAGTGCCAAGGCTATTATTGACAATATGGAAAGCAGGTTAGATGAGTTATTCATTACCAAACCGAAAGCAAGAATAAAGGTTAAGCGTGTAGAAAAATTCAGGGAAAATTCTGCTGGTAAAGCATTTTATCAGGCTCCGGCACCCGATGGATCGAGACCCGGAACTTACTATGCCAATCTGGCAAACACCAAAAATATGCCTAAATATGAAATGGAAGCCCTCGCCTACCATGAAGGAATACCCGGTCACCATATGGACCGTAGTATAGCCCAAGAACTTACAGGCATACCTAAATTCAGAAAATTTGGTGGTTATACTGCATACGTTGAAGGTTGGGGACTTTACAGTGAGTTTATTCCTAAAGAAATGGGACTATACGCCAATCCTTATTCAGATTTTGGCAGATTAGCCATGGAAATATGGAGAGCTTGCCGATTAGTTGTTGATACTGGAATCCATCTTAAAAAATGGACCAGAGAAGAGGGTATTGAATACTATATGACCAACACTTCAGGAAGCAAACGTGAATGCGTTAGAATGGTTGAAAGACACATAGTTATGCCTTCGCAGGCAACGGCATATAAAATAGGCATGCTTAAAATATTAGAATTACGTTCTAAAGCCATGGAATCGCTGGGCGATAAATTTGATTTGAAAGAATTTCATGAGGTAGTTCTAACAAGTGGAGCAATACCACTGAATACATTAGAAATGCTCGTAAACGATTGGATAGAATCCAAGCAATAAAAACTAAAGGCCTGTTTCAAAGCAGGCCTTTTTCATTCCTGCTAAAAGGGTGCTAATCACCCAATTTATCTTTAAATGACTTCTCATTCATTGATATTAAATAAGTAAAAACACTTAATTTACATGACTATATCTTCACTAAATAAATAGATAAAGAATGTATTTTGTGTATCTAACACATATAAGTTACAAAATGAAAAAACCATTAGCGCTGATGATATTTACAACTTTTTGTATTACGATGAGTTGTAAAGATTCAAAACAAATTCAGGAAAATGCCGAGCAATCAAAAATTGAGGCTGAGACATCCGATTTTGATTGGAATACAGCCTCCATTTATTTCTTGCTTACGGATAGGTTTAACAATGGCGATAGCACCAATGACGTGAATTTTGGGAGAACGGAGAAGACTGCCCTTCTGAGAAACTTCATGGGTGGAGATATTAAAGGAATCACGGAAAAAATTAATGCCGGCTATTTTAACGATCTTGGTGTTGATGCCATTTGGTTCACCCCTATTTTCGAGCAGATACATGGTTATGTGAATGAAGGGTCAGGTGTTACTTATGGGTTCCACGGTTACTGGCCAAAGGATTGGTCGGCAGTAGATCCAAATTTTGGAACAATGGACGATTTGAAATCGTTGGTTTCTGCCGCGCACAATAAAGGCATTCGTGTGGTTATGGATGTTATCATCAACCACACAGGCCCAGTAACTGATAAGGATTCAGTCTGGCCTGCTAATTGGGTAAGAACTTCACCTCAATGCACTTATCAAGATTATGAGACTACTGTAAGCTGTACGTTGGTTAGAAATCTGCCTGATGTACTTACTAATTCTGAAGAAGAAGTGGATCTTCCTCCTCAATTAGTCGAAAAATGGAAAAAAGAGGGGCGCTATGACATTGAAGTGAAAGAACTTGACGATTTCTTTGCTCAAACCGGTTATCCGAGATACCCGCAATATTATATAATGAAATGGCTAGTGGATTTAATCAAAGATTTGGGTATTGATGGTTTTAGAGTAGATACTGTTAAGCATGTGGAAGAAGATGTATTTAATGAACTAGCTGAACTTGCTAAAGATGCTTACGAGGACTGGAAAAACAGAAATAAGAATTCTGCTCTAGGAGATGAGGAATTTTTTATGCTGGGCGAGGTTTATAATTATGGTATTTCAGGTAAGCAGAAATTCAATTTTGGTGATAGTGTGGTGAATTATTTTGAAAATGGTTTTTCCAGCCTCATCAACTTTGAGTTTGTGCAAGATTGCAAAAACAATGGCTATGAATTCATATTCAATAAATACGATAGCCTGCTAAGCTCCCCAGAAATGGAAGGTGTCGGTGTTTATAATTACATTGCTTCTCATGATGACGGTGGCCCCTTTGACCCTACCCGATCCAAACCATTTGAATCGGCCAATAAATTACTTCTAACCCCAGGGGGTGCCCAGATCTATTATGGCGATGAAACCGCAAGATCGCTGGTGATTGAAGGAGCTAATGGAGATGCTACCTTACGATCTTTTATGAACTGGGAAGACTTAAAGAATAAAAAAACTGCTGAAGTTTATGCGCACTGGCAAAAGCTGGGCAGGTTTAGGCAAATGCATCCAGCAATTAGTCGAGGTACGCATTCAATGATTAACAAACTGCCTTATATTTTTTCAAGGAAATTAAGTTCTGATAAAGTAGTAATAGCGCTTGATGTGCAGGCAGGCAAAAAAACGATAGCTGTTGGCGATGTTTTTGAAAACGGACAAGAAATTACCGATTACTATTCCAATAAAAAAGCAACGGTAACAGACGGTGCTGTTACCATTGCCTCAGATTATACTACTGTTTTATTACAGCTTTAATTAGATATTGTGAAGGTTTATGGCCATCACAGGTATGCTGGCCCTTTTGCTTAATTCTTCGGTTGTGCTTTCAGTAAACATTCTTAAGAATCCTCCTGAGGCATGCGTAAGTAATGCTAACATTGAAGCGCGAGCAGCAAAACAATATGCGATTAATCCTTGTTCTTTATCGTCATTTTGTGTCACTTTCAATGTATAGTTCTCAAACTTATACTTATCAATAAACTTTTTAACTTTAGACTCAGCCGCTACCTTGTCACTATCAAGGTCAGCTACATGTACCAAGTGTAAATGACCAGATACACTTTTAGAGAAAGTATTTAAGAAATTCGCTGCCTGAAGAAAATTATCCTCATCGTCATGTTCCAAATCTATGCCTACTACAATCTTCTTAAAGTCGTTATCCTTATAGTCTCCTTTCACAGAAATCACGGGGCAAGAAGCGCCTACGATCATTTGTTCTGTATGGTTCCCACTAAAAAACTCATTCGCACTTTCTTCTCCAGATGTAGCAATAACGGCTAAATCAATGGCTTGTTCCCGAATATACTTCTTAAAACCATCTTCAAATTCTTCGCCATAAACCTGGTAATGTACTTTCACAGAAATCCCATGTCTCGAAGCTATTTCAGCCAATCGCTGATGGTTTTTTCTGGCCAACTTTAATGTGAAAAGATCGCCCTCAGACCCGCCCGTATTTACTTCTCCAGTGGAAGAAAATGATGATCCAAATGGGTGATCTAGGAAGTTTACTAAATACACTTCGGCATCAGCTCGTCTTCCAATATCTACAGCTAATTTAAGTGCACTTTCAGACAACTCAGAAAAATCAGTAGGGACTAATATTTTTTGCATACTATTTCGTTTTATTGATGTTTAAAAGTTACCAAAATTGAAAAGTAAAACATAACAATATCACTAAATAATGTTTAGAGTATTTACATTTGCAGCGAATTTTTAGCAATGAAGAAACGAGTATTAGCTGCTTGTAAACAAGCAGTAGCAATAAAGCTTGCAGATTTAAAGAATCAGTTAAAAGACCTGCAGGAGTCAGCCAATGATGATTCAAAAAGTGCCATGGGCGATAAATATGAAACCGGCAGGGCCATGGTACATCTTGAGCAGGAAAATTTGATGACTAGGTACAGTGAGCTTAGCAATCAGCTTGAAACGTTGCATGCATTATCAACAGAAGATACTACAACGATACAGAACGGATCGCTGATTAATACAGACCATGGTAAATTTTATATGAGTGTTGGGCTAGGAAAAATAGATTTAGAAAGTGATTCTGTATTTGCTATTGCATCTAATTCACCCATAGGTAAAGAATTGTTTGGAAAGTCAGCCGGCACGAGTGTTATGGTAAACGGAAGAACTTACACCATCTTGTGGGTCAAGTAGCATATAGGATTAATGAATGAATGGATAGATTCTTTTTATTAATGGCCAAACATTAATGTATATAAAAGGCCTATCTTCACGGCCTATTAATGACAAAAGAAAGAATCCTTTTATTAGTCTTAGCATCAGCTTTATTCTCTCACATCATGGACTTTATGATCATGATGCCACTGGGCCCACAATTAATGCGGCTTTTCGATATCACTCCACAGCAGTTTAGTTTTCTGGTTTCTTCCTATACATTTGCTGCCGGAGGTTCAGGATTTCTAGCCGCTTTTATCATTGACCGGTTTGATAGAAAAGTATTCTTAATTTTTGTTTACACTGGATTTGCGATTGGTACACTGGCGTGTGCATTTGCTCCTACTTATGAAGTACTGTTGATTACCAGGTCAATAGCTGGTGCTTTTGGTGGAGTATTAGGTGCATTAATTCTTTCCATTGTAAGTGATGCAATCCCTTTAGAAAGAAGAGCAGCTGGCATCGGCTTTGTGATGGCTTCATTCTCAGTAGCTTCTGTATTTGGTGTTCCTTTTGGCCTATATTTGGCAACGCTTTTTAGTTGGCACGCGCCATTTCTATTTTTGGGTTCATTTAGCGTATTAGTTACTGGATTTATACTTTATTACGTCCCAAGAATGTCGGAACATTTGGAAGGTGAGCACTCAAAACAAAACCCTCTGGAAATCATTAGAAAAGTATTAGGGAAAAGAAACCCACTGATGGGTTTACTCTTCACCTCCATACTTATGCTGGGGCATTTTACAGTAATCCCATTTATTGCACCTTATATGGTAGGAAATGTAGGTTTTACAGAACAAGAACTTACATACATTTACCTGGTGGGTGGTGGACTAACCATATTCTCCTCTCCTATGGTTGGGCGATTTGCAGATAAAAATGGAAGATTAAAAACATTCACCATTTTTGGGATTCTTGTACTTATACCTGTCCTAATTATCACACATCTCAACCCAGTACCCCTGTGGCAGGCACTAATTGTGACAGGCATATTTTTTATAATGGCCAATGGGCGGATGGTGCCTTCTACTACAATGGTAACATCCGTAATAAAACCTGAAAATAGAGGGAGTTTTATGAGTTTACGTTCTAGCGTGCAGCAAATTTCTTCTGGGGTAGCAGCACTTTTAGCAGGAGCCTTAATAACTGAAACACCTTCAACGGTTACAGAAGGTGCCAAGGCGCTTATTGGCTATGAGAACGTAGGTTATGTAGCTGTATTCTTTAGCATTATAGCCCTTTTTGTTGCAAGGCAATTAAAAGCTGAAAAAGGGGCTTAACCTTCTTTTGTTACATACTTTTTTTCAATTGTTCTGAATACCCAGTAGAGCGCACCGAAAATAAGAGTATACACAAACCAACTACTTGCACCTGAATTTATGCTCGGTTTAGCTAAAACCATAAACAGAATAAGTGCTACCAACCCCATAAATCCAACTACGGAATAAAGAATCAACATTTCTCGTCTCGATTGTTTCTTGGCCTTCTCTAATTCATCTGACAGGTTTTTAATGAAATATGACGAGACTTTGTAGTCCTTTGCTTCACTGCTAAGATCCTTGTAAAGATGTTCATACAATTCTTTATCTTTTTCCTTATCGATAAGGCCTGCATCAATTAATTCCTGAAGTTCTTGCTCAGTCATAATTCCTCCTTTTTTAAAAACTGCTCCAATTTTTCTTTTAATAATTTTCTAGCCCTGAATAAATGGCTTTTAATAGTACCTTCAGGTAACCCTGTAACCTCTACTATTTCAGGATATGTCATTTCCTGTAAATGATAAAGCGTAATTACAGTTCTGAAATGTACTGGAAGCACATCAATAATCTTATTTAAATACTCCTTTGAATCTAATCTAATTGTCTCCTCTTCCACTGATGCCACAGACTCATCATCAATTTTGGATTCGTTCAGATCAACATATCTCTTTTTCTTCTTTACAAAGTCAATGCTCATTCTAAAAGCAATTGTTGCAATCCAGGTTGATAATTTTGATTGAAAGTTAAATTCATCTAATCGGTTGTAAACTCTCAAAAAAACATCCTGACATACTTCTTCATGATCTTCCTGGCTCTGAATAACCCTGCCCACCATGTGTGCAACTAACGTTTTATGACTATCCACCAAATACTCAAATGCTTTGGTATTACCATTAAGTACTTGCCGAACTAAATCCTGATCATTCATTCAGAGGTGAGACTGTAATATAATCTCCAATGTTGCACTTGGTTCCGAAAATAAGTTAACAAAAGATTTTAAAAAATTTTACTCTTAGCTGCAACATTCGGATGAGGCATACATGTCTTACGATCAGATTTAACGAAAAACGCAAGGATATGAATATTTATGAAGTTTTAATGCCAATAGCCGTCTTAGGAAGCATGAGTGTTGGTGCAGTATTTTTTACTAAAACATTAACTGACTACTTTCTTAGAAAGAAGATGGTTGAGAAGGGATATGTAAATCCAGAAAATGATGTGCTACTTAAAAAACACAGTAATGCCAATAAACTCAGTTCATTAAAGTGGGGACTGTTAATCTTGTCTGCCGGCATTGGTTTAGTAATTATTGATGGCGTGAGCTTTAAAGATGAATCTACACTGCCATTTGGAATTTTTGCAATTTCTGTGTCGCTGGGCTTTTTAGTTTATTTCGTACTAGCCAGAAGAATGTCTGACGAAATAAATAAGTAGGACATGATCAGAAATTATTTCAAAACTGCATTAAGAAGCTTTGTCAAAAACAAAGCTTTTTCAGCCATCAATGTTTTTGGCTTATCGCTAAGCATGGCTGTGTGCCTCATCATTATTATGCTGGTGGGCGATCAGATGAGTATGGATAGATATAATAAAAACGCCAATAATATTTATCGTATTAATATGCAGCGTTTGCATGAGCCAGGCCCTTTTAACGTGCTGGCAACCACACCCATACCACTTGGCAACGAGCTGATTGAAAACTACTCGGGCATTAAGAATTACTGCAAAATAAGAAGAGGATTTGGTAATGATTGGGTAGGAATAGAAAATGAC
>NZ_JAVJUY010000124.1:0-7698 GCF_040220315.1 Fulvivirga sp.
ATAGCGGCTGTATTATTAAGCCCGGAACCTATCACAATCAATAAAATCCCAAATATCAGGGATGTAAATAAACTTATAGAGCTTGTTGGTGATTTAGGTGCCAAAGTAGAAAAACTGGGTGATGAGAGCTATCGTTTTACAGCCAAAAACCTGGACGTAGCCTTTCTTGAAACAGATGAATTTAAAACCAAAGCAGCCTCGTTAAGAGGTTCAATAATGATTCTTGGGCCACTTTTGGCTCGCTATGGCTATGCTAAAATACCTAGGCCGGGTGGCGATAAAATTGGTCGTAGAAGGTTGGACACCCACTTCATAGGCTTTGAAAAACTGGGCGCCAAATTCAACTATTCAAAGAAAGACGCATTTTATAAAATAGATGCTTCCAATCTGCAAGGCTGCTACATGCATCTTGACGAGGCATCCGTAACCGGAACAGCCAATATTTTAATGGCTGCCGTTTTGGCGAAAGGTACAACTACTATTTACAATGCTGCTTGCGAGCCTTACATTCAGCAATTGTGTAAGATGCTTAATCGCATGGGTGCAAAAATTAGTGGCATAGGCTCTAACCTCCTAAATATTGAAGGAGTAGAAAAATTGGGTGGCACTGAGCACACTATGCTCCCAGATATGATTGAGGTAGGCAGTTTCATAGGTATGGCTGCGATGACACAATCAGCTATAACTATTAAAGGTGCAGGAGTTGAGCATTTAGGTTTAATTCCTGACATTTTTAGAAGGCTGGGCATTCAACTCGAAATAAAAGGTGATGATATTCATGTGCCAGCCCAAGAGCGTTACGAAATAGATACTTTTATAGACGGTTCCATTTTAACCATTGCAGATGCTCCGTGGCCGGGCTTCACTCCTGACCTACTGAGTATTGTTTTGGTTACTGCCATTCAGGCAAAAGGAACTGTGCTGGTGCATCAGAAAATGTTTGAAAGTCGCTTGTTCTTTGTTGATAAGTTGATTGACATGGGCGCACAAATTATCCTTTGTGACCCACACAGGGCTACGGTGATTGGTATGGACAGAAAGCAACCTCTGAAAGGCATTAAGATGAGTTCACCTGATATCAGAGCGGGTGTTTCACTTCTAATTGCGGCACTTTCAGCTGAAGGTGAAAGCATTATTTCTAATGTAGAGCAGATTGATAGAGGGTATCAGAACATTGATGCACGATTGAAAGCATTAGGTGCTCAGATCGAGCGAATTGAACAATAATATTTTAAGTGTGTTCATTGGTTGGAAAATTATGAATCAACCATTATCTTGAACTCTATGGAAATATTTGATAAAGGAACTGACTACATGTCACAATATGCAATAGAATATGGCGTCCCTTTACTGAAGGCCATTGCCATACTAGTTATAGGTATTTGGATTATAAAAGCCATTCGAAGAGGAGTAAGAAATAGTCTCTCAAAGAGCAATGTAGATGAATCGCTGCGTCCATTTTTAATTAGCTTACTCTATAATTCATTATTAATACTGCTTATTCTCACTGCATTAAGCACATTAGGAGTACAGATGACTTCATTTGTAGCAATTATTGGTGCAGCAGGTTTAGCAATAGGACTTTCACTTCAGGGTACATTACAAAATTTTGCAGGAGGGGTTATTTTATTAACACTGAGACCTTTTAAAGTAGGTGATTATATAGACGGTGCAGGGTATTCGGGAACAGTACAATCGATACAAATTTTTCAGACATTGTTACTAACGCCAGATAACAAAAAAATAGTAATACCTAATGGTAAGTTAAGTAATGATGGAATTGTGAACTACAGTGCTGAAGATAAAAGAAGAGTGGACATGGTATTTGGTATTGGATATGGTGATGATATTAAAAAAGCCAAGGATATTTTGGTGAGGCTTTGCCAGGAAGATGAAAGGGTTCTTGAGGAACCAGCATTCAGAGTGGATGTTAGTAGTCTGGGTGATAGTTCAGTGAATTTCAATGTTCGTCCTTGGGTTAAAACAGAAGACTACTGGAGTGTTTACTGGGATTTTCAGGAGAAAGTGAAATTAACTTTCGATAAAGAAGGAATCAGCATTCCATTCCCTCAGAGAGATGTTCATATCTATAATGAGAAATAAATTTTAATAAATATTTAACTAAAGCCGTTCCAATTAAGATTTGGAACGGCTTTTTTATTGCCGAATGATTAAATTAAAGCATGAAAAGTAAACTTCTCCTACCAGGGGTATCGCTTGTATTCCTGATTATCATATGCATTGTTTCATTTAATCAAATCACGCCACCCGAGCCGGCATTGCCCGGTTATACTCCGGATAGTTACTCAGCCTATCGTGCTATTGAGCATTTAAAAATTATTGCTAAAGAACCGCACGGCACAGGTACACCAGCACACAAACGAGTACGGAATTACATTTATGATCAGTGTAAAAAGCTTGGTGCCAAAACAAAAGTCCTTACCAACACAGGCATGCAATATCAAGGTGGTACCAATGTTACAGCAGGTACAGCCTATAATATTTTAGCAAAGCTAGAAGGCACTGACAACAGCAAAGCCGTTTTAGTGATGGGTCATTACGATTCGCAACCGAATACTCCCGGAGCTGGTGACGATGGCTCTTCCATTGCCTCTATGTTGGAAGTAATGGAATTATTGGCAAAACAAGGCTCATTAAAGAATGACATCTACTTTTTAATGACTGATCAGGAAGAAGTGGGTCTGCTTGGTGCTGAGGCTTTTGTCAATTCCTATCCGGAGCTTGATGAGATTGGTATGCTTCTCAACTTCGATGCACGAGGAAATACAGGTGTGAATTTTACGTTCGAAACCACTTCAGAGAATGGCTGGATCATGCGAGAATTTTCAAAGGCAGTAGATCAACCTTTAGCTAACGCGTTGGCCTATGAAATTTATAAACTCATGCCTAATGGAAGCGATTTTACTGAGTTTAAAGACACCCACATCAGTGGCCTTAATTCTGCATTTATTGAAGGGCATGCTTATTACCACAGTCCGGAAGATACATGGCAAAACATAAACCTGGGCACATTGCAACATCAGGGCGATTTAATGTGGCAAATGGTGAACCACTTCGGAAATGTCAATCTGAATGAAACAAAAGCAGAAGATGCCATCTTTTTCTCACTGCTGAATCAGGTAGTTATTTATCCGGCCAGCTTAGATTGGCCATTAATCGTTCTTTCGATAGTATTGCTTTGCTTTACCATCTTTTTTCTCAGAAGGAAGCAATCGGTAAACATGTCGGGTGTTTTTAAAGGTGCCGGGCTGTACATAGCACTCCTAATTATCAGCTTTTCTTTGGTATGGATTATCAACTCAATTATACTTTGGCTAAATCCACATTTTAGCAGCTTTTATGGTAATGATTTCTATAATTCGGGTTATTACATCTGGTGTTTTATAGGTGCCTGTACCGTTATTCTTGGGGTCATTCTTAAGTTTTTTGTCAAGTCAACTTCAGGATACAACTTCTTACTGGGATCGTTAATAGTGCAAGCCATTTTGATACTGGTGCTTAAAATTTACGTACCAACAGGCGCTTTCATACTTTATGTTCCGATGATCATTAATTCGGTGCTATTGATAATAGCATCGATAAAACAGCCTATAGAAAACTCGATTGCTCCTTTTTTAATTATAGTGATCCCGGTGCTATTGTGGCTTCCGTTTATATACTTCCTGTTCGTAGTATTCAGTTTTAGTCTGCCTTATGCATCAGCCATTTTTGCACTGCTTCTTCTGCCCTACTTGGCGCCACTTATGCAGCATTGGAATAACATAAACAATCAAATAGTATACGGTTTAGGTGCTTTAATGATTGCTTATGGACTTGTGGCCGGACAACTAACGGCTTCACCTTCTGATGACTACCCTCAGCAGACCACCTTAGTGTATGGTTTAAATTTGGATACAAATGAAGCCATATGGTTTTCTAGACAGAAGCTTAAAGATGAATTCATTTCAAACTATATTAAATCTGATGAGCAGGGGCACATTGAAGAAATTTATTCCAACTCCTCAGCGTGGTACTGGAAGGACGAAGCACCTGTTATGAATATCATGGCTGGTCGTTTTGCCATTCTTAGCGATACAATAGTGAATGATATGCGAGAGCTAACGCTTAAAATTATGCCCGGACATGAAGTTACTTATTTTAACATATCGTTACCTGAAGATGCCTATTTTACTCATATAAATGAAAGAGATTTAGAAGGCGAAATGGCTAGAACATTACGATACTATGGCGCCCCATCAAGTGGGTGTATATTAAAGATAAAAGCTAAGCCAGGATCAATAACAATACCGTTGGTCGAATCTAAAATGTCTATTGCAAACGCATTGCTTACCACACCTTTGCCTGAAGATTTTATTTGGGCACCTGGTTATATGAGTAATAATATGTTCATCAAAAGAACGATCAGCTTATGAAGCACGTTTGTTTGCTTAGAGGGGTAAATGTGAGTGGCTCGAATAAAATTAAGATGGCTGAACTAAGAGAAGCCCTGGAATCAGAAGTAGAGTTAAACAATGTTCAAACCTATATTCAAAGTGGCAATATTATTTTGGACAGTGAATTGGATAAGAATGAAGTAAGTAAAAAAGTGCATCAACTTATTAAGAAATCATTTGGGTTTGATGTGCCAGTTTTGACACTCTCTCAAGGAGAATTAAAAGCTATAAAGTCAGCCAACCCTTATTCGAATTCAGATATAAAAAAGCAGTATTTTGTCTTTTTGTATTCGAAACCTAAGCAAGAGGATATTGAAAATTTAACATCTATTTCTTACACGAATGAAGAATTTACAATCACTAATACTGTGGTCTACTATCATCCAAAAGAGGGCTATGGAAAAGCCAAATTAAGTAATAATGTCTTTGAAAATAAGTTGAAAGTTACTGCAACGGCCAGAAATTTAAATACGTTGGAAACATTGATTAAACTCGCTCAATAACTATGGATTTAGAAAAACTTCGTTACCCAATCGGTAAGTTAAACTATACCGGCTCACCAACTATCGATCAAAGAAATAGATGGATTCAAGACATTGCTGAGTTTCCTGATCAATTAAGAGCTGCTGTGAAAGACTTAACACAAGAACAATTACAGTGGCACTATAGACCGGAAGGTTGGACAATAAGACAATTGGTACATCATTGTGCCGATAGTCATATTAATGCACAATTACGCTTTAAATTAGCTCTTACTGAAGGCTTGCCTACTATCAAACCTTATAAGGAATCTTTATGGGCACAACTACCCGATATTGAGGTAGACATCAGCGTATCTTTAGATTTACTGACGGCCCTGCACAAGAAATGGGTGTATTTATTAGAACGCTTATCAGAAGAAGATTTTAGTAGACAGTATATCCATCCTGAACACAACAAAACATTCGATCTGAACTTTACCGTAGCCATGTATTCATGGCATTGCAGACACCATTATGCACATGTATTGCAAGCTATTGCACATAAAGGTCAGTTCGCTTGAAACCCATCAACAGAATTGCAATAATCTTATTCGTCATCTTTTTGATGCCGGCATTATTTTTTAGTGCTTATGAAATTGCGTCTTTAAATCAGGATGAAGAAGAAATAAACAAGATTTATGAACAACAACTCGAGGCATTTCTCTTTTCCGCCAATCAGTATGCCGATGATGTATTAAATACATGGGTAACCAAACTTGAGGTAGGAATGCGCCTCCACGAAGTGGACACCACCTCAAACGAAGTAAAAAAACTGTTAGATCTTAACCCTTCTATTAATGCGCTCATTGCCTATTATATCAATGATAAAGCAGCTACCATTTATCCACGGGATACCTCTATAGTTCAATACATGAACGGACTTAACAAGCTATTGGCAGATAACAGGGACATTGGAAAAAGGTTAATTAAGTATAGTAAAAGCGGCTTTCAGAAGGTAGAACCTATTAGTTTCAACACAACTAAAGAATTGGTGGTTTTTCTTTTTCATCCTGGCACCAACAATGAAGATAATTTACTTTACGGAATTGTAGTCGACCCAATTCTCTTTATTGAGGATGTTTTGGGCCCTCGTTTACAGTTCATAGCCAAAAATCGATTTGCCCTACAGGCATCCAAATTGAATGAACCTTACCCCATCTATTCCACATTTGATTCTACCAATGTAGAGTCAATAAAGCCAATATTAAACAAAGACTTGTGGCTTTTACCAGATTATAAGTTGGGTATTTCTACAAGAGGCGACTCCATTCAGACACTCATAAAAGAAAGAACCTATACGAATTTAGGTTTGATTCTGGCTTTAGATGTTTTCCTTATTCTGGGTGTCGTACTCGTTTTTAGGAATGTGAAAAAGGAAGTAGAGTTGGCACAAAACAAATCAGAATTTATCTCCAACGTATCGCATGAAATACGTACCCCTCTGGCGCTAATAAGCATGTTCGCAGAAACCCTAGAACTTGGCAGGGTGCCTACTGAGGAAAAGAAAAAGGAATATTATTCCATCATCAATAAAGAAACCCAGCGACTCACGGGCATTGTAAATAAGATATTGAGCTTCAGCCAAATGGATGCGGGCAAGAAACGATTATCATTTGAATCTGTGAATTTAAAGCAGGTAGTAGAAAATGTACTCACCACGTATGAATATCATTTGGAAAAAGAGCAGTTTAAAATTCAAACAGAGCTAGCAGAGGCAAATATAAATGGGGATAAAGATGCACTCACCGAACTCCTTATCAACCTCATTGACAACGCCATCAAGTACTCTGATGAGTCCAAACGTATTGAAATCAACTTGCTGAAAAAAGAGGGTAAAACAATGCTAGCTGTTAAAGATTATGGTGTTGGTATTTCAAAAACCGATCAGAAGTATATTTTCGATAAGTTTTTCAGGGTGTCTACGGGCGACTTAGCAAAAAAACAAGGCACTGGCTTAGGGTTAGCACTGGTAAAACAAATTGTTGATGCCCATAATGCTACTATAGAATTAAAAAGTGATCTTGGAAAAGGCTCTACTTTTATCGTATCTTTTCCTTTAGAAAAAGTAAACAATGGCTAGAATACTAATTGTTGAAGACGAACCCGCCATGCAAATAGGATTGAAAGATAACCTTGAATTTGATGGTTATTCAGTAGAGGTTGCCAGCGATGGGCAAACCGGGCTCGATAAAATTCTGACTAACGAATATGATTTAGTAGTCTTAGATGTCATGCTCCCGAATCTTTCCGGTTTTGATGTCTGTAAGCAGGTTAGAAAGGAAGGAAATGATACACCCATTATTTTACTAACCGCTAGAGGTGAAGAGATTGATAAAGTATTAGGACTTGAGTTGGGTGCAGATGATTACATGACCAAGCCTTTTAGCGTAAGAGAACTGCTGGCACGAATCAAAGCCAATTTAAGGCGCTCATCAAAATCTCAGTCGAGTAATTCAGATACCATAAAAATTGGCAATCTGCAGATTCAGTTTGATGCCTACAAAGCATTTACCCAATCTAATGAAGAAGTAAAGCTCTCGCACAAAGAGTTTGAAATACTTAAGTACCTCCATGAAAATAAGGGCAAAGTGGTTTCGCGATACGATTTACTGGAAAACATTTGGGGCTATGAAGATGATCAGCCAACCACGCGCACTGTGGATAATTTCATTGCCCGGTTACGCCATAAAGTAGAGGTCGATCACAATTCCCCCGAAGTGATC
>NZ_JAVJUY010000125.1:0-19163 GCF_040220315.1 Fulvivirga sp.
TTTATTTGGTACTAAGTATGGAATTAAATAATCCCAAAACCATCAATGCATGGTGTATGTACGATTGGGCGAATTCAGTCTATTCGTTAGTAATTACATCGGCTATATTTCCTATTTATTATAATGCCGTAACCACCTCCAGCGATGGTAGTGACGTAGTGAATTTCTTTGGTTGGAATGTATCTAATTCGGTATTATATTCTTATTCACTCTCTTTCTCTTTCCTGTTCGTAGCAGCCATACTTCCAATATTATCTGGCATTGCTGATTATGGGGGTAAGAAGAAGTTTTTCATGAAAATATTCGTTTATATTGGCTCTTTTTCATGTATTGGCCTTTATTTTTTTACTGGTGATAATATAGAATGGGCAATTATCTGTTCGGTACTAGCCAGTGTGGGATATTCCGGAAGTTTAGTTTTTTATGACGCTTTCCTGCCAGAAATTGCTTCCGAGGATCGATTCGATAAAGTGAGTGCCAAAGGCTATTCATTAGGCTATATAGGAAGCGTAATACTATTAATTCTCAATCTTGTTATGATTGAGATGTATGATGTATTCGGATTTGCTGATAAAGGAATAGCTACACGATTTGCGTTTCTAACTGTTGGAGTCTGGTGGCTTGGGTTTTCACAGCTCACCTTCTTAAGGGTTCCCGATAATGTTTACAACCTAAAAGAAAGAACTAACCTTTTTACAGAAGGATACAAAGAACTAAGAAAGGTTTGGCGAGCCGTTAAAGAAGAAAGGATGACTAAATTATTTTTACTGGCCTTCTTTTTTTATAATATGGGCGTACAGACAGTCATGTATTTGGCAGCAACATTTGGCGCCAAAGAGCTGGAACTGGAATCTTCTCAGCTTATTATAACTGTGTTATTAATACAGATAGTAGCTATTGCAGGGGCTTATGGTTTTGCACACTTGTCCAACATTAAGGGAAATAAATTCTCATTACTTACAATGGTGTTTATATGGATTTTTGTTTGTCTTGGGGCATATTTTGTTTACAATGCTAACGAATTCTATCTGTTGGCTTTTGTTGTTGGCTTAGTAATGGGTGGTATTCAGTCTTTATCTAGGTCTACATTTGCTAAGCTTATCCCAGAAAATACAATTGATCACGCATCATATTTTAGTTTTTATGATGTGACATACAACCTATCAATTGTTGTAGGAACTTTTTCATATGGACTGATTGACCAAATTACTAATAGTATGAGAAATAGTACATTAGCACTTATGTTATTCTTTTTAGTGGGTATGGGATTCCTTCTTTTACTTAAGTTACCGGACCATTTAAAGAGAAAGCCTTACACAGGAAATACCTGAGGGTAGAGCAGAATAATTCCAGTTACTACAATAGTTAGATAGATCAATGTTACAGGGGTGCCAATCTTTAAAAAATCTTTAAAATTATAGCCACCAGGCCCATATACTATCAGGTTAGTTTGATAACCTATTGGTGTAATAAATGCCGCAGAAGCTGCAAAAGCTATTGCTAAAAAGAAGGGTGCGCCATCAACACCCAAATCATGGGTAATTCCCAACGCTAAAGGGAACGAGATAGCAACGGCACCAACATTTGTGATAAAGGAAGTAAGCATTGTGGTTATCAGCATCAATCCTATTAAAAGGCCAATATTTCCATAGGGCATTAGCAGTTCAACAATCTGATGTGCTAACATTTTTCCTGCACCAGATTTAATCATAGCCTGACCAATGGCTAGTGACAAGATCAGTATAATAACCATATTTATGTCAAGATCCCGTTTAATATTCTGTAACGTAATAAGCCTCATGCCTACCATAACGGTGGTAATAATTAACAGCGAAGTAAATAGACTATAGTATTGGGTTAGAAGTAGCGTTAAAATAATACCAAAGATTCCAATAAATTTTAGGGTGTCATTATTATCAGATTTTTTTATTTCTTTCAGATCTCCTGAAATAATGTATAAGTCTTTAAATAGATCCACTTTTTCCTGAAAAGATTTGCCTACGTACATTAGTAAAACATCACCTGCTTTTATTCTAATACGACCAATTTTACCACTGAGACGTTCACCGTTTCTATGAATTGCTACCACAGCAGCATCATATCGTTCTCTAAAATTTGATTCTTTTACTGTCTTTCCAATTAGACTATTATTAGCACTAATAACGCCTTCAACAACTTGCAAGTTTTTACCACTGCTAGGTTCTAGATTTGAAGGCAACTCAATACCTACATTGGAAAGAGTCAAATCAATGATGGTGTCAGTATTACCTGCAAATATTAGTATATCTTTATGTTCTATTATTTCATTTGGATTTACTGGCGAAATGATCTGATCATTTCTTACAATCTCTACTAAATAGACACCTTTAAGATTTCTTAGTCCACCCTCTTTAACAGTCTTACCAACGAGTTCAGAATCATGGCTAAGGCGTTTTTCTATTAAATACTCTCTTTTAGAGAGCTCAAATTTTTCAATTAAATCCTGGCGAGAAGGTAAAAGTCTATTGCCTATTAATAAAATAAAGCCGATGCACGCCAATGTTATGCTGGTGCCAATATAAAATAAATGTAAAGAATTAATGGTCACTAACCCATTTTTAGCTAAAAACCCGTTTAAAACTAATGTGGTTGAAGTACCTATTATGGTAATCATACCACCAAAAATTGTGGCATAGCTTAATGGAATTAATAATTTGGAAGGTGATATTTTGTTTTTTTTGCCCCATTCAAAAACATAAGGGGTCATTAAAACAACAACAGGTGTATTGTTAACGAATGAAGAAAGAATCGCCACCTTAGCCATCATCAAACCTAAAAATTGTCGATAGGATTTGGCGTTTTTGAATATTGAATCTAACAGCCCTTCAATATTAAAATTAGACCTAAAACCTGCTGTTATTAGAATGAGCAGGACAATACTCACAATTGATTCATTCGCAAGCCCATCAATAATGTCTTTCGGTATTATTACTCCGCCAATTACGAGTATCAATGCTGCAAAAAGAAAGGAAATTGCAGGCTTAGTCAGTTCTGAGTATAGTGCTGTGAAGAGTAAAAGTATTACCCCAAGCACAAAATACGGCTGACTTTCAATTGGTATCAAAGGCAAAAGATTAGTATCTCAAATGCTTTACAGAATCACCTGAATTAATTAACTCCTTTAGAGCATCTATTCCTATGGTTAGATGATTTTTAACAAAGTTCGCGGTTACACTTGCATCGCTTTCAGATGTTTTAACCCCGTCAGGAATCATCGGATTATCTGAAACAAGCAATAGTGCACCTCTAGGAATTTCATTAACAAAGCCAACAGTAAATATGGTTGCGGTTTCCATATCAACACACATGGCTCTCATTTTTCTTAGTTTTTTCTTGAATTCTTTATCGTGCTCCCAAACCCTACGGTTGGTTGTAAAAACTGTACCTGTCCAGTAATCTAATTGATGTTTCTTAATCATTGAGCTAACAGCTCTTTGTAGACTAAATGAGGGCAAGGCTGGAATTTCCTGGGGCATATATTCGTCACTGGTTCCTTCACCGCGAATAGCTGCTATTGGTAAAATTAAATCCCCTAATTTAGTTTTCTTTTTAATACCACCACATTTACCTAAAAATAATGAGGCCTTTGGTTCTACTGCAGCAATAAGATCCATGGCCGTAGCAGCCATGGCACTACCCATACCAAAATTTATGATGGTGATATCATTTGCAGTAGCGGTTTGCATGGCCTTACCTTTACCATATATTTCACAGCCGAATTCTTCTGCAAACATTTCAACATAGTTGAAAAAATTAGTGAGTAGAATATATTTTCCAAAGACTTCCAATGGCGTGCCAGTGTATCTTGGAAGCCAGTTTTCAATAATTTCCTTTTTAGTTTTCATAATGTTAACTCAATTTAAGTTTATTTGAATTATGATAAAACTCAACCTTCCTGATTTCGATTGCAAATTGAGAAAAAATGCAGGTAAAACAGAAGTTTTTGACATCATTCGAAAAAAATATGTCATACTTCTGCCGGAAGAATGGGTAAGGCAAAATTTCATTCATTTTTTAATCAATCAGCAGAATTTTCCAAAGTCTTTAATTACGATAGAAACCGGCTTAAAATATAATAGCTTGGATAAAAGATCCGATATTCAGGTTTTTGATAATCAAGGCTCTCATTTTATGATTGTTGAGTGTAAGTCATACAAGGTAAAGCTGGATCAAAAGGCATTAGATCAACTCACAATGTACAATAAAACCATTAAAGCAAAATATATAGTACTAACCAATGGCATAAACCATTTTTGCTGCCAATTTAATGATGAATCCGGTTATAAATTCATTGATCAGATACCTATGTACAAAAAAAATACCTGAGCCAACCCCAGGTATTTTAATATTTTGAAAACCCTATTTATCAATTAAGATATTTTGATACTTCGGTATAAGGTAAGTTGAAGGCTTCGGCTACTGCTTTATAAACAACATCACCATTTATGATATTTAGTCCTAATTCCAACTCTTTATTTTCCTGACAGGCCTTTTTCCATCCTTTGTTTGCCAATTGAATTGCATACGGAAGAGTGGCATTTGTTAAGGCTAATGTTGAAGTGTAAGGCACAGCGCCAGGCATATTAGCCACGCAATAGTGTACTACATCATCAATTATGTAAGTAGGGTTTTCATGAGTTGTAGGCTCACAAGTTTCTATACAACCTCCCTGATCAACTGCAACGTCTACCAAAACAGTACCAGGTCTCATTTCTTTGAGCATATCCCTGGTTATAAGATTTGGGGCTTTGGCACCCGGTATTAACACGGCACCAACAATTAAATCGTGTGTTGATATTAGCTCACGAATGTTGTATTCATTTGACATGAATGTATTTACGTTAGCCGGCATAATATCATCCAGGTATCTTAACCTTGGAAGGCTAAGATCCATAATGGTAACATCAGCACCCATACCAGCTGCCATTTTTGCAGCGTTTGTTCCAACTACACCGCCACCTAATATTAGAACTTTGGCTGGTCTTACTCCTGGCACTCCTCCTAGTAAAATACCTCTACCTTTAAGCGGTTTCTCCAAGTATTTCGCACCTTCCTGTATCGACATTCTTCCAGCAACCTCAGACATTGGAATCAATAGCGGAAGGCTCCTGTCACTTTTCTCTACCGTTTCATAAGCTAAGCAAATAGCTTTGCTGTCAATCATGGCATTGGTTAATGGCTCATAAGAAGCAAAGTGAAAATAGGTGAATACCAACTGATCTTTCTTAATAAGCTTGTATTCAGGCTCTATCGGTTCTTTTACCTTCATTATCATTTCAGCCTTTTCATATGTGGCTTCGATAGTTGGTAATATTTTGGCTCCAGCCTCTGTGTATTCCTCATCCATAAAACCACTACCTTCACCGGCAGTAGTCTGAATGAATACTTCATGACCTCTTTTAACTAGCTCCTGAGCTCCCGCAGGCGTAAGAGCCACACGGTTTTCATTGTTTTTTATTTCCTTTGGTACTCCTATAATCATTTTTCAAACGTTTGAATCAAAAGTGCACAAATATACTAACATGGTACAAATGTAATCTTGAAAATCAAAATAATCTTATGAACGGTAATTCAGTTAAGGCATAATAAAAATATAATTTTATATAATGAAAAATTGCAAAATAATATATTGAAATAAGTCGATATATTGAATAAAGATTTTGAATTTTACAATTGATTTTGCATCGCAATTCGTATGGCAGTATTCTTAATTTGAAACCTTATCTCATTTAGTTAATTTTGCAATCCTGCAAAGGTATTTTTACAGGGAATCCATCACTAAACTTTGACATCTTGAATACTACAAAATTGACCAGGAAAACAAAGAAGAACACTGAAGTACTTAACGACTATAAACTTGCCTGCGAAAGCAGAGAGGCTAGTTTATTGGGTAGAAAAGAGGTATTTATGGGCAAAGCTAAATTTGGCATTTTCGGAGACGGGAAAGAGCTTGCGCAAATTGCCATGGCGAAGGTTTTTCAAAATGGTGATTTTAGATCAGGCTATTATCGCGATCAGACTTTTATGTTTGCCATTGGTCAATTATCAATTCAGGAATACTTTGCACAGCTGTATGCACATACAGATGTTGCTGCTGATCCATCATCAGCGGGGAGGTTAATGAATGGCCATTTTGCAACCAGATTGTTAGATGAAAATGGTGATTGGAAAGATTTGACAAAAGAAAAGCATAGCAGTTCTGATGTATCTCCAACTGCCTCTCAAATGCCGCGATTGGTTGGCTTAGCCTACGCCTCGAAATTATACAGGGAAGTGCCTGCCTTAAAGAAGGTGAAAGGATTTAGTGTGAATGGTAATGAAGTGGCGTTTGGTACCATTGGAAACGCTTCAACCTCAGAAGGAATGTTTTATGAATCAATAAATGCTGCGGGCGTACTACAAGTGCCTATGTTGGTTTCTGTGTGGGATGATGAATATGGTATTTCAGTACCTAAAGAATATCATACAACCAAGGGCAACATATCAGCTGTTTTGGATGGATTTAAAAGAGATAAAAAACATGCCGGGTATGAGATTTTTACTGTTAATGGTTGGGATTATGAAGCACTAATTGATACCTATGAAAAGGCTGCAGCTATTTCAAGAGAAGAACATGTGCCCACATTGGTTCATGTTCAACAGCTAACTCAGCCACAGGGCCATTCTACCTCAGGTTCGCACGAAAGGTATAAATCTAAGGAAAGGCTAGAATGGGAAGCTGAATATGACTGTAATTTACAATTCAGAAAGTGGATATTAAATGAAGGTTTAGCCGATGCTGAAGAACTAGATGGTATTGAAGGGGAGGCTAAAAAATCAGCGAAAGAAGCGAAAGAAGCAGCATGGAAGGCATTTAATGGATCTTTAAAGATAGATTTCGATGCAGCATTGGCGTCTCTAGATGAGGTGTCAGAAAAAATAAATACTAACATAGATGAACTGAAATCTATCAGAGAGGAGTTGTCGAAAACGGTGAACCCGATTAAACTTGATAGCTACAGGGCAGTTAAAAAAGCACTAAGAGTTTTAAGAACGGAGTCTAAATCTGTTAAAACACCTTTAATTAATTGGCTTAAAAACGCTGATGAAACTTATTTCGATCAGTATAATTCGAAATTATATAGCACAAGCAAAAACTCTGCTTTAAACGTAGAAGTGATCGATGCCATTTTTGATGATGGTGCATCACAAGTTGATGGGAGGGAAGTGCTGCAGGCTTGTTTTGATGAGGCCTTGAAAAGAGATCCAAAAGTATTTGCTTTTGGTGAGGATGTAGGGAAAATAGGTGATGTGAATCAGGCATTTGCTGGCTTGCAGGAAAAGCATGGTGTTAACAGAGTAACAGACACTGGAATTAGAGAGTGTACAATTATAGGTCAAGGAATTGGTGCTGCTTTACGTGGGCTGAGACCAATTGCTGAAATACAATACTTAGATTATCTCCTATATGCCATTCAGATTTTATCTGATGACCTGGCATGCTTGCAATATAGAACCAAGGGTGGCCAGAAAGCGCCATTAATAATAAGGACAAGAGGTCATAGATTGGAAGGTGTTTGGCATTCAGGTTCACCGATGGGGATGATACTGCATAGCTTACGAGGCATATATGTATTAACTCCTAGAAACATGACGCAAGCAGCTGGTTTTTATAATACCATGCTTAAATCAGATGATCCTGCGCTAATTATCGAGTGTCTTAATGGTTATCGTTTGAAGGAGCAAATACCATCCAATGTAGGTGAATTTACTGTTCCACTCGGTAAAGTGGAGGTGTTGAAAGAAGGAACTGATGTAACCATAGTTACTTATGGCTCTATGTGCAGAATTGTGATGGATGCCGCTGATCAATTAGAGAAGTATGGCATTTCTTGTGAGGTGATAGATGCTCAATCATTAATTCCTTTTGATTTGAATCACGCTATTGTAGAATCTGTTAAGAAAACCAATCGATTGGTAGTAGCAGACGAGGATGTGCCAGGTGGTGCCTCTGCATTTATTTTACAGAAAGTGTTGGAGGAGCAAGGTGCCTATAAGTATCTGGATTCGAAACCAACAACAATTACAGCAAAAGAGCATAGACCAGCTTATTCATCTGATGGTGACTACTTCTCCAAACCGAATATTGAAGAAGTATTTGACAAGGTGTATGATCTTATCGCTGAGGCTGATCCGGAAAATTATCCGGATATCTATTAATCAATTTCTGATAACCTAAAAGGAGGAGTTTCTATTCTGTTGCTATAGTTACCTCTCCTGTCGATTATTGTAATAGCAAGTTTAATTTGCTTATCACCTAATATAGGTTCAAATCCGAATGAGGTCATACCATAACGGATAGTGCCCTCCAAAGCCTTTTCTTTACCCGATTCATTTAAGATTGGAAATCGGCCGTCAAACCCCTCAATACAATTCGATTCTAATCTCCAATCATATTCTTCAAAACCAGCTCCATTATCGATGTAGAAATCAACTAGAAAATTATTATATCGATTATTGAATTGAAAATAAACTGTGTCCTTTAGTATGACATTAGCCCTAGACTGATCATTAAACCTAACTAATAATTCAATCTCATTTGTGTTCCAATTTAGACAGATAGGGTCGCCCAAATAATCGGGCAAAGTGTCAATTACTGACCTATCAGCAAAAATCATTAAATTGTTTAAATAAAAATTTAGCTCCTGTTCTGTGATTTCATCTTCATTTGAAGGTAAAAAAATTGGTTGTCCATTTGCTTTATTAAAGTAAATCCTTTGACTAAACTCATCAGTGATTTCTGTAGATCCTAAACCCAAATCCCCATCCCCATCTTCAAAATCAACAAGCACGATCAGGCTATCAGCATCATCACCCAAATTCTTAAAAATAATGTCATTAAATTCTATTTTTGGAGTATTAGGAAATTCTGGGGCTTCGGTACAAGAAGCAACCGTAATAATAAACAGGGTATAAAAAAAAGTCTTTTTCATAAATTCACAGCCTTAAAGTACACAACGATTGGACATTGATAAAAGTTTTGAGCAAAAATTAATCCAGGCTTCTGATAACGAATTCGAAAAATTGGCACTTCAGGTTTTTAAGTACCAATACAAAAATAACGCTATTTATCATCAATATATTTCTTCACTCGGTGTAAATGTTAATAAGATCAACCGAATTGAGTCAATACCGTTCCTTCCTATTCAGTTTTTCAAGAATCATACCATAAAGACTGGCATTTGGAAAGAAGAAACGATTTTTGAAAGTAGTGGTACTACAGGTCAAATTACATCAAAACACCATGTAAAGACTGTCGATTTCTACAAATTAAATGCCCTGCAAATTTTCAAAAGTTTTTTTGGTGACCCTTCTAATTATCATATTATGGCACTACTTCCTTCTTACCTGGAAAGAGGCAATTCATCGCTAGTGCAAATGGTAAAATTTTTAATTGAGGCAAGTAGGTCAGGGATTTCAGGATTTTATCTCAATGAATACGATAAATTAATACAAGATATCAAAACTGCTAAACATTCGGGGAGACCTATTCTATTGATTGGAGTAACTTTTGCCTTGCTTGATTTAGCTGATCGATATCAAATTAATTTAAAAAACCATATTGTGATGGAAACCGGAGGAATGAAGGGTAGAAGAAAAGAACTTACTCGTATGGAGGTGCATGAGCAATTAAAGAAGGCCTTTAAAGTTTCTACTGTTTATTCGGAATATGGAATGACAGAACTTTTGTCTCAGGCTTATTCATCAGGCAACGGTTTGTACAAACCAGCTGGTACTATGAAAATTATATTGCGAGATATGTATGATCCATTTAGCATTTCTAATTCGATAAGACAAGGAGGCGTTAATATTATTGATTTAGTAAACCTATACAGTTGCTCATTCATTGAAACTCAGGACATTGGGAGAATGAACGGGGAATTTTTTGAAATAGTAGGACGTTATGATAACTCTGAATTAAGAGGCTGTAACTTGATGTTTTAGATTAAATATTTGTGATCAATTACATTTTCTTTTGATTTAATGATTATTGTTTAATACTTTTAAGGTATCTTTTGGCTTTAAAATAAAACCACTACGTGATGAAATTAAGATTTGCTTTGTTCCTTTTAGTAGTTTTCGGAATGTCTGCTTGTACGCAGTACACCTGCTCGACTTATTCTAAAAAGGATGTAAAAAAGAAAGAAGTGGCATTGGAAGAGGAAAGAATCTAATTCTCTTTCCTTTTTACCTATTACGTATTTTTAGTGACATCTTGTTCGCTAATTTCATCACCTCCCATAATTATCAAACGCTCGACAACATTTCGTAATTCACGTATGTTACCGGTCCATTCAAGTCTTTGGAGTAGATTAACGGCTTTAGGGGTAATGGTTTTTGGTTTTGTGCCATAGTCGGCCGCAATATCCTGTAAGAACTTATTAGTAAGAAGAGGAATATCTTCCGATCTTGCTCTGAGAGGCGGAACTTTGATAAGAATAACACTTAAGCGATGATATAAATCTTCTCTGAAATTCTTATTAGAAATCTCTTCTTTTAAATTTTTATTGGTAGCTGCTACCACTCGAACGTTTACTGTTATTTCTTTGTCGCCACCTACTCGGGTAATCTTATTTTCCTGTAGTGCCCGTAAAACCTTTGCTTGAGCAGAAAGGCTCATATCACCAATTTCATCTAAAAATAAGGTACCATCATTTGCCAACTCGAACTTACCAATACGTTGTTTTACAGCAGACGTAAATGATCCTTTTTCATGACCGAAGAGTTCACTTTCTATTAACTCTGAAGGTATGGCAGCGCAATTTACTTCAATGAGTGGGCCTTTAGAACGAGCGCTCATCTCATGCAATTGTCTTGCAACCAATTCTTTCCCTGTACCGTTCTCACCAGTTATAAGTACTCTTGCATCTGTTGGCGCTACTTTTTGAATTGTTTCTTTTATCTCTGCAATGGGTTTAGACTCGCCCACAATGATAGAACCCTTAGAAACCTTTTTCTTCAATACTCTGGTTTCTTTTACTAAAGTGGACTTATCCATGGCGTTTCGGATAGTAACTAATAATCTATTTAGATCTGGTGGCTTCTGAATGAAATCATAGGCACCTTTTTTAGTGGCTTCTACGGCTGTTTCAATGGTGCCGTGTGCAGATATCATGATAAATTGCGTATCAATACCTTCTTCAATGGCTTTTTCTAAAACTTCTAACCCATCCATTTTAGGCATCTTTACATCGCAAAGCGCTACATCAAATTTTTCTTTCAGCAGAAGTTTTAGCCCTTCCTCGCCATCTTTGGCTTCTTCAATGGTATATTTTTCGTATTCTAAAATTTCTTTGAGTGTATTCCTGATGCTTTGCTCGTCATCAATGATTAGAATTTTAGCCATTAGATCGTGTTATGATGATAAAAAATGTAAGTCTATAAGCCGGGTTCTGTATCCACCAAAAGGCGGATTCTTGCCATTTATCTAGCCCTAACGTCACCGTCAGGGTCAAACGACCTACCCACTGATTTGGACGAGCAGCCCTCAAATACCAGCTTATTTGGTCTTTCAACTCGTGAGGTTTACCTCGCATCTGGCATCACTACCAAACCGGTGGGCTCTTACCCCACCTTTTCACCTTTTCCCTTCCCGATAACTATCGGGAATGGGTAGTTTATTTTCTGTGGCACTTTCTGTTGCTGATGCAAAGATCAGCACCTTCCTGTTAGGAAGCACGATGCTCTATGTTGCCCGGACTTTCCTTATCCCGATAGTATCGGGACACGGCAAGACGACTTACTTTGCAAAAGTAATTAATAAAATTAGTTATGAAGCTGCGAATTGAGTTTTAGTGAACGTCTGCCCCTGTTAATTTAAATTCATACTCATCAGCAACATTTGCAACTTCCTGAATTATTTCTTTAAGTATTTCTTCTGTAGCTGATTCAACAAAGCTTGAAGCTTCCACATGAATGAAATCCTCTACGATAGCAAATTTGGCATGATTTAAATTCGCATTCTCTGTAAGTAATAATTTTAGATCTAAACCATCTTCATACTGACATACTTTGGAAGAAAATTCGATTCCAAGCCTATCATATCGCTGACTATGCTTTAACTTGCCTAATACAGTTTGAAAACGTTCATCAGGTAGTGGAACAATAATTATTGAAGTTCTAATATCGTATTCGGAATAGGTGCCGCCAATTTCATCGGCATAACTCTCCATAAATGCATTAAGATCCATTTTTGGTTGGTTTTAGTTTGATTAAGTAAGTTAATTAATTGGATTCAATAATAAAATGAATGAAAATAGAATTTACCATCTCGCAGCTCCAATGTTGGACTCGGAATCTTAATCATATTCACAAAATATATTAGGGTATTTAGTGTTTTTGACCTGGTCTTATATTCATTTAAATCAAGATCCAACCCAAGGTAAAACTGTCTTTGTGGATTAAATCCTGCTGATTTATTAGATTCATCGTTGGCAAAAACCATATCTTGGGCACCGTAGCCAAATGCAATATTTAGCCATTTTGGAAATTTAGTATTGAATTTTGATAAATCCACAGAAAGCCAGAAGGTTTGGGCATTATAGTCTTTCAAGAGCTCTTCGTTAAGATTTTTACCCAATATTTCAGGTCTAAGTTCGGCATATTCACTTCTATTAAAAGAGTATTTAGGATGTATGCGAATTTCACCCCAGGCTTTTTGCTGTCCATAGAATAGTAAACCTCCCGCTGTATTGGCAATAATATCGCCATAAGAAGCGCCATATTCCGCTGAAAACCCGTCAAATATTTCAATCGGTGTTAAGGCAATAACACTGGCAATGCTGCCCCAAAAAACTGATTTATTTTCTTCCTGATACGCCCAACGAAGCAATTTGTAAGAGGCACTGCTTATGTGAAATGCTGAATAGAAATGCCCTACTTTATCTACTTGTTTCCATTCTTTATTATCGTTAAAAAAATGAAAACCCTCACGTTCAAAATCGGCATACCAGAGTTGATCTAATAATATTAAGCTTGTGGCATATGTTGCTGAACTGGCAATGAGTAGAGGTTTAAGCCTATTTCTGGTAGAATCCTGCGAAAAGGTTTTGCTGAATGAAAGAGATAGTACTACAAGTAAAATATAGCGCTTAATCGGCCTCATCTTCTTCGGGAATAATGGCCTTGGCATTTATATCTGTATCGTCCTCACTTTCCTCTTCTTCGTTCTCTTCTCTGGCATTCTCACGGCTCTTTTTAAACAGGTCTTTAATTTCATCAAAGCTTTGGGTATGTATTAAGCTAAAACCTGTAGTAACAGTATTCTGATTTTGTTCTGATGGGTTAATGGGGTTGTAGTTTGTACGATTGTACATCTTCACTTTGAATTTCCCATTTTCAGTAAGCAAATATTCCACGGTCCAGTCTCCAGCTATACTTGATACATCAGCTTTATTTGCCTGATTGGTAAAGCCACCATCTCTGGTTACTCGAAGCCTGCCATCAAAAAACGAATAGGATAATCTTAATTGAAATGTGTTGAATGCTTCCTGGTCTAATTTTCCAAAGTCAACGTCTATCTCCAGGTTTTCATCTACTTGGGTAATCCAATAAGAGAGTTGATTAGATAGTAATTCACTTACACTACTCGTGATAGATCCTCCTGTATTAAACGATTGCTGAGGAGAGAATTTTCTAAGTACAATTAAACTAAACACTTGTCTTTTTAACTCTTGTTCGTCAATGCTATTTTTAAATTTTAAAAACTCGAATTCTAAATCTACAGGATCGCCATTAGGCAACTGAATGTTTCTTGGTAGCGTACCCGTTGTAATATCAAAATCAACACTTGGCGACAATAAAGCCCCATCAATCTCCAGGAGAACATTCACTGGATATTTCCTTCTTAATTCAATAACATCATTTAGGTCTGTATCGCCACCAAGTTGTTGGTCGGATAATAATGGTAGAAAAGAAGCCAATTGATTGTAAGTAGCATTAATATCTAAAATACCTTGATAAGGATCGCCATACCAGGATATTTTACTTCCTGGTAGAATTTCAAATTCCTTATTAATGAGGTTATAAAGAGTGAAATTATACCCACCTTCTTCAATGTTAAAATCACCAAACATGTTAAATTCTCCTTTGGTGTCTATTTCCATTTTAATATCACCATTACCTCTACCTCGAATAATATCACCGGACTTTATGTCGAATATAATTTCACAATAGGCATCGTTTGTTATGTCCAAATCAAAGTCGAGTTTAATACCTCTTAAGTCTATCGATTCAATTTCTTCTTGCACCAGTGTGTTAAGGTCTTTACCGAAATCAACAAAATTGATATACTCTTCTTTTTCTATGGTTTCAGTATCGCCAATGGGGATGTATATTTTTGTACCTTTTTCTGTGCGTGCATTAGCCGTTATGTTCATATTGTTGAGTGGCCCGTAGAAGGATATGGTACCTGTAGTTTCACCATTTCCATAAAATAGGCTGTTATCTTTGCTGGTTGTATTCAGCACTTGAAAGTCCTGAAAATCGGCATTCATTGATATAGACATATTCTTAAAATAGTCGTGTGTTATGTATCCATTCAGGTTTCCACTTTGCCCTTCAATATCAGTTAATTTAATGTTTCTAAATCCTATTTTATTTGAGCTAAGATAGAATTCACCATTAAAATCATAATCGGTATTTAAATAGTTAACATGCAAGTGGGAATTCTCAATTGTTCCGTTACCATTTAAATTGGGTTTTTCTAGAGTGCCTGTAATCAATACTTCGCCATTTAATTTACCAGAGATGTTTGTGAAGAAACCAGAAAGAAAGGGTTCGATAATCTTAAGTTCAGTATTATTTAAATAAGCTTTTAGTTTTAAAGGGGTAACATTGTTTGGCGAATAAGTCCCATTTAAATCCAAAATTTTATACCCGAGTCTGTTTAATGTGCATTGGACCTGGCTTTCTTTTTTAATATTATCCCAGTTAATTCGCGAAATAACATTTCCAACTAGAAAGTCGTCTATTTTTAATGCATCGATTACTATGTTATTATCAATTAATAAATCAGAATATACATTTTTAATACTGGCATATCCATTTACTTTACCATCTATATTTTTATTGAGTACTGTATTCAGATTATCTAATTCAAGGCTATCTATGGTTAGTTCTAACAAAGCGTCTGGCGATTCTGCAACTTTACCGATTAACGAAACACTTTGATTCTTGCTGTATAACTTAATGTTTTGAAAGGAGATTGACTTGCCTGACATGGTGATTTTATTATCCTTTTCTATACTCCAATTTTCATCAAGAATTTTCAAGTCGGCATGGCTAAACCTAAATTCAACGGAATCTTTCAAAAAATCTACAGAACCAGTGAGTAGCGCATTGTTCGGATAATCTGTTTGTTCAATTTCAAAATCGTAGTCGATATGCCTGTTATCCCATATTCCTTCAAAAATCATATTTTGACTTTTCACTTTCGAAAACTCTTGTTTTTCAGAAGCAGCATATACCATGGCAAGTACATTGGTACTGTCAGAGATTTTAGAGATGTTAATTTGTAAATCATTTTCTGCAAATACGTTCTTACCTATTATAAGGCTATCAATTCGTGATTCTAATGATATTATTGAAGTATACCCCCCTGTAATACTACCAATCAGTTTTGTTGTTGGAGATATGTATACTTCTGGAGCAAATACCTCTAAAAGCGGGTTTAAATTTTTTATATTGATGTCAAATTCAACATTATAATCATCGGTTTTAACACTTTTGGCTAAATAGTATTTCTTGATTTCAGTACTGTTATTTTTCAGGCTTAGTTGATACTCTTTAATTAAATCTTTTAAGCTTTTGTATAGCTGTGTAATTTCAAATTCGCCAGATGCAGTAGCATTTAGCAAGTTAGTCTTTAAAAGTATGATTCTTTGCTCTTCGTCTCTATCAGATATGAGTGACAATGAATCTATCTGTATTGAATTATTTCTGTACTTGAGGAAAGTCTTACCAAGGTTTGCCGCCCCCAAGATCTCATCAATTTTTAAACCTCTTGCATTTACATCGGCTTCACTTTTTATGAGCATTTCTTCGTCAGTTAGGTTTAATGCTTGCAAATCTGTTGTATCAATTTTAGCTTTAATATTAAAGAAATTTAGTCCGCCTCTTAAATCAATGGCACCAGTAAGATCCAGTTTAAGGTTGGGGTCATCTACATTTAAACTACCCTCGAAAAATTCTTTCGCAAATCGCGCATTCGTGACAATGTTTTGATACTCGTAGTTATTAATTCCAACGGTTTCAATAGTCCCATTTAGTTTGAAGTCTGCGGTTTCAATGGTGAATCCGGAACCCTTAATATTTCCCTTCACTGATAAAGCCCCGAAAAGTTCATTACCCGAGTAGCCCCCTAGGTCAAAATTTTGCATTGATAACCGACCACTATAAGATGACTTACTGATATCTTCAGAAATTTTTAAATTGATATCTGAATCTATTCTGCCAAATTGAGTATAGAAGGTGCCTAAGGCAACAAAGTCGCTCGGGAAACCTAAAAATTCCGCTGTAAAACTTATATGTTCTAAAGGCTGAAGTCGTTTGAAAGTTTTTTCTTTTAAGTAGGGTTGAATATCACTTGTTGTGATGTAAGAATTGTTAAGGTCAAAATCGATAAAGGTTTCATCAAAATCAGGTAGGCCAGTCATTCTAATTTTTCCTCGAATGGTTGTGCCACTGCCAAAAGAAATGGAGGCATTACTGAATAAAAATGAGCGCACAAGTCCATTAAAATTACCGGTAACGGTATACTTTTCATTTAAACTTCTGAGTTGCGGAACAAAATCAGATAGGTCGTTAGTATGAATTATTGAGTTATTTAAAGAAGCGTTTATAAGTACTTTATTATTAAAGTCACTCAGGTCAGCAGTGCTTGTATAATCAAACCTGATAGAATCTTTTATAATACTCTGACCAACTTTAAGTTCCAGATCATCGAAAAGCATGGCGCTCTGTGATACTGCAAAAGATGATTTCAATTGATCGATCTTAATTTTGGTGTTTTTGTTGTACGCTTTGAGTGAATTTACCTTTAAACCGAACGTGTCGCTAACCGTATAAATGTTCTCGAAATGGCCATTTATACTATCAATATCAAAATGATAATAATCAAACCGATCTTTTAATGAGTCCCTCAACTGATCATTATATCGAAATTTAGATTTGAAAATATTGATGTCATCACAGGAAATATATACTCTGGATTTAGCACCTTCTTTCCGTGTGGCATCCTTCACTTTTCTTATAAAGTCATTAATATTTAGAGTTGTTAATGTATCATTATCTGTAAATACCTTAGTAAGGTATACATCTGCTTTGTTTATGATAATATCATCTAAGTGATGATTTTCTTTATCTAATAGATTTGTAAGGTCAAAATCCAATTCAATTTTGGCTGCACTAATCATTATATTTCCTTCCGGATCTATAACTTTTACATTTTCAATATCAATGCTATCGAACCACCAAATAGATATGTGTTGTAATGAAATATTATAGCCTAATTTTGCTGAAATTTTCTCATTTAAATAATTAACGAGTTTTGTTTGCACATAGGGGAACTGTATTGCTCCTGCCGTGGCAAATAGAAGTAGCAATAAAGACAAGGCGAGCCATAAAACTGTCTTGACAAATCGATTTTTGATAACTTGCGCCAAATTTTAAAAAATGAACCCCACTATACTTGCGATAGAATCATCATGTGACGAAACTTCCGCTGCTATAATCAAAAAAGGCAAAGTACTTAATAATATAATAGCAACGCAATCCGTACACGAAAATTATGGGGGAGTGGTTCCGGAATTGGCGTCCAGGGCACATCAGATGAATATCGTTCCGGTGGTTGAAGAAGCCTTGAAAGGCAGTGGTGTGAAAAAGGAAGAATTAGATGCCATAGCTTTTACGAAAGGCCCTGGTCTGCTTGGAGCTTTGTTGGTAGGTTCATCGTTTGCTAAATCGCTAGCTCAAGGCCTCGGCATTCCATTGATTGGCGTAAATCATATGCAGGCACATATTTTGGCTCATTTTATCGATGATCCCAAACCTATGTTTCCATTCCTATGTTTAACGGTTTCTGGTGGTCATACACAAATTGTTTTGGTAAAAGATTACCTTGATATGGAGGTTGTTGGTGAAACTCAGGATGATGCTGTAGGAGAGGCTTTTGACAAGTCAGCTAAATTGTTGGATTTACCATACCCTGGAGGGCCATTAATTGATAAATATGCCAAGAATGGCAACCCACAAGCTTTTGATTTTCCAGATTCAGACGTAGCGGAGCTTGATTTCTCATTTAGTGGTATAAAAACCTCATTTTTATATTTTTTAAGGGACAGGCTCAAAGAAGATGAGGATTTTGTGAAGAAGAACATGAATGATATCTGCGCCAGTTTGCAGAGGTGTTTGATAAATATGCTTACAAAAAGGCTCATCAGGGCTTCTGATAAATTCAATATCAAAGAAGTAACCATAGCTGGCGGGGTGTCTGCCAACTCCGGCTTACGCAAGAGATTGGATGAACTGGCGAACGAACACCACTGGAATGTGTACATTCCTGATTTTGAGTACTGCACAGATAATGCTGGGATGATTGCTATGGCCGCGCATTACAAATATCTGGCAGGTGAATTTGAGCCATTAACTACATCGCCCGACCCAAGAATGAAATTTTAGCTATGCTTAAAGGATTAAAAATAGGGGAGAAGGCAACAATAGAATATCAGGTCAAGCCATCAGATGTCCCAAATTTTGATGGGAATGATGTTCATCCTGTATGCTCTACCTATGTTTTAGCTCGAGAAATTGAATGGTCTTCTCGCCAGTTTGTACTGAAATATAAATTGGATGATGAGGAAGGTATTGGAACAAAATTAACTATTGAGCATTTGGCACCTGCCATAGTAGGCGATGTAATATCTATTACTGCAAAAGCCATTAATGTAATAGGTAATGAGTTGATTTGCAGTTATATAGCAAGAGTAATGCTCGCGCCGCCGAAGACGTAGGCGTTGTCGCCCAGGAAGTACGAGGCCTTCCCGCCCACGCGGACGAAGTCCTGCGTCAGGTCGGGGTCGAACTCG